>NZ_CP157390.1:313362-626725 GCF_040050925.1 Leifsonia sp. NPDC080035 | reverse complement strand
TCGGCGCTGAGTGCCGTCGTGGCGCGGCGCGTGCTGCGGGCCGGGATCCTGCGGGCGCCGTCCGGGTCGACGCACGCGTCGTCCTGAGCGTCCGCCGTCTCGTTCCGGTAGCGTTGCGCACGGGGGCGGCCGCCCCCGTGCGTCGAGGGGAATGGAGTCTGCACGTGGCTGCCAGCAGAGGTGCGAGTGCGATCGGTTCGTGGGCGTTGCGCGTCCTGATCGGGGTGGTGGTGCTCGCGGCCCTGCTCTCGATCGGCTTCGTGTTGTTCGGGGTCAGCGGCGAGACGCTCGGCCGGGTGATCAGCACCAACGTCGCCCTGGTGGTGTTCGCGCTGCTGGTGTGGGTGGACTCGGTCATCGGCCGCTACCGTCCCGACTGGTTCGAGCTGTCGTCCCTCGCCCTTGACGCCTACCTGCTGCTGGTCTGGATCGGCGTGATTTGGTTCGGGTCGTACGGCCCGGGCGAGATGGTCGCCGCGTTCTTCCTCGGCCTGGGCACGCTGCTGTGGGTGCGCGCGATGATCGGGCTGGGCGACCTGCTCCGGCTGCTCTGGATGCGCTGGCGCTCGCAGGCGACGGACGCGATCGCCATCGTCGGCCTGATCGCGATCGCCCTGGTCGCGATCCTCGTCACCCTCCCCGCCCCGGAGCCGTTCCACGACTTCTGGGACTTCGACTACTACGGCCGCATCATCGGCGCCATCAGCATCGTGGCCGGCGTCTGCTTCGTGCTGGTGCCGCTGTGGGCACTGGTGAGCGCGCGGGCGCAGCGGGACGCGGCGGTCGCCGCCGGCTACTATCCGCCGGCCGTGCCACCGGCGACTGGCGCGCCGTACGCGGGTGCGCCGTACGGCGGGACGCCGGCGGCTGCCACGGTGGGCGCTCCCGTGTCGACCGCGCCTGCGGCACCCGCGGCCCCTGCTGCTGCCGCTCCCGCGCCGGCGCCTGCAGCGCCGGCGCCGGAGGCTGCCGCGCCTGTCGCTCCGGCCTCTGCGGCGCCCGCCGCCCCTGCCGCTCCCACCTCTACGGCTCCCGCAGCGCCTCCGTTCGCCCCCGTCGCTCCCGTCCCCGCGGCTCCCGCTCCCGCACCGGCATCGCCCGCCTCGGTGCCGCCCGCGGCGGCCGCGCAGCCGCCGCGTCCCCTCGCCTGGCCGCGCCTGCTGGACGGGCGCCCTGTCCCGGCGGGTGCCAACGGCATGCCGGACTTCGCCGCCCTCGCCCCGACCGAGCGCCTGGCCTGGCCCACCTTCATGGACGGAACCCCCGTCCCCGCCGCCCCGGACGGCTCCCCGCTCTACCGCTGATCCGCCGCGACTGACCCCGCCCGGTACGTTTGCCCCTGCTCGCGCAGGACCTTTCCTACCGGGCGGCCACAGTCACCGCCCCACGCCCCGGACGCGCCCTCAGGACTTCTTCGCCTGCGCCGCCGCCGCCCGCTCGAAGCGCTCGCGCGGGTGCCGCACGGTCGCCGTAGGGGAGACGTCCCTCGGCGTCAGCGCGTTGCCGAGCCAGCCGAGCACGAGACGGAACCGTCTGCTCGCGCTCGGCAGCGCGATCGCGTGGTACACCTTGTCCACCGCCCACGCGGGAACGCCGCGCAGCGGCACCCCGCGCACCACGGCCGCGCCCTGCATCCCGCCGTAGCTCGCGAGCGTGCCGAGCGAACGGTGCCGGTACTCCACCGGCGGCTCGCCCGCGACGGCGTTCCGCAGGTTCCTGGCGAGCACGCGCGCCTGGCGCACGGCGTTCTGCGCGTTCGGCGGGTAGTACGCGGGCTGCTTCGCGGCGGTCAGGTCCGGCACCTGGGCGTCGTCGCCGAGCGCCCAGACTCCGTCGAGCACGGCGCCGTCGTCGGTGACGGCCTGCAGGCACGCGTTGCACTGCACGTGCCCCTTCGGGCCGCGCGGGACGTCCGCGCGGTCCAGCACCGGGTTCGGCGTCACCCCGGCGACCCAGACGATCGTGTCGGCGGGATGCGTCTCGCCGTTGCTCAGCACGACCACGCCGTTCTCGAAGCTCTTCGACTCCGTCTTCAGCAGCACCCGGATGCCGCGTCGGCGCAGCAGCCGCAGCGTCCAGGCGGACAGCTGCTCCGGCAGCTCCGCGGCGATGCGGTCGGCGACCTCCACCAGCAACCAGGTCATCGACGTTCCGTCGAGCTCCGGCCAGCGGTCCAGCTCGGCCGCGGCGAGGCGCTGCAGCTCGGCGATCGCCTCCACGCCGGTGTAGCCGCCGCCGACGAACACGAACGTCAGCGCCCGGCTGCGCTCCGCGGCGTCGGAGGTGGATGCGGCGAAACGCACCCGCTCGAGCACGTGGTCGCGCAGGTAGGCCGCCTCCTCCACGCTGGAGAAGCCGATCGCGTTCTCCGCCAGGCCCGGGATGGGCAGCACCGTGCTCACCGCGCCCAGCGCGAACACGACGTGGTCGTAGTGGAGCGGACGCTGCGTGCCGTCGAGCGACCGGACGACGGCGACCTTGGCCGACGTGTCCACCGACTCCAGCGAGCCCGCCACCAGGTCGACGCCCTTCAGCGGCCGTCGCAGCGGCACGGCGGTGTCCCTCGCCTGCGTCTCGCCGCCGGCGACCTCCGGGAGCAGCGGCTTGTAGGTCAGGTAGGGTTCCGGCTCGACGACCGTGAGGTCGATGCGGCGGGCGGCGACGTCCCTGCGCAGCTCGCGCGCGAGCTCGAACCCGGCGATGCCGGCACCGAGCACCAGGATGTGCGGTCTGGTCATCTCTCACTCCTTCCGTGTGGCGATGGGGATGCGGTCCTGCGTGGTGGTGGTCCCTCCGGCGAGCAGATGGAACGCGGACCGGATGAGTGCGAAGTGGCTGTACGCCTGCGGCATGTTGCCGAGCTGCCGGGAGGCGTGCGGGTCCCACTCCTCGCTGAGCAGGCCGACGTCGTTGCGGAGGCCGAGCAGGCGGTCGAAGAGGGTCTCCGCCTCGTCGCGGCGGCCGGCCCCGATGAGCGCGTCGACCATCCAGAACGAGCAGGCGAGGAACACTCCCTCGCCGCCCGGCAGCCCGTCGTCGCTCGCGCCCGGCCGGTACCGCAGCACCAGGCCGTCCTCCGTGAGGTTCCTCTGGATGGCGTCGATGGTCCCGACCACCCTGCGGTCGTCCGGCGGCAGGAAGCCGACCCTCGGGATGAGCAGCAGCGCGGCGTCCAGCTCCTTCGACCCGTACGACTGCACGAAGGTGTTGCGCTTCTCGTCGTAGCCGTTCGCCAGGATGTCCCGCCGGATCCGCGCGCGCAGCCGCTCCCACGAGCGCACCGGCCCCGGCAGCCCGAAGCTTCGCACGCCGTCGATCATCCGGTCGACCGCGACCCAGGCCATCAGCTTGGAGTGCGTGAAGTGCCGGC
Source organism: Leifsonia sp. NPDC080035 (assembly GCF_040050925.1). NCBI lineage: Bacteria > Bacillati > Actinomycetota > Actinomycetes > Micrococcales > Microbacteriaceae > Leifsonia > Leifsonia sp. NPDC080035. Next base: position 623,355 of record NZ_CP157390.1, on the reverse strand, counting down.
GGGGACCGCGCATCTCCCACAGCCCGTTGTCCGGCTCCGTCCAGTTCTCGGCGAGGTGGTCGAGCAGGGCGCGCTGCACCGCCCACGCGTCGTCGTCGCCGGAGCCGATCGTCGTCCTGGTGAGGGCAAGGCCGTCGAGCACCTCGCCCCACACATCCAGCTGCAGCTGCTCCGCCGCCGCATTGCCGACGCGCACCGGGGACGAGCCCTCGTACCCGCGCAGCCAGGGGATGGTCTCCTCCGGCAGCCGCCTGCGACCGTCCAGCCCGTACATGATGCGCAGGTCGGCGGGGTCGCCGGCGACGGCGCGCACGAGCCAGTCGCGCCAGGAGCGCGCCTCGTCCGTGTACCCCGCGGTCAGCAGCGACTGCAGGGCGAGCGCCGCATCCCGTAGCCAGCAGAACCGGTAGTCCCAGTTGCGCGGGCCGCCGAGCTGCTCCGGAAGGGAGGTGGTCGGCGCCGCGACGATGCCGCCGGTCGGCTGGTAGGTGAGCGCCTTCAGCGTGACCAGCGACCGCTGCACCGCGTCCCGGTGCGGACCGTACACCGCGCTCTGCGCGCTCCACCGGTCCCAGTACAGCTCGGTCGCCGCGAGCGCGCCCTCGGCATCGGCGGGCGTCGGCTCCGGCTCGTGGCTCGGGAACCAGGTGAGCACGAACGGCGCCGTCTCGCCCGCCGCCACGGTGAACTCGGCGACCGTGCGCATGTCGCGCCCCTCCAGCGGAACGGGGGAGCTGACGAGCACCGCGTCCGGGCCGGCGACCGCGCGGATGCCGCCGTCCTCGGCTGTGACCCACGGCACGACGTGGCCGTAGTCGAAGCGCAGCACCAGCTCCAGCCGCATGGTGACCGTGCCGGAGAGGCCCTCCACGATCCGGACCAGGTCGGCCGCGTGGTCGCGCACCGGCATGAAGTCGGTGATCCGCACCGCTCCCTCCGGCGTCTCCCACTCGGTCTCCAGGATCAGCGTGTCGCCGCGGTACCGCCGCCGCGTGCAGCGTCCGGCACCGACGGGGGCGATGCGCCAGCGCCCGGCTGACTCGTCGTCGAGCATCGCGGCGAAGCAGGCGGAGGAGTCGAACCTGGGTAGGCAGAGCCAGTCGATGGACCCGTCGGCGCCGACCATCGCCGCCGTGTGCAGGTCCCCGATCATCGCGTAGTCCTCGATGCGGCGAGCCGTCACAGGCCAACGCTTCCCTGCATGATGCCGCCGTCGACGAACACCGTCGTCGCGGTGATGTACCGCGCGTCGTCGGAGAGCACGAAGGCCACGACGTCCCCGATCTCGGCCGGGTCGGCGACCTTCCGGAGCGGGATGGAGTTCTCCAGCTTCTGGCGCATCGAGTCGTCCTTCATGGTCTCCTCGTTGATCGGGGTGTCGACGGCCCCGGGCGCGACGTTGACGATCCGCACGTTCTGCGGGCCGAGCTCGACGCCCGCGGTGCGGGTGAGCATCCGCATCCCGCCCTTGGCAACGCAGTACATGAGGTTCCCCGGCATCGGCCAGTCCTCGTGGACCGACGAGACGTTGACGACGACGCCGCCGGTGCCCTGCTGGATGAACTGCTTGGCCGCGAGCTGGGTGCCGAACACGGCGCTCTTCATGTCGACCGTCATGATCTTCTCGAACGACTCCTCGTCCACCTCCAGGAGGCTGTGCCGGTCCTCGATGCCCGCGTTGTTGACGAAGCCGTCGAGCTTCCCGAACTCGTCGACCGCGGTGGAGACCAGCTTGCTCAGGCCGGCGATCGTCGACACGTCGGCGTCGACCCCGATGGCGTGGCCGCCGTCGGCCGTGATCTCCTTGACCAGGTCCGCCGCGTCCTCGGGATGCGACACGTAGTCGATCACGACGCTCGCGCCGGCCGCCGCGAGCGCGCGCACGATGGCCGCGCCGATACCGCTGTTGCCGCCCGTGACGACGATGCTCTTCCCACTCAGGTCCATGTGTCTCCTCACCTCGTGCCTGCCGCCCATTGAACGCTGCCTGTGCGTTCGCGCAACGGTCGCCCACTGGGAGGCCTGTGTGAGATCGCGAAGGACGCGGTCCCGGAGACGGAGACGAAGGATGCCGTACGCAGGTGCGGGCGGGTCAGACGCTCCCGGCCCCCGAGCCCGATCCCGAGTTGCGCGAGCGCCGCAGGTAGCCGCGGGAGCGGGCGACCTGGCGCTCGAGCGCATCCACCGTCGTCGCCATGCTGTCGATCGCCCTGCTGCGGTAGGTGTCGATGCTGTCCATGGTCGCGAACACGTTGTCGAACGCGCGCTGAAGCACCTCCACATCCACCGCGGACGTTGTCTGCTCCTTCTGCACCTGCTCGGTCTGCTCGCGCAGCACCTCGCCCGTCCTGCCGATCAGGGCGTTGGTGCTCTGGTGCAGCGCGCCGAGCTGGTCGATGACGAGCCGCTGGTTCTCGAGCGCCTGGGCCACCACGACCGCCGTGCGCAGGGCGGACACCGTGGTGGTTTTCGCTCGCTCGACGCCCTTGATGAGCTCGACGTTGTTCTGCCGGATCACGTCCAGCGCGAGGTAGGCCTGCACCGACACCGCGATCTGCGTTGTCAGGTCCTGACGGCGCTGGCGGATCGGGAACAGCGCCTCCTTCTCCAGCCGCGTCGCGCGGTCGGGGTCGGTGACGCGCAGGTCGCCGGCGCGCGCGACCGTCGCCTCGTCGAGCGCCGCCGCGAGCGTGACGTACTCGTTCAGCCGCTCGGTCGTCTTCCAGAGTGCAGCGCGCTCCTTCTCGATGTCGACGTTGTCGCGCCGCAGCCACTCCTGGCCGTGTTCGAGGGACTCCACGATCGCGTCCAGCTGCTTCTGCGCAGACTCGAAGCGCTGGGCGTACTGCCGCAGTCGCCGTCCGCCGGGGAGGCGGGCGAGCATCCGGTTGCGTCCGGTCAGGTGCTGCGGGTCGAAGTCGCTGACGGTGGCGCGCAGCTGCTGCAGGGTCCGGATCACGCCGTACTGCGGGTCCGACGGCACCTGCTTGCCACGCGCGGCGGCGAGGGAGGCGGCCGGGCGGCTGAGCAGCTGCCGCGAGGCGTCGCTCGACGCGCGCATCTCCGCATCGCCGAGCAGCGAGAACCCGGCGATCTTGCGGCGGAACGCGTCGCTGTCGGGGTCGGCCGCGGCGAGCTCGGCGACGAACTCCCTGGCGCGCGCCTCCAGTTCCGCCACGCGCTCGGGCGGGATGCTGACCATGCCGACCGCCTGGTCGTCGGCGACCTCGGGGACCGCGTCGGGCGGCCGGAGACCGTCGTCGGGGCTGGTGTCCATGTGCTGCTCCTTCTCCACCGCTCGGAGCCGATCCCATCAGGGTAGGCCGGGCCTCGCCTGGCCGGAAGGGGCCAGCGGTGCGGGTACAGTTCTGGCAGTCATGGAACGCACGAACGACTGCCCCTCCTGCGGGCGCCCGCTGACCAGGGTGCGGAACCCGTACATGGGCGCGGGACTCGCGGTGCACGAGCATGTGGACGTGTGCGACCGCTGCGGAACGGTGGTCTACGTCCCGACGGCAAGCGTGCCGGCGCAGCCGGTACGACGCACGCCGCGGTGGCGGCTCGCGCTGCGCAGGATGCTGGGCCGCGCGAGGCGCTGAGCGACGCCGGCGGTCAGCTCCCGGCGCCGGGGGCGCCCTCGGTGGCGGCGGCGCGGCGCACCAGCTCCGCGATCCGCTGCTCGTCCTCGGGCGTCAGCGTCGTGATCGCGTATGCGACCGGCCACATCGTGCCGTCGTCGAGTGCGGCCGCGTCGTTGAAGCCGAGCGTCGAGTAGCGCGCCTTGAACTTGGCGGCCGGCTGGAAGAAGACGATGTTCTTGGCACCCCGGTAGTAGGCGGGCATCCCGTACCAGAGCTTCGGCGTGAGCTCGGGCGCCGCCTCCAGGACGATCGAGTGGATGCGCTCGGCGAGCGCCCGGTCGGTGTCGTCGAACGTCGCGATCTTCTCCAGCAGTTCGGCCAGCTGCGTCTCCGGCGTCGCCTTCTTCGACGACTTCAGCTCGCGCGAGCGCTGCTTCATCGCGTCGCGCTCGTCCTCGGTGAAGCCCTCGTACGACTTCGCCCCTGCCGCCTTGTCCGTCGTGGCCATGCGCTTTCCCCTCCTGGTGTGCGCCGGCGTCTGCCGGCTGCATCCAACCTAGGGAACCACGCGGGAGGTGCGCTTCTCCAGATCTGCTCGGTCGCGGCGCCTGCCGCGGCTGGCTTCGCACCCTCCCGGGTGGGATACTCGCGCCATGGGCAGCGTGACCACCGACAGGGCGGCGTTCTTCGACGGCGTCGCCACCGAGTTCCTGCAGCACTACCGGCGCGGACCGCGCTTCGTGGCGGTCACCGGGGTCCCCGGCGCTGACCGCGCCGCGGCGGCCGATGCTCTCGCGGACGCCCTGCGTGCGGAGGGGCAGACGGTCGAGCGGACGAGCGTCGCGACCGGCATGAGCCCGGACGCCTTCCGGGAGTCGGTCGTCGCGCCGTTCCGTGCGGGCGAGGGGGTGCTGGTCGTCGACGGGGAGCACCTGCTGGAGGACGCCTTCCACGGCTTCTGGAACTTCTCGGTGTGGGTCGAGCACGACCCGGAGCGCGACGCCGACTGGTCGTTCGTGTCGACCGGCCGCAAGGACCCGCTCGGCGCCCCGCGCGAGGTCGCCTCGGTGATGTTCGACGACGCCGACCCCGAGCGTCCGCGCCGGCTGTTCGCCGACTCCTGCTGACGCCCGGCGGCGCCTCCCGATTCGTGCCGAATGTCCGCTTTCGTGCACGAATTCGCTACATTCGGCACCAATCTCCGCTGCGGGCCGATGGCCGGCGGTCGCCGCGCTAGGCGAAGAACCGCCGCAGCTCCACGGCCACCCGCTCCGGCGCGCTCTCGTCGGGGGCATTGTGGTCGGCGCCGTCGAGCGACACGCGGTGCGAGCGGGGGATGATCCTGCTCAGCGGCTCGAGCACGCCGGTGAGGTAGCCGGGCGAGCGGGTTCCGGCGACCAGGAGGGTGTCGGCCGTGATGGCGGCGTATGCCATGCCGTCGCCGTCCGCGCGGGCGACCTCGTCGAGTTCCGCGGGCGTCGTCGGCATCAGGTCGCGCATCTCGCCGCGGCGGCCGACCATCAGCACCGACAGCGCCCAGCAGACCGGGTACGGCGTCCAGCCGAACGGGAGCAGCCGCGTCCGGTGCAGGAACAGCGCCATCGCGCGCACATGCTTGCCGCGCCCGAGCAGCTCCCGGAACCGGCCGCGGAAGGAGAGGTCGAACGAGCCGTCGATGGACACCCCCGGCTCGTAGACGGCGAGGCGGTGGATGATCCGGCCGGCGCGCGCCGCGACCAGCGCGACAAGGCCCCCGTAGCTGTGCCCGAAGACGTCGCTCGCGCCGACCGCCTCGGCCACCGCCGCCAGATCCTCCACCTCCCGGTCGAGCGCGTAGTCCGCGCCCTGCGGCCCGCTCGCGCCGCGTCCCCGTCGCTCGATCACGGTCACGGCGAAGGCGTCGCCGAGCGCCGTGGCGAGCCGGTCGTAGTCGTGCGCCATGCGGTTGTTGCCGGGGACGACGACGAGCGCGCGGCCGGCGCCGGTCGTGCGATAGGCGATGGTCGTGCCGTCCTGGGAGGTGACGCTGCCCGTTGTTGTCATGATCGGATCATCCCGTCGCCGGCTTTCAGCGCGCTTACACGGCGCTTGCAGGGCTGGCGGGACGTCGACCGCACGGTTGCGCGCGCGGGGGCACGGCGTGTCCCTGCCGCCGCCGCGGCTCCGGCGCCCTCCGACCGCTAGTGTTCTGCGCGGGGGACCGAACGAACCGCAAGCCTACGGATCGAGGAGCCCCATGCCACGCCAGGAGCGCGCCGAACGCAGCCGTGCCCGCATCCTCGACGCCGCCGCGGAGGAATTCGACAGCCACGGGTTCTCGGGAGCCCGGCTGGAGCGCATCGTGGAGCGCACGGGCCTGACGAAGGGCGCGGTGTACTTCCACTTCCGCTCCAAGCTCGACCTGGCCGGTGCGCTCGTCGCCGAGGACCACGTCGACTGGCCGGGGATCGTCGAGTCCGTCGAGGCGAGCGGCCTGCGCGGCCTCGCCGCCGTCACCGAGCTGACCAGCCGTGTCGCCACGATCTTCGTCGAGGATGTCCGCGTGCGCGCCGCGCTCAAGCTGTCGCAGACCGTGCTCCCGCCGGAGCCAGGCGCCGACCCCTACGCGCAGTGGGCGGGCATCGTCGCCGGTTACCTGCGCCAGGCCGCGGAGGACGGCGAACTCCACTCCGCCGCCGACCCTCAGGACATCGCGGCGGTCGCCGTCCAGGGCTTCTTCGGCGCGTACATGATCGCCGACGAGCGCGGCGGCCTGGACGGACTGCAGGCGGACGTCGACCGGCTGTGGCGGGTGATCCTGCCGGTGGCCCGATAGGGGGCCGCTAGGCGTCCTGGCCGCTCCGGCGCACGAGCCGGCGCATGCGCGACCAGAGCCCACGGGTCTCCGGCGCGCAGACCGCCACCCACCTGGTCGCCTCCAGCGACGACAGGTCGTGCAGGTTGTTGCGGCCGGTGCCGTCCCAGTTGGCGAAGAGGTACCGGCCGCCCAGACCGTGCATCGTCTTGATCCGCGCGCGAACCCAGCTGTCCGGACCGGTCACGTAGGAGACGGCGCCGCGGTCGATCTCGGCGGCAGCGGTCTGCGCATCGACGGCGCCGTGGGTGGTGATCAGCGTGGTGATCGAGCCCAGGCGGTCGCGGATGACGAGTTCGACGCGGAGTTCGGTGGCGGTGGCGATGGGATGCTCCCGGGTGTGCAGGGCGGAGGGACGCCGCTGTCCGGGACCTCAAAATGGTACGCCCGCCGATTCAGCGATTCCAATCGCTGCGCTTTCTCGGCCCGATCGTCCGCATCGATCAATCCCGGCGAGGGTCGCCGCGAGCCAAGCGACTGACCCTGTTCGGTACGAGCGACACCGTTCGAGCAGGGGGCAAACGTCCCGAACGGGGACGGTCACCGCTCAGAGCGCCGTGAGCTCCTCGCGCACGAAGCGTGCGAACTGCCGTGCGGCCGCCGACTCCGACCGCCCGCGGTTGCGGGCGATGCCGATCACCCGCGTCGCCTCGTCGGCGAGAGGGACCGCGACGATGCCCGGTTCTGCTGGAGTGTCCGGGATGAGCGCGACGCCGACGCCGTCGCGCACCAACGCGCGCAGCGTCGCCAGCTCCGTCACCTCGATCACGGGCGCCATCACGACGCCGTGCGCGGAGAAGTAGGCGTCGGCGATGTGCCGGAGGCCGGAGCCGGGGCGAAGCGCGACGAGGTCGACGCCGGCGAGGTCGGCGACGGTCACGCGGTCGCGCTCCGCCAGCGGGTGCCCCACCGGCACGCCGAGCACGAGCCGCTCCGCGGTCAGCGGCTGCCAGTCGATCTCGGGATCGCGCGGGTCGGGGCTGAGGAACGCGAGGTCCGCCGCGCCCTCGCGCAGCGCATCCAGCACAGTGTCCGCCGTGCCGCCGCGCAGCACGAACCGGATGTCGGGGAACAGCCCACGGTACTCGCTGACAACGCGCGGGATGAGCCAGCCGCCGAACGAGGACACGTACGCCAGCGACACCGTCCCGGCCTTGGGATCACGCAGGGCGTCGATCCGCGCGCGCGCGTTCTCGAGCTCCGCCTCCGCGCGGGTCGCGTGGGCCAGCAGGATCTCGCCGTACTGGTTCAGCTCCAGGTGCCCCCGGCGCCGGTCGAACAGCTCGACACCGGCCTCCGCCTCGAGACGCGCGAGCGAGCGGGAGAGCGTCGACTGGGAGACGCCGAGCGCCTCGGCGGCGAGGGCCAGGTGGCCCTCGGCGGCCAGGGCCCGAAACTGGGCGATCTCGTCGATCCGCATGCCTCCCATCATGGCGCACGGGCGGACGACGCGCCGGGGCAGGCCCGCCCCGTCGCGCGTAAAGGGCTAGCCGCGCGCGTCTGCTCAAATGAGCGGTCTACCCCCGAACGAGTTTTCTGTACGTTCACACAAGAGACAGCGGGCGGTTTTCTGCGATCCATAAGGTGACCGCGGGCTCGCACGAGTTCCCCTTCCGACCGAGGAGAGAGATGTCAACCAGAACAGGCACGCTGTGGCGTGCTGTCACGGCCCTGGCCGTCGGGGCCGGGCTCGCCGCCGGGTCCCTCGCCGCGACGCCGGCGTTCGCCAGCACCGACGGCGCGGGCGTCGTCATCAACGAGGCCTACCTGTCCGGCGGCAGCGCCGGTGCGGCGTACACGAACAAGTTCGTCGAGCTCTACAACCCGGGCGACGCCGCCGTCTCGCTCAGCGGCTGGAGCGTCCAGTACCGTTCCGCCACCGGGACGGGGGCTGCCAATGGTGTCGTTCCCCTCACCGGCAGCATCGCCGCGAAGGGCTACTACCTGGTCGCCGGCGCGTCCAACGGCACCAACGGCGCGGCCCTGCCGACGCCGGACGTCGCCAGCAACGCGCTGAACCCGAGCGGGACGACCGGCACCCTCATCCTCGCGAAGAGCGCCACAGCGCTCACCCTGCCCACGGGCTCCGTCACCGGGAACGCCGGCGTCGCGGACCTGATCGGGTACGGCACCTCGAACACCTTCGAGGGCGCCAAGGCCGCCACGGCACCGACCGGCAACACGGACGTGAAGTCCCTGAACCGCACCGCGTTCAAAGACACCGACGACAACAGCGCCGACGTCTCCCTCAGCGCCACGATCTCGCCCCAGAACGCCGCGACGGCCACCGATCCCGGCGACCCGGGCGACGGCGGCACCGACCCCGGAACGGGAACCGACCCCGGTCCGCCCGGCACCGTGACGATCGCGGACATCCAGGGAACCGGTGACACCAGCCCGAAGGCGGGCCAGACCGTCACCACCGTCGGCGTCGTCACCGCGAACTACGCGACCGGCGGCTTCAACGGCTTCTACATCCAGACGCCGGGCACCGGCGGGGCCGTCGACCTCGCGACGCACACGGCCTCCGACGCCGTCTTCGTGTACGGATCCTCGTACGCCGCGAAGGTGAAGGCCGGCGACTACGTGCAGGTCACCGGAGCGGTGAGCGAGTACAACGGGCTCACCGAGGTCACCGCGACGAAGGTCGACGCGCTCGACGCGAGCAGCGTCACCGCTCCCACCCCGGCCACCGTCGCGCTGCCGGCCACCGCCGCCCAGCGCGAGAGCCTCGAGGGGATGCTGATCGCACCGCAGGGCGCGTTCACCGTCACCGACGTCTACTCCGCCAACCAGTACGGCGAAATCGGGCTCGCGGCGGGCGACAAGCCGCTCGTGCAGCCGACCGAGACCGCACGCCCCGGCACCGCCGAGTACACCGCCGCGGTCGCAGCGAACGCAGCCCGCGCGGTCACGCTCGACGACGGCGCCTCCACCAACTTCCTCAGCGCAGCCAACAAGTCCAAGCCGCTGCCGTACCTCTCGCTGAGCAACCCCGTCCGCGTCGGCGCCCCCGTCACGTTCACCAAGCCGGTCGTGCTCGACTACCGCAACGACGCCTGGAAGTTCCAGCCGACCGCCGAGCTGACCCCGGCGAACGCCGCGACGGTCCAGCCGGTCGGCTTCGGCAACACCCGCACCGCCGCCCCGGAGAACGTGGGAGGCGACCTGCGCCTTGCCACGTTCAACGTGCTGAACTACTTCACCACTACGGGCGACCAGCTGTCGGGATGCACGTTCTACACCGACCGCGACGGCAACAAGATCACGGTCAACAGCGGCTGCGACGCCCGTGGCGCCGCCGACGCGACCAACCTGAAGCGGCAGCAGGACAAGATCGTCGCCGCGATCAACGCCCTCACCGCCGACGTGGTCTCGCTGGAGGAGATCGAGAACTCGGCGCGCTTCGGCCTCGACCGCGACGACGCGCTGAAGACCCTGGTCTCGGCGCTCAACGCGGCCGCGGGCAGCGAGGTCTGGGCATACGTGCCCTCGCCCGGGTCCGTGCCGTCCACCGAGGACGTCATCCGCACGGCCTTCATCTACAAGAAGGCCGCCGCGGTCCCGGTCGGCGAGTCGCGCATCCTGCAGGACGCCGCGTTCTCGAACGCCCGGCAGCCGCTCGCGCAGGCCTTCAAGAGGGTCGGCAGCGCGGACTCGTCGGCGTTCATCGCGATCGTGAACCACTTCAAGTCGAAGGGCTCCGGCACCGGTGAGGACGCGGACCAGGGCGACGGTCAGGGAGCATCCAACGCCTCGCGCGTGAAGCAGGCGCACGCGCTGGTCGCGTTCGCGGACGAGCGCAAGGCGACGCTGGGGCTCGACAAGGTGCTGCTGATCGGCGACTTCAACGCGTACCTGAACGAGGACCCGATCAAGGTCCTCACCGACGCCGGCTACGTGGACCAGGTCAGCACTCGCACCGCGAAGGCGACCTACTCCTTCGGCGGCACGGTCGGCTCGCTCGACCACGTGCTCGCGTCCCCCGCCGCGAACACGGCGATCACGGGCGCCGACGTGTGGAACATCAACTCCGTCGAGTCCGTCGCGCTGGAGTACAGCCGCTACAACTACAACGTCACCAACTTCTACGAGGCGGGACCGTATCGCTCCAGCGACCACGACCCGATCGTGATCGGGCTCGGCCTCAAGGCCGCGCCGGTGACGCTGAACCTGCTGAACATCAACGACTTCCACGGTCGCATCGACAGCAACACGGTGAAGTTCGCGGGCACGATCGAGAAGCTCAAGGCCGAGGGCGGCGAGGGCAACACCCTCTTCCTCTCCGCGGGCGACAACATCGGTGCCTCCCTGTTCGCCTCGGCCTCGGCCGGCGACATCCCCACCCTGGACGTGCTGAACGCGCTGGGCCTGAAGACGAGCGCCGTGGGCAACCACGAGTTCGACAAGGGCTTCAGCGACCTCACCGGTCGCGTGAAGGACGCCGCCGACTTCGGCTACCTGGGCGCGAACGTCTACGAGAAGGGCACCAAGACCCCGGCGCTGCCGGAGTACGCGGTGTTCACCGTGAACGGCGTGAAGGTCGGCGTCGTCGGCGCAGTCACGCAGGAGACCCCGACCCTGGTCTCCCCGGGCGGCGTCTCGACGCTCGACTTCGGCGATCCGGTGGAGGCGGTCAACCGCGTCGCCGGTCAGCTGACGGACGGCGACCCCGGCAACGGCGAGGCCGACGTGATCGTGGCCGAGTACCACGAGGGCGCCGGCTTCGGTCAGCCCGAGGGCGCGACGCTGGAGCAGGAGGTCGCGGCCGGCGGAGCGTTCGCCGACATCGTCACCAAGACCAGCGCGAAGGTCTCCGCGATCTTCACCGGTCACACCCACAAGCAGTACGCGTGGGAGGGCCCCGTGCCCGGTGTCGACGGCGCCACCCGTCCGATCGTGCAGACCGGCAGCTACGGCGAGAACATCGGCCAGATCACGCTGACGGTGGACGGCGACACCAAGAAGGTCACCGGACACACCGACCGCAACGTCGCCCGCACCACGGACAGCGACGCCTCCCTCGTCGCGGCCTACCCGCGGGTCGCGCAGGTGAAGACGATCGTCGACAAGGCGCTCGCCGCGGCCGATGTGATCGGCAGCCAGAAGGTCGGCTCCGTCACCGCGGACATCACGACCGCGTACCTGAACGGTGCGCGCGACGACCGGATGAGCGAGTCCACCCTGGGCAACCTCGTCGCCGACTCGCTGCTGTCGACCCTCTCACCGTCCGACAAGGGCGGCGCGGAGATCGGCGTGGTCAATCCCGGCGGTCTGCGGTCCGAGCTGCTGTACGGCACCGACGGCACGGTCACCTACGCGCAGGCGAACGCCGTCCTGCCGTTCGTGAACAACCTCTGGACGACCACCCTCACCGGTGCGCAGTTCAAGGAGGCGCTCGAGCAGCAGTGGCAGCGGAACGCGGACGGCACCGTGCCGAGCCGGCCGTTCCTCAACCTCGGCCTGTCGAAGAACGTCAGCTACACGTACGACGTGACCCGCGCCGAGGGCGACCGCATCACGAGCATCCTCGTGAACGGAGCGCCCATCGACCCGGCGAAGTCGTACCGGATCGGCTCGTTCAGCTTCCTGCTGCAGGGCGGGGACAACTTCCGCGCCTTCGCCGCCGGAAAGGACACCCGCGACTCCGGCCTCATCGACCGGGACGCGTGGATCGGCTACATCTCCGCGCACAGCCCGCTGTCGCCGAGCTTCGAGCGCCGCGGCGTCTCCGTCACCGGGGTGCCGACCACGACGCTGAAGCAGGGCCAGCAGGTGAGCTTCGGTGTGCAGAAGCTCAACCTGACCAGCCTCGGCAGCCCGGCCAACACGTCCCTGGAGCTGAGCTGGGGCGGCTCCGCCGTCATCGGCACGGTGCCGGTGGACGCGACCGGTTCGGCGACCGTGAGCTTCACGGTCCCGGCGAACGCTGCCGGCGCGAGCACGCTCGTGCTGACGGCGAAGGAGTCGGGAACGACGGTGCGCATCCCGCTCACCGTCGCGGACGCTCCGACCGGCGGCAAGCCGACGTCCGACCCGGTCGCCCAGGCCGAGTCGAAGCTGACCAAGGCCCTCCAGGGCAAGGTCGGCTTCAAGGACAAGGCGTACCACGCGGGCGACCCGATCGACATCACGGTCGGCAAGCAGCGCGCGGGCCAGTGGGTCTCGGTGTGGGTGTACTCCACCCCGCAGAGCGTCGGCAACGGCTGGGTGCAGGTGCCGGCGGACGGCGTCCTCCACCTGACGCTGCCGAAGCCGCTCGCCAAGGGAGACCACAAGCTCGACGTTCAGGACAGCGCCAACACCGTCATCGGCTGGGACACGCTGAAGGTGGCGAACGGCAACGCCAACGGCCACTGGGTGTGGGAGCTGGTCTGGAACTGGCTGCTCGGCTGGATCGGGCAGTGGCTGCTGAAGTAACCAGCTGACACCAACGCAGTAGGGAGGATCCCCGGGACGCTCGCGCCCCGGGGATCCTCCCTTTTCGCGCGAGTCGTCCTCTCACTCCCGCCCGGGGCGCGTGCGTTCGGTGGCATCCGGGATCGGCGATGGCGCGGAGAGGGATGCGAGCATCGCGAGGCGTTCCGCCGACACCGATCCCGGCTCGGCGTGATACGCGACGAAGGTCAGCCGGTCTGCACCGACGATGCTGAACTTCTGCCGGAGGAGGGTCAGCTCGCCCACGACGGGATGGTCGATCAGCCCGCTCGGGGACCCGTTCACCTTGACGTCGTGGCGGGCCCACAGCTGGCGGAACCGCTCGCTCTTCATGGAGAGTTCGCCGACGAGCGACTGGAAGCGAGGGTCGTCGTCATCGGCGCCGATGTCGGCGCGAAGCTGCGCGACGACGCTCGCGGTGTTCTGGCTCCAGTCCGGGTGGTAGGCGCGCACCTGAGGATCGGTGAAGAGCGAGAGGATCCGGTTGGCTCCGACGTGGAGCGACGGCTCCAGGGCGACGGCGAGCGGGTTGGACGCCACGACGTCGCGGTACCGGTTCATCACGAACGCGGGCACGTTGATGGACTCGAGGAGCAGCCGGGTGCCGACGGGAACCCGTTCCGTGGGGCGGGCGGCGGGTCTGGTCGGCCCGGTCCGCGAGCGGGCGAGGGTGAGCGCGTAGGTGAGTCCCTCATGGTCGAGCTGGAGGGCGCGCGCCAGCGCTTCGACGACCTGCTCCGATGGGTGCTTGTCGCGTCCCTGTTCGAGCCGGAGGTAGTACTCGGCGCTGATGCCGGCCAGCATGGCGACTTCTTCCCTGCGCAGGCCGAGCACGCGCCGGCGTGGGCCGACGGTGAGGCCGACATCCTCGGGCTGGACGAGTTCTCGGCGCGCGCGGAGGAAGTCGCCGAGCAGGTTGCGGGACTCCATGCAGATCAGCGTAGGCCGGGGAACCCGGTCGGAGGGAACGCGAGCCTGTCCCTCCGACTACCAGTGTCGGGCCGGTCTTCCTGCGGTTTCGGCGGCCGCCGAGCATGGATCCCGACGCCGGCCGATGGGGCCGGCACACGGAAGGGAAACACACACATGGCTCAGCGCACGTGGTTCATCACCGGTTCGAACAGCGGATTCGGCCGGCTGATGACCGAACAACTGCTCGAGCGTGGCGATCGCGTAGCGGCGACCGCACGCGACACGGCCGCCCTGGACGATCTGGTCGAGCGCTACGGAGACCGCATCTGGACCGCCCAGCTGGACGTGACCGACACGACGCAGATCCGGTCCGTGGTCGAGCGCGCCTTCGCGGAGCTCGGCACGATCGACGTGATCGTGAACAACGCAGGCTACGGCCTCTTCGGCGCCGCCGAGGAGCTGACGGATGAGCAGATCGAGCACCAGCTCGGCACGAACCTGGTCGGGCCGATCCAGATCCTCCGGTCCGCGGTGCCACACCTTCGGGAGCAGGGCGGTGGCCGGATCATCCAGCTCTCCACCTACGGCGGTCAGGCCACGAACCCGGGTGCATCGCTCTACCACGCGAGCAAGTGGGGTGTCGAAGGGTTCATGGAGGCGAATGCGAAGGACCTCGCCCCGTTCGGGATCGGTGTCACGATCGTGGAGCCGGGAAGCGCGGCGACGGGTTTCCGCGTCGGCGGGTCCCGCCTGCCGGAGCCCATGGCGGCCTATGACGGGACGCCCGCGGCGATGAGCCGCGGCATCCAGAACCCCGCACTGCCCTCGGTGAGTGACCCGGCGAAGGTGGCGGCGGCCATCATCGCCACGGTCGACCAGTCGCCGGCGCCGCTGCGCCTGATCACCGGCAGCGACTCGTTCCGCATCGTCCGGGATGCGCTCCGCGAGCGGCTCGCCGACATCGAGGCCCAGGAGGCGTCCGCTGCGACAACCAATTCCGCTCGGGCATGACGATCCACGAGGAGGGTCCCGTCGCCGCCGTCACCGGCGGGACCCAGGGCATCGGATTCGCCATCGCGTCCACCCTCGCGGGGCAGGGCTGGCGGGTGGCCGTGATGGGCCGCTCGGCGGAGACCGGGAGGGCGGCCGCCGACAGGCTCGGAGCACCGCACCGGTTCGTGCAGTGCGATGTGAGCGACGAGCTGCGCATCCCGGAAGCCGTCGCCGAGGTGGAGGCGGCCCTCGGGCCGGTCGCCGCCCTCGTGAACAACGCGGGCGTCGGACGCCCGGCCACGGTGGAGACCCTCGAATCCTCGGACTGGGACGCACTGATGGCCGTCGACCTGAAGGCCGCGTGGCTCATGACCAGGGCTGCCCTCCCCGGGATGCGGTCCACCGGACGCGGAGCCGTGGTGAACATCGCGTCCATCCACGCCCGCCTGACCCGTCGCGGGCTCTTCCCGTACGCTGCGGCGAAGGCGGGCATGCTGGGGTTGACCCGGTCCATGGCGCTGGAACTCGCCCCGGACGGGATCCGCGTGAACGCGGTGTGCCCCGGCTACATCGAGACACCGCCGATGGTGCAGCAGTATCGGGACCGGCCCGATGCCGACGCGGCGTGGCAGCACCTTCAGGACATCCACCCGCTCGGTCGGATCGGGCGGCCGGAGGAGGTCGCTGCCGTCGCAGCCTTCCTCGTCTCACCGGAGGCGGGGTTCGTCACCGGTGCGAGTTGGGACGTCGATGGGGGACTCGGTGCCCGGTTCGCATCCTGAGCCGGAGAGGCGCGACCTCTGGGTCGTCGCGTACGGCTGGAGGCCGGAGGATACGGAACTGGTGGTGAAGGCGTACGGCGCTCACCGGGCGAACACCGACCGGATGGGAGCGGACGGGCGGCTGCTGATGATCGGGACCACCGATGCCAGCCACGCCATGGCTGTGTTCGCGGATGAGGATGCGGCCGCAGGCTTCGTCTCGAACGACCCGCTCGTCGGGTCCGACCTTGTCAGGTCCGTGTCCGTCACGCGATGGTCGGCGCTGCGGTACCACTGAGAGGCCGTCGATGGCGCACGAGGATGGGGCACCCGCTCAGCGCGGGTGCCCCATCCTCGTGCGGTGGATCAGAGCGCGGCGAGCGCCGCCGTCGCGATCTCGAGGTCCTGCTCGGGGGTGCCGCCGCCGGAGCCGATGGCGCCGATGAGGGTCCCCGTCGCGTCCACGAGGGGAATGCCGCCAGCGATGAATGCGAGGTGCTCGACACTGGCGTCGGCGAGCGTGTAGAGCGGCGCGCCGGGCTGGATGGCGGGCGCCAGATCCCCGGACGCCGCGCCGCCGAAGAAGATCGAGGTGCGGGCCTTGGCGAAGCTCGACTCGATCGAGATCAGCGGGGCTCCGTCCTGGCGGATCGAGGCGACCATTCGGGCGCCGCTGTCGAGGACCGTGATCGAGGACGGGACACCGAGTTCGGTGGCCTTGGCGTCCGCGGCCGCGATGATGCGCTGAGCGTGGGCGAGGGTGATGGACATGGTGTTTCCTTTCGTGTGCCCGGCCGGTGCCGGAGTTCGGGGGATGCTGGTGTCAGACGGCCGGCTCGTCGGTGACGACGACCTTTCCGATGACGTGTCCGCTCTCGACGAGGGCGTGCGCCTCGCGGAGGGTCGCCGCGTCGATCGGTCGAAGGACGGTGGTCGCGGTGGTGCGCACCTCGCCGGCATCGACCAGCCGGGCGACGGAGGCGAGGATCTCGTGCTGGCGGATCATGTCCCGCGCGCCGTGGAGCGAGCGAGCGAACATGAACTCCCAGTGCCAGCTGAGCGCCTTGGCCTTGAGCGCGACCACGTCGACGTGGTCGGGGTCGTCGATGGCGACGATCTGCCCGAACGGGCGGAGGATCGCTTCGTAGACCGGCAGCTGTCCCGCCGAGTTGGTGGTCAGGATCCAATCGATCCCGTCGGGAGCGATGTCCGTGACCTGGGCGGCCAGATCGCCGCGATGGTCGACGACGTCGTGCGCACCGAGCCGCCGAACCCAGGCCTCGCTCTCGAGCCGCGACGCGGTGGCGATCACCCGCACGCCGGGCCGGAGGACGCGCGCCAGCTGAATCGCCATCGAGCCGACGCCGCCGGCGCCGCCGACGATGAGCAGGGTGCCTGTCGCCTCCTCCTCGATGCGCAGCTTGTCGAACAGACTCTCCCACGCGGTCAAAGCGGTGAGGGGAAGGGCGGCGGCGTCGGTCATCGACAGCGTCGCGGGCTTTCGGGCGACGATCCGCTCGTCGACCACCTGAACGGCGGCGTTGCTTCCCGGGCGGTCGATCGCCCCGGCGTAGTACACGGCTTCGCCCGGTTGGAAGAGTGTCACATCGTCACCGATCGCGCGCACGACCCCGGCCGCATCGAAACCCAGGATGCGCACGCCGCCGTCGGGCTCGGCGCCGCCGCGCAGCTTCACATCCACCGGGTTGACGGACACCGCGGCGACCTCGACCACGACATCACGGGGGCCCGGGACGGGAGCGGGGATCGTGGTGGCCACCAGGCTGCGTGAGTTCGTGATCGGCAACGCGGCGATCTGGCCGACCGCCCTGACGTCCTTCTTCTCTGTCATGACGGCAGGATGCACGAGGGGACGTGGTTACCCGCAAGGGCACCAAGTTACCTCGCGGTAACCATGAAAATGCAGGTCAGAGCCGATACCCTTCGGATATCGGCGGCTAGGATGACTCCATGACGCTCCTTGCCGAACAGTTTGCGACGGACGCATGCGACCGCAACGACGTGTACGCGGCCGCGTGTCCATGCCGGGAGATGCTGGACGTGCTCGCCAACAAGTGGTCCGCCCTCGCCATCGGGCTCCTCGAGGACGGCCCACTGCGCTTCGGCGAGCTCCGGCGGGGCCTGCAGGGGATCAGCCCTAAGGTTCTGTCTGCCACGTTGAAGAAGCTCGAAGACGCCGGTCTCGTCGACCGGGAGGTCTTTCCGGAGGTTCCGCCGCGTGTCCAGTACTCGCTCACCGCACTCGGCGTGAGTGCGGCCGCGCCCCTCGGGATGCTGCGGGACTGGGTGGATCGGAACGTCACCCGGCATTGATCCGCGGCTAGGGTGACGGGATGGCCGACAACGACTGGCGGCGGATGCTCGCCGCCCTCGCCAACCAGGAGGCGCGCACCGCGTTCGCGCGCATAACGCTCGGACTGCCGCTCGGGGAGGGCGCCCGCGAGCGGCGCGCTCTCGAGACGCTGCTGGCGGCGGGGCTCGTCTCCGACGCGGGGGACGGCCCGGCGGTCTCCGAGTCGGGGATCCGCGCCGCGCTCGCCGCGGGCGGCCGGTCACGACCGACCGGCGTGCAGCGCTTCCTCGACGCCGACGGCCGCATCGACCGCTACCCCTCCTCGGCCGCCGACCGCGACGAGCTGCTGCGCTGGGTGGCCGAGCGCACGCTGCGCCCGGCCGAGGTGCTGGGCGAGCGCGAGCTGACCGGGCGCCTGGCCGGCCTCACCGGCGACCCCGCGGCGTTGCGGCGCCGCCTGGTGGATGCGGGTCTCGTCGAGCGCACCCGCTCCGGCTCCGAGTACGCCCTCCCGGCTCCGTGAGATCGCGCGCGAAGCGACGATGTGCGCCAACTCGCGGCTCTCACGCCGCGTCAGTCACGATGTGCGCCACATCGTGCAGCGCCGGCGCGGCTCACACCTCGAAGTAGAGGTGCGCGTGGAGCGCGCAGCCCGGGTTGAACGGCACGGCGCAGGCGGGGCAGCCGTCCGCGTCCAGGTACTCGGCGATCGTCAGCAGGTGCCCGCAGACGCCGCACAGGATGGCGCGCTCGCCGCGCTCCGACACCGGCCACTGCTGCGCGGGATGCCCGGCCGCCTCCGCGTGGCAGAGGTGGCACGGGTAGAACTCGCGGCAGCACGCGAACTCGATCGCGACCACGTCGAGCGGCGTCCGGTAGTGGATGCAGCGCGTCTCGTCGTCGACCGTCGGGCCGAGGACGGCGGGGCGGCCGGGTCCGGCGGTCTCGGGCATCCCGTTCACCGTACGCCCCGCGCCGTGAGGGCGTCGCCGAGCTCGTCTGCGTGCTTGAGCGCCACCACCAGGAACGGCACGGCGAAGGTTCGCAGGCCCCCGCGGGCGCCCCGGGCGCGTTGCGCCTCGCGCACGTCGCGGGCGAGGCGCGCGAGCACCGAAACCGTATTCAGCGTCACGGTGAGCAGCAGCGCCGCGCGCTGCGGGTCGAGCCGCAACACCCTCAGCGGCGACAGGCCGCGCTCGACCGCGTCGAGCAGGTCGGTCACGCGGGTCGTGAGCACCAGAAGCCCGGCGAGCACGATCGCGGCGGTCACCCGCGTCGTGTTGGCGACGGCCGGCTCCGGCCCCAGGAAGATCAGCTGCCCGAGCACCGTGATCAGCACCACCCAGCGCACCGCGAAGACCTGCCGGCCGAGCTCGCGCATCCCGAGCATCCCGTCACGGAGTACTGCGGCGGCGTACGCGGCGACGCACACCGCGGCGGCGACTGCCGCCGCCCACCACGCCGGCGGCAGCAGCGACACCGCGAGGACGAGGGCGAGGAGCAGCATCGTCTTGGGGCCCGCGGGCATCCGGTGCAGTGGCCCGCTGCCCGGCCGGTAGAGGCTCAGCACCGCAGCAGCTCCTCGTACTCGGCGATCACGGCCGCGGGCGAGCCCAGGGCGACGACCCGGCCGCCGGCGAACAGCACCGCCGCGTCGCAGCGCTCCGCCAGCGCGAGGTCGTGCGTCACCAGCACCAGCCGGTGGTCGGCGTCCTCGAACAGGTGGTGCGCGATCCGGCGGGCGTTGCGCGCGTCGAGGTAGGCGGTCGGCTCGTCGGCGATCACCAGTTCGGGACGGCGGACGAACGCGCCGCACAGCGCCAGGAGCTGCTTCTGGCCTCCGGAGAGGTCGTGCGAGGGCCGGTCCGCGAGCGCGGCGAGCCCGAACCGGTCAAGCGCAGCCGCGACGCGGGCGTCCACCTCGGCCGGGCGCAGTCGCTCCGGTCGCAGCGAGAACGCGACGTCCTCGGCCACGGTCGGCATGACGATCTGCGCGTCCGGGTTGCTGAAGACCAGGGCGGTGCGCCGGCGCAGCTCGGACGCCTGCCGGGCCGGATCGAACCCGAGCACGCTCAGCTCGCCCGCGGTGCGCGGGACGAGTCCGCCGAGCAGCCGGGCGAACGTCGACTTGCCGGAGCCGTTCTCGCCGACCACCGCGACCGTGCGCGCATCCAGCTCGAGCGAGACGCCGTTCAGGATGTCGGCGTCGCCCAGCCGCACGCGCACGTCCCGCAGTCGCAGCCCCGCACCGCCGCTCACCGGACGACCTCGAGCACCGCCGCGACGCCCATCCCGCCACCCACCGAGGCCGCAGCGACGCCGAGCGTGCCGGCCGGGGCGCCCGCGCGCACCAGCCGGCTGAACAGCCGGACCACCGACACCGCCCCGCTCGCGCCCCACGGGTGGCCGAGGGCGAGCGCCCCGCCGTCCGCGCACACCCGGGCGTCGTCGTCCGCGATACCGAGCCGGTCCAGCACCGCGAGGCTCTGGGCGGCGAAGGCCTCGACGATCTCGAAGGCGGCGACATCGCCGATGCCGACGCCCGCCCGTTCCAGGGCAGCGAGCACGGCCGGCGCGGCCCCGATGCCGGGGAGCGCGGGGTCGCAGCCGACGACGGCGGAGGCGCGGAGGGCGAGGCCCGGCGCGCGCGCCGCACCGGCCGTGCCCGCCGGGACGACGAGAACCGCCGCCGCGCCGTCGCCGATACGGGTCGCCGTCCCCGCGGTCAGCGTGCCATCGGGGAACAGCGCGGGCAGCCGGGCGAGGTGCGGCTCGGCGCCGCCGATCGCGTCGTCGGCGCGCAGCGTCCCGACGGGCACGAGCTCCGCCGCGAACCGGCCGGCGGCGAGGGCCGCCCGTGCCCTCGCGTGACTGCGCGCCGCGTGCGCGTCCTGCCGCGAACGGGGGATGCCGTCGGCCACGGCCAGGTCCTCCGCCGCGCGGGTCATGTCGGGGTCGGCGAACCCGGCCGGCGCGAACGGCGCCCGCTCGTACGGCACGCCGTCGATCGAGCGGACCGGCGCCGTGGATGCGCTCTCGACGCCCCCGGCCACGCGCGGGCGTTCGTCCCCCGCGGCGATGGCGGCCGCGGCGTCCAGGACGGCGGCGAGGCCGCTCCCGCACTGCCGATCGACGGTGGCGCCGGGCACACCGACGCCGAGCCCGGCGGCGAGGCCGGCGATCCTGGCCGGGTTGCCGCCTGGCCCCATGCAGTTGCCGAGCACCACGTCGGCGACGTCGACGGGGAGGCTCAGCGCGTCCTCAGCGTCGGCGATCGCGGCCCGGACGACGGGCGCGGCCAGCGCAGCGACATCGAGGGACGCCAGCGCCCGCCCGCGCGTTCCGATCGGAGTGCGGCGGGCGGCCACGATCACGGGAGCGCTGCGCACGTCAGGAGCCGACACGGTCCACCTGCCCGTCGGTCGCGAGCCGTGCGGCCTCCGCCCGGGCCGGCTTGCCCGAGGAGGTGCGCGGCAGCGGTCCGGCGTACCACCGTCGCGGCCGGTGCGCTGGCGACAGCCGTGCGGCGGCGGCGGCGCGGAGCTCCGGGAGCGGGACCACGCCGTCCGCCTCGACGAGCGCGGCGACCAGCGCGCCGACCGGTTCGCGCGGCAGCCCGAACACCAGGACGTCGCGCACGCCGGGTACGGCGCGCAGCACCGCCTCCACCTCCTCGGGCACGATGGTCGCCGACGCGCTCAGGATGGCGTCGTCCGCTCGCCCGAGCAGCCGGAGGCGTCCGCCGTCGAGGGCGGCGCGGTCGCCGACCGACGCCCATTCGCCGTCCCGGCGGAGCGGCCCGGAGCCGTCGCCCCTCGCGTATCCGGCGGCGATGTACGGGGAGCGCACCCAGAGCACGCCGTCGTGGATGCGGAGCTCGACTCCGGGGAACGCGCGCAGCCCGTCGCCCTCGTCCACCGCGACGAACGACAGCTCCGCCGCGCCGTAGTAGGAGGTCACGCGGATGCCGGCGGCGTCCGCGTGGGCGCGGAGGGCACCATCGAGGTGCGAACCGCCGACCAGAGCGGACCGCAGCCCGCAGGGGACGCCGCGATCGAGGACGGCGCGCAGCGCCTGCGGTGTCCCGTGCAGGCAGGTGGCGGCGTCGTCCACCGCGCCGAGCAGCGGCCGGGGGCCGCCGCCGAGAGCGTGCGCGAGCGAGAACAGCGTCAGAGAGGACGCGGGCGGTGCGGGCAGCGCGACCGTGCCGCCGGCGGCCGCACGAAGGTAGCCGGAAACCGCGTGGTACGACGCGGCCCACGACTCCTCGGTGCGCAGCACCATCCGCGGGGATCCGCTGCTCCCCGAGGTCAGCGTCGCCCAGCCGATGTCGTGCCCGGGACGCGCGGCCGCGGCGGTCGCGCGGACCGCGTCCCACTGCGCGGCCGGCCAGCGCGGGTCGCCGACGAGGGGTGCGTCCCCGGCGGCTCTGACCGCCCGCAGCCGCTCCAGCAGGCCCCCCTCGGCGGGGTCGATGACGACGATCACGGCACGGGCGCGGCGTCCCGCGCCGGCACCTCGGCCGGCCGAACCGCCCAGACCCGGCGGAAGGCCCGCGGGTAGGCGCGCACGAGCGTCGTGACGATCGCGGTGGCGATGACTGCCTTCACGATGTCGCCCGGCACGAAGACCAGGCTGCTGAGCGCGGTCGGGCCGAGCGGCAGGCGGGTGACGAGGCTCTGCACCGGGATGCCGACGGCGTAGATCACCAGGATGCCGCCGACGGCGATGCCCAGCGCGGTCCGCCAGGGCGCGGGCTTGCGTCCGCCGGCGTGCACGATCAGCCCGATGACGAGCGCGCCGACGATCCAGCCGAGCGCGTAGCCTGCCGAGGGGCCGACGAACACGCCGATGCCCCCGCGGCCGCCGGCCAGCAGCGGCAGCCCGACCGCGACGAGCGCGAGCAGGACCGTCATCGACAGCGCGCCGAGCCAGGGCCCGAGGATCGCGCCCGCCAGCATCACACCCAGCGTCTGAGCGGTGATGGGCACCGAGCCGAAGACGGTGAAACCGCCGGGGAGGCCGAGCACCGCGACGACTGCGGCGAAGACCGCCACGCGCGCGAGGTCGGTGGCGTCCAGTCGCCGGAGGCGCGTGCGGCCGGCGGGAGCGGGGGAGGTGGTCATCGGGATTCCTTCGTCGGTTACACCTGAACACTGTTCACCTGAACGGTGTTCACTATAGTGATGACGTGACGGGAAACGAAAGCGGCCGCAGGCACACCCGCGACGATGTCGCGCTGACGGCCCTGCGCATCCTCGACGATTACGGTCTCCCCGACTTGACGATGCGCCGGCTCGCCGCCGCGCTCGACGTGCAGCCGAGCGCGCTGTACTGGCACTTCCCCAACAAGCAGACGCTGCTCGCCGAGCTGGCCGACCGGATCGTCGCGCAGGCCGCCGTGCGCCGCGTCGCCGCACCCGCGGACAGCGCCGCTGCCGTTCCGGGCGACGGGATGTCCGGCGTGCGTGCCGAGGCCGCGGCGCTGCGGGATGCGCTGCTCGCCTACCGCGACGGCGCCGAGGTCGTTGCCAGTACGCTCGCGCTCGGCCTCGGCTCGACGCTCGCGCACGACCGGCTCGCCGCCGCCGTCGCCGCGGGCGGGTTCGACGACGCGACCTCGGGCCGCGCCGCCACCGCGCTCCTGCACTTCGTGCTCGGCCACGTCTCGCACGAGCAGCAGCGGATGCAGTACGACTCGATCGGTGTGCTCTCCGATGCGGGCGCTGCGCCGGCCGAGGACGACGACCCCGCGGCCGAGTTCGCGTTCGGTGTCGGCCTGTTCGTCGGTGGGCTGGAGCTCAGTCGCTCCCGAAGGTGACCTTCCAGCCGCCCACGGCGGTGGTCGCGAGGTTGAACAGGGCGGCGAAGATGGCGCCGAGCGCGGAGACGACGAACACCTCCAGCAGCGCGACGACGAGCGTGAATGTCATCACGTTCGGGAACGTCAGGCCGGAGACGAGCGATGTGCCCTGGTCGCCGGCGATGCTCTCCAGCAGGTCGCTGACGGTCTTGACGACGCCGAGGCGGTCGAGCGCCTCCCAGAACAGGAGCGCGAGGACGACGGTGATCACGGCGAGCACGAGGCTGACCAGGAACGACATCTTCAGCGCCGACCAGAAGTCGATGTAGACCAGGCGCATGGTCGCCCGCTTGGTCTGCTTCTTCTTCGCCGACATGGCGGCCTCCCCAGGATGGTGCTCGTGTCACGTCCGTCGTACGCCGGATCCCCTCGCGCAAGTGTACCGGCCGCGCGGCGGGTGTCCCGCACGCCCTGCCCCGCGAAACAAACCGATCGACCGGTTACCGTGTATGCTGGACGCGCGGGGGACGCCCGACCGACGTCGTGACGGGAGCCGGCCTTGCCGGTGCAGTCGATGGGGGGACGGCGGTCGGGCGTACTTCTCCGCGGGGATCGCGCTCACGCGCGACCTCACTCCGTGACGAGGTCCGCCAGACCGCGCAACGCGTCCAGGCGCTCGGCCCGGACGATCCCGGGCAAGAGCACGATCCAGAGCTCGCGCACGCGCCGCAGCAGATCGGCGCGGCCGGTGAGCGTCTCCGAGACCAGCTGCACGCCGGTGTACGCGGGCGACAGGAAGTGCCCGAGCATCGCCGGGTCGACGGTCGGAGCGACGTCGCCCTCCTCGATCCCGCGACGGAACAGTTCCTCGCCGGTGCGGAACCAGTCCTCGTACGGTTCGACGACGGGCTCGGCCGACGTGGACACGTCCGTGGTGAGCCGGATGCCCGCCTGCACGACGGGATCCTCCAGCAACTGGTGCGCGAGGCTGCGGCTGAGCAGCACCATCGTCTCCAGTGCGGGCCTGCCCTCCGCGACGATCTCGGCGGACGCGGCCATCGTGCGCTGGTGCTGCTCGTGGATGACGGCGCGGGCCAGCTCGTCCTTCGACGCGAAGTGGAAGTAGAGCGCGCCCTTGGTCATGCCCGCCGCCGAGGCGATGTCGGCGATGGACGCGAGCCCGTATCCGCGGTCGCGGAAGACCTCGGCGGCGCCACGGACGATGGCGTCACGGGTGACGAGAGCACGCGACTGCTTGACCATGACGCCTACACGTTAACCCGCCGTTGCTATGTGCGGGATGTGCGAGTTCCTCTCTCAGCGTAGGTTTGGCGGTATCCAGCATCCGAGCGAGGGGAGCACCCGCATGCCGACCGTTGCCGACACCATCGTGGAGATCATCAGGGACGCGGGGGTGAAACGCGTCTACGGAATCCCCGGTGACTCCCTCAACGGCTTCACCGACGCGCTCCGGCGCGCCGGGGACGTGACCTGGGAGCACGTGCGGCACGAGGAGGCGGCGGCGTTCGCCGCGGCGGCGGAGGCCGCGCTCACCGGTGAGCTGGCGGTCTGCGCCGGCAGCTGCGGGCCGGGCAACCTGCACCTCATCAACGGGCTGTTCGACGCCAACCGAAGCCGCGTGCCCGTGCTCGCGATCGCCGCGCAGATCCCCGGCGCCGAGATCGGCAGCACCTACTTCCAGGAGACGCACCCGCAGGATCTCTTCCGCGAGGCCTCCGTGTACAGCGAGATCGTCAGCATGCCGGAGCAGCTGCCGCGCATCCTGGAGATCGCGATGCGCACGGCGGTGGAGCGGCGCGGTGTGGCCGTCGTCGTGATCCCGGGCGAGATCTTCCTCGCCGACGCGGCCGGCCGCCGCAAGTCCGCGCCCATCACGTACTCGCCGCGGGTGACGCGGCCGAGCGACGCCGAGCTGGACGCGGCCGCCGCGGTCCTGAACGGCGCGAAGAAGGTCACGATCCTCGCCGGCGCCGGAGCGGAGGGCGCGCACGCGCAGCTGATCGACATCGCCGCGGCGCTGAAGGCCCCGGTCGTGCACGCGCTGCGCGGCAAGGAGTTCGTCGAGTACGACAATCCGTACGACGTGGGGATGACCGGCCTGCTCGGCTTCTCGTCCGGCTACCGGGCGATGGAGAGCTGTGACGCCCTGCTGATGCTCGGCACCGACTTCCCGTATCAGCAGTTCTATCCGTCCAAGGCGACGATCATCCAGGTGGACATCCGGGGCGAGAACCTCGGACGCAGGACGCCGGTCGACCTCGGACTCGTCGGCAGCGTGAAGGACACGATCGAGGCACTGCTGCCGCGGCTGACGAAGCGCTCGGACGCCAAGCACCTCGAGTCATCGCGCGCGCACTACGCCAAGGCGCGCAAGAGCCTGGACGACCTCGCGGTCAACGACAGGAATCGCACGCCCATCCACCCGCAGTACGTCGCGCGGCTGATCAGCGAACTGTCCGCGGAGGATGCGGTGTTCATCCCGGACGTCGGCTCGCCGGTCGTGTGGGCCGCCCGGTACCTGCGGATGAATGGATCGCGCCGGCTCATCGGCTCGTTCAACCACGGCACGATGGCGAACGCCCTGCCGCAGGCGATCGGCGCGCAGACGGCGTTCCCCGAGCGCCAGGTGGTCGCGCTCGCCGGGGACGGCGGCCTCGCGATGCTGATGGGGGAGCTGCTGACCCTGGTCCAGAACAGACTGCCGGTGAAGATCGTGGTGTTCAACAACTCGTCGCTGAACTTCGTCGAGGTGGAGATGAAGGCGGCGGGCTTCGTGACCTACGGCACGGGGCTCGAGAACCCGGACTTCGCCCGCGTGGCGCAGGCGGTCGGCATCCACGGGCAGCGGGTGGAGAAGCCGGACGAGCTGGAGAGCGCGCTGCGCACAGCGTTCGCCCACGACGGCCCGGCGCTCGTGGATGTGGTCACGGCGCGTCAGGAGCTGAGCATCCCGCCGGCGATCACCGCCAAGCAGGTCGGCGGCTTCACCCTCTACGCGCTGCGGACGATCATGTCGGGCCGCGGCGACGAGCTCATCGACCTCGCCGACACGAACGTCTTCCGCCGCCTCTTCGACTGACCCGCGCCCGTCCCGCAGGCAAGCTACCGACTACGCAGAAAGCCGGCCCGAAACGGCCGAGTACGCGGATTGTCTGCGTACTCGGCGGTTTCGGGGCGGGGTCAGTTGATGCAGACCGTGTCGGAGTAGTTCGTGGCGGGGCCGGTGGGAGTCGGGGCCGGCTTGGGGGCGGTGGAGCCTCCCGAGCCGCCGGAGCCGGAGCCGCCTGACCCGCCGCCGGAGCCGCCCGTCGAGCCGCCCGCGGTCGGCGCCGCGGGCATCTTTCCGTCGTCGCCGAGCACGAGCGTCACGCCGCTGACGGACGACGTCTCCTGCACGCCGGCGCCCGCGACGTAGGCGGCGACCGCCTTCGCCTGCGCCTCCTGGCCCTTCGGGTACTTGATGATCGTGGTCGTCTGGGTGTCCGCGTCGCCCGGCGTCCCGGTCTTGAAGCCCGCGGAGGCGAGCGTCTGCGTGGCCTGCGTCGCCGCGCCGTTCGCGCTGCCGCCGTTCAGTACGGTGACCGTGGTGTCGGCCGGCTTGGCGGCCTTCGCGTCGTCGTATGCGCTCGGGGTGCCCATCAGTCCCTGGATGAACGCGGGCATCGCGGCGGTGTCGACCTCCACGATCGAGAGGTCCTCGCCGTCCACCGTGATGGTCGGGGTGCCGCTGATCGGGATGGTCGCCGACTGGATCTTGCCGCCGGTGAGGCCCTGCAGCTGCGCGGCGAGCTGCAGGAAGTTGAGTCCGGGGTCGGTCTCCAGGGATCCGCTGACCGCATCCAGCACGTTCGTGAGCTTGCCGGGGTTCAGCAGGGTGCCCGCGGAGAGGAACTTGTGCGCCTCCACGGAGAGGAAGTACTGCTGGCGCACGACGCGGTCGAGATCGCCGCGCGGCAGGCCGTGGCGCTGGCGGACGAAGGAGAGCGCCTGCTTGGCGTCCAGCGTCGAGACGCCGGCCGGGAACTTCGCCCCCGAGTACGGGTCGTCGACCGCATTGTTGAGGCAGACCTGCACCGGCCCGAGCGCCTGGGCGATCGTGTAGAAGCCGAGGAGCGAGACCCGCACGTAGTGGTCGATCGTGAGCCCGGTCAGGTTCTGCACGGTCTGGATGAGCAGCTTGGCGCCGCTGGTCGGGTCGCTGCCTCCGCCGCCGAGGGAGAACGCGGAGTTGAGCTTGTTCATCCCGTGGCCGGGCACCTCCACCCACGAGTCGCGCGGCAGCGAGATGAGCGTCGCCGACTTCCCGTTCGCCGGGATGTGCAGCACCATCATCGTGTCGGTGTTGGTGCCGCCGCCGTCCTCGGTGGTGCTCAGCTGGTCCAGCTGAGCCTGGGTCGCGCCGTCCGGCCGGTGATCGTCGCCGACAAGCAGGATGTTCTGGTCCTGGCCGTCGACATCGTTCTTGGGCTTGTTCGCGTCGTCGATGACGTTGACGTGCGTCACGCCGCCGACGAAGCGGAAGTAGCTGTAGGCGGCGTAGCCGCCGAGGACCACGAGCAGCACGGCGAGGGCGCCCGCCGTCCACGCGATGATGCGCTTGGCCCGCGTGCGCTTGCGGGTGCGCTTGCCACGACCGCCGCGACCGCCGCGGTCGCCCGGTCCGCCGCCGCTGCCGTCATCGCCGGAGCCGCCGTCGTGCCCGCCGCCTCCGTAGCCGCCGTCCCCGTACCCGCCGGACCCGCCGTCGCCGCGTCCGCCGCCGAGCCCGAAGGGGTCGAAGCCGTCCGCGCTCGCCACACCACCGGCTCCCGCCGCACCGGCCGCTCCCGCGCCACCGGCCGCTCCCGCGCCGCCACGGCGACCGGACGGGACGCCGGAGGCCGGACGCGTCGCCCGCACCGGACGGCGCGGATCGGCGGACGGCGCGCTGTCGAAGACGCGGGTCGGCGGCTCCTCGCGGTCGCGGGAGCCGTCGGCGCCGGAGTCGCCGGCTGCGGGGATGTTCGGACGTCGCACAGCAGAACGCTAGAGGTCCGACGCTGCGAACCCCCTGGTTTCCCGCGGTGTTCCCGAGGAATCACCAGCTTTTCCGCGCCGGGCTCTCAGCGACGCCGCGGCCTGCCTGACGGTCAGCCTGCGAGAACCCTCACGCGCCGGCGGCCGCGTCGCGGGATCCTCCGGCCTCCTCGTCCATCGCGTCCGTCATCCGCTGCGCGATGGCGAGCAGCTCGTCCTGCTGCTCGGCCGTCAGGGCGTCGTACAGGATGCGGCGGATGGTCTTGGTGTGCCCGGGCAGCGCGCGAACCACCACGCGACGGCCATCGCCGGTGAGCGCGATCCAGGTGGCCCGCCTGTCCTCGGCGCAGTCCTGGCGCTCGACGAGGCCGCGCGCCTCCATCCTCGTCACCTGGTGCGAGATCCGGCTCTTCTCCCAGCCCGTCAGCTCGACCAGGTCGCGCACCCGCAGGCGGCGTCCCGGCGATCGGACCAGCGCCATCAGCACCTCGAGCTCCGAGATCGAGATGCCGTCATCGCGCTGCAGCTGCGCATCGAGCGTCCGGTCGAATCCCCTGCGCATCAGGTAGAACGCGTGGAAGAGCTCCTCCTCCTCGGCCGTCAGCTTGCGCGGATCGGGCCGTGTGCGCGCGGTGGGCATACGCCATCCTCGCACGGCGGGGCGCTCAGTGGGCCAGCTGCTCCAGGAAGACGACGAGCACGCCGAGCGCGACGAGCACGGCCAGCACGACGAGCTGCTTCCAGCCGGCGATGCCCGCGCGCGAGACGGCGATCCGAGCCACCACGGCGAGCGACGCGATGAGCGCGACGATCGCCACGACCATCGCCGTGCGCACCTGCACGACGCCGAACAGCGCGAGCAGCAGCATCACCGCGGGCACCACGAGCACGCCGAGCGCGCGGGATGCGACGGCCAGCATGTGCCGGAACTCGCGGGCGGAGGGCAGCGTGTTGTGCGCGATCATGTGCGAGACGAGGTCGGAGGCGAGGCCCGCCAGCAGCACACCGACGACCGAGATCAGCAGCGTCCAGAGCACGGTTCCGGGATCGAGGTGCTCGCCGTGGGCGTTCAGCGCCATCAGGATCGCCAGCGCGGTGAATGTGACGTAGATGCGCTCACGGAGCCGGTCGCCCGCCTCCCTGCGCTCCTCTTCCGTGGCGTCCGCTGGGAGTCGCGCGTCGTCAGACATGCGGCGAGCCTAGGGCATGCCCGGCGACGGGAATAGTCGGCGCCGGGCCGAGGTTCGCGGAAGGTGACGCATCAACTATTCAGGAGGTTTCCCCTATGACCAGGATCGCGATCATCATCGGCAGCACGCGCCCGGGCCGCAACGGTGAGTCCGTCGCCCGCTGGGTTCTCGAGCACGCGCAGCAGCGGGACGGCGTCGAGTACGAGCTCGTCGACCTCGCCGACTGGAACCTGCCCCACCTCGACGAGCCGATGCCCGCCGCGGCCGGCCAGTACGCGAACGACCACACCAAGGCGTGGGCGGCGAAGATCGCCGAGTTCGACGGGTATCTGTTCGTCACCCCGGAGTACAACCACAGCACCTCGGGCGCGCTCAAGAACGCGATCGATTTCGTCGGGGCCGAGTGGTACAACAAGGCGGCCGGCTTCGTAAGCTACGGCGTCTTCGGCGGCGCCCGCGCCGTCGAGCACCTGCGCCTCGTGCTCTCGCAGCTGCAGGTCGCGACCGTGAGCGCCTTCGTCGGTCTCAGCCTCGCGCACGACTTCGAGAACTGGCAGCTGAAGCCGGGCGCGGACAAGGTCGCCGGCCTCACCCCGCTCTTCGACCAGCTCGAGTCGTGGTCCGCCGCCCTCGCCACCGTGCGTCAGGGCGAGCAGGAGGAGGACGCGGCCGCCTGAGCCGCTCGCCGCAACCGCGTCGGGGCCGGTCCGACCCGGCGCGTCCGACCCGGCGCGCTCAGCTTTGGCAGACCGGGCAGAAGTAGCTGACCCGCTCCTCCAGCTCGGTCCTGCCGAGGCTCGACCGTTGGATGAGCGTTCCGCAGCGCCGGCAAGGCTGACCCTCGCGGCCGTACACCCAGGTGTTGCGGCCGCGGCGGGTGTCGCCGGTGGTGACCCGGACGGTCCTGTCACGGTTCGCCACCAGCATCCGGTGGGCGAGGTCGACGGTCGCAGGGACGTCGGCCTCTCCCACCGGGCGGGTGGGCAGCATCCCGCGGACGAAGCAGATCTCGTTGGCGAACACGTTCCCAACTCCGGCGAGGTTGCGCTGGTCGAGCAACGCGACCGCGACCGGCGCCTCCGGATGCGCGGACAGCCGGGCGACCGCCTCCGCGGCGTCCCAGTCCGGTCCGAGCAGGTCGGGGCCGAGATGCCCGACCGCCTCCTGCTCGCGGTCGCGCGGCAGCACCTCCAGCACGCCGAGCAGGAAGCCGACGACGTCGTTGTCCTCGGTCTTCAGCACGGCGCGAGCCTGGTGGCCGGGATGCCGCCAGCGGCCGCCGCGCGGGTACACCTCCCACGAGCCCTCCATCTTGAGGTGGCTGTGGATGGTGACGTCGCCGACCCGCATCAGCAGGTGCTTCCCGCGGCTCAGCACCTCCTCCACGCGCCGGCCGGAGAGGTCGACCGTCGCGTACGCGGGCACCCGGAAGTCGGTGGCCGTCAGCGTGCGTCCGGCGAGGGCCGCGCGCAGGCGCTTCGCAACCTGGTAGACGGTGTCGCCCTCAGGCACCGGCCGCTCCGTCGCTCCGTGTCACCCCGTCATCCTCGCAGCCGCAGCCCGCGCGGTGTCGGGAGGAAGCCGGCCTGACCGAGCGCGTCGCCGAGCGGCGTGCCGAGCACGAACGCGCCGTTCACGGTCTCCACGGCCAGCTTGTCCACGCGGCGCGCGGTCACCAGCCCGGCGAGGGCACGGGATGCGGCATCGAGCGCCGGGCGCGCCTCGGCGTCCTGCTGATCGGCGAAGCAGAGCAGGCTCTTGCCGCCGCGCTCGACGTACAGGACGAGGTCGCCGTCGACGAGCACGACGAGCGCCCCGGCCTTCCGACCCGGCCGGTGCCCGGTGCCGCCCTCCGTCCCTCCCTCGGCCTGCGGCACAGCGGGCCAGGGGAGCGCGGCGCCGTACGCGTTCGCCGGGTCGGTCGCCGCGAGCGCCACGGCCTCGTAGGGCCGCGGCTGGGTGTGGTCGCGGGCGAAGCCGCGCAGCCGGTCGACGGTCGGCCCGCTCGCGAACTGCGCGCCTCCCAGCGTCTCCACGAAGTAGCCGCGGCGCGCGCGCCCGGTCTCCTCGAAACCGCTCAGCACCTTGTAGGCGAGTGCGAACCCGCCCGGCGTGCCCTCGTTCATCACGGAGCCGCGTGTGACGACACCGTACCGGTCGAGCAGCGTCTCTGCCTGCCCGTGCGCGCGCACGGTCGAGTCCAGGTCGCGCTCGGGAAGCAGCGACCAGCGTCCCGCGACCGTCGGCGGCCCCATCCTGGTCACCATCGCGGAGCGCGTCGCGACCCGGCCGCGGTACATCCGGGAACGCGTCGGCTGGCGGGGCCGCTTGTGGGCGGCGGAGCCGCTGCCGGTCAGCGTGCGCAGCGGCGCGAGCGTGTCGTTGGTGACGAGGCCGGCCCAGACCAGGTCCCACAGCGCGGTCACCAGCACGTCGTCGTCGATGGTCTGGCCCACCTCGGCGCCGAGCGTGTCCGAGAGCTGCCGGAAGAAGTATCCGCCGCCCCTGGACAGCGCGGCGAGCACGCCGCGCTGCAGCTCGTCCGGCTCGTCGTCGGCGGGCGGGGCGAGGGTGAGCGGCGCCGCGTCGGCGAGGTGGAGGCTGATCCAGCCGTCGTTGCCCGGCAGGGTGCCGTCGCCGGCCCAGATCACCTCGCCGGTGGCGGTCAGCTCGTCGAGCATCGCCGGGCTGTAGTCGGAGACCCGGCTCGGCAACACCAGCGACTCCCACGCGGACGCCGGGATGCGCGCCCCGGCGAGCTGCTCGATGACGGAGGCGACCGCATCCACTCCGCGCAGGGTCGACCCGACGTGCTGCCAGTCCGGGAGGAAGCGCGCCAGCGTCGGCGTGTCCACCGGCTCCACCTCGTGCCGGAGCGCCGCGAGCGACATCCGGCGGAGCCTGCGCAGCACCTCGGCGTCGCTCCACTCGCTGCCGTGCGCGTGCGGACGGAACTCGCCCTCCACGACCCGGCCGTCGTGGCCGAGGCGGCGAAGCGCGTCGTGGATGATCGCCGGTCCGAGCCCGTAGCGGGCGGCGATGTCGCCGGTCTCGAAGGGGCCGTGGGTGCGGGCGTAGCGGCTGACGAGGTCGCCGAGCGGGTCGTCGACGGGCTCGATGAACGCGACGGGGACGCCGATCGGCAGCGGCACGCCGAGCGCGTCCCGGAGCCGGGAGGCGTCCTCGATGGCGGCGTAGCGCTCGTGACCGGCGATCGTCACGCGCAGGGCGCGCTTGGCGCCGACCAGAGAGGCGAGGTGCTCCTCCGCGGTGGCGACGGTGGCGGCGGGCGGGGCGGCCGCCGCGTCGGCCTCGAGCTCGGCATCCGCCGCGGAATCTTCGGTGGGCCGCGCGTCGGCTGCCTCGGCGTCGCCCTGCAGCCGGGCCGCGACCTCCTCCGCGCTCAGCGGCCCGAGCAGCCGGAGCAGGTCGGCGACGCCCTCGAGCCCGCGCACCCGGCGCTCGGGATCGAGGCGCTGCAGCTGCCGCTCCACCCGCTCGATGACCGCCGGGTCGAGCAGCTCCCTCAGCTCCGCACGACCGAGCAGCTCGGCCAGCAGACCGGCGTCCAGCGACAGGGCGGCGGCCCGGCGCTCGGCGAGCGGGCTGTCGCCCTCGTACATGAACGCGGCGACGTAGCCGAACAGCAGCGACCGCGCGAACGGCGACGCCGACTCCGTGCTGGTCTCGACAAGCCGGATGCGGCGCTGCGCGATCTCCTGGGTCACGGCGTCCAGCGCCGGCAGGTCGTAGACGTCCTGCAGGCACTCGCGCACCGTCTCCAGGATGATCGGGAAGCTCGGGTACTTGCGCGCGACGTCCAGCAGCTGCGATGCCTTCTGGCGCTGCTGCCAGAGCGGCGATCGCTTGCCGGGGTTGTACTTGGGGAGCAGCAGCGCGCGAGCCGCGCACTCCCGGAACCGGGAGGCGAACAGCGCCGATCCGCCGACCTCCAGCGTCACCAGCTCGTCGAGCTCGGCCGGCTCGAACACGAACAGCTCGCCGCCCGGGGGAGTGGATTCCGTGTCGGGAATGCGCACGATGATGCCGTCGTCGGCGGCCATCGCCCCAGCGTCGATCCCGTAACGCTCGCGCACCCGCGCCTGCACCGCCAGGGCCCACGGGGAGTGCACCTGCATGCCGTACGGGGAATGCAGCACGACGCGCCAGTCGCCCAGCTCGTCGCGGAAGCGTTCGACCACCAGCGTGCGGTCCGTCGGGACGTGTCCGGTCGCCTCCTTCTGCTCGGTCAGGAAGGCGAGCAGGTTGGTGGTCGCGTTGCCGTCCAGGCCCGCTTCGACACAACGCAGCTCGGCGTCCGCCGGGGACGCCGTGCTCAGCTCCCGCACGAACGCGCCCACCGCCGCGCCGAGCTCGGCTGGCCGGCCGATGCCGTCGCCCTTCCAGAACGGCAGGCGCCCCGGCTCGCCGAACGCGGGCGTGACGAGCACCCGGTCGTGGGTGATCTCCTGGATGCGCCAGCTCGTCGAGCCCAGCGCGAAGACGTCGCCGACCCGGGACTCGTAGACCATCTCCTCGTCGAGCTCGCCGACGCGGCTCGCCTTCTCGCCGACCATGTAGACGCCGAACAGCCCACGGTCCGGGATCGTGCCGCCACTGGTGACGGCGAGCCGCTGCGCCCCGGGCCGTCCGGTGAGGGTGCCCGCGTCCCTGTCCCAGACGATGCGCGGCCGCAGCTCGGCGAACTCGTCGGACGGGTAACGGCCGGCGAGCAGGTCGAGCGTCGCGTCGTAGGCGCTCCGCGGCAGCGTGGCG
Source organism: Leifsonia sp. NPDC080035 (assembly GCF_040050925.1). Taxonomy (NCBI): domain Bacteria; kingdom Bacillati; phylum Actinomycetota; class Actinomycetes; order Micrococcales; family Microbacteriaceae; genus Leifsonia; species Leifsonia sp. NPDC080035. Next base: position 588,696 of record NZ_CP157390.1, on the reverse strand, counting down.
AACGGGGCGCTGCGGCGGACGGTGTCGAACCACTCGTCCGCGTCGATCGGTTCGAGGGCCGTGGCCGCCACCGTCTGCTGGGCGAGGATGTCCAGCGGGTTCGCCGGCACCCGCAGCGTCTCGATGAGCCCGCCGACCATCCGCTCGGTCGCGACCGCCGAGTGGATGAGGTCGGCGCGGTGCTTGGGGAAGACCACGCCGCGCGACACCTCGCCCACCTGGTGGCCGGCCCGGCCGACGCGCTGCAGCCCGCTCGCGACCGAGGGCGGGGCCTCCACCTGCACCACCAGATCCACAGCGCCCATGTCGATGCCGAGCTCGAGGCTGGAGGTGGCGACGACGCAGCGCAGCCGGCCCGTCTTCAGATCGTCCTCGATGAGGGCGCGCTGCTCCTTGCTCACGGAGCCGTGGTGGGCGCGCGCGAGCACCAGGGACTCCGCATCGTCGGCGACGGCCTGCGATCCTTGGGTCTGCCCGGAGCCGCCCATCAGCTCGGCCGGCGCGCGCCTGCCCGCCGCCGCATCCGGTCGGCCGGGGGCCTCCGCCTCGCCGCCGAGGACACGTTCCTCGTAGATCTCGTTGAGCCGGGCCGTCAGCCGCTCGGCCAGCCGCCGGGAGTTCGCGAACACGATGGACGACCGGTGCTCGAGCACCCGGTCCACGATCGCCTCCTCGACGTGCGGCCAGATCGATCCGGCCTGCGGCGCCGAGCCGTCGTCGTTGTCGCTCGCGAACGTGGAGGTGCCGAGCTCGCTCATGTCCTCCACCGGCACGACCACGCGCAGGTCGAACCGCTTGCCGGCGGGCGGGGCGACGACCTCCACCGGGGAGCGGCCGCCGAGGAAGCGCGCCACCTCCTCCGGCGGGCGGACGGTCGCGGACAGCCCGATGCGCTGTGCGGGCTTCTCGAGCAGCGCATCCAGGCGTTCGAGGGAGAGGGCGAGGTGGGCTCCGCGCTTGGTCGAGGCGACGGCGTGCACCTCGTCGACGATGACGGTCTCGACGGTGGCGAGCGTCTCGCGCGCCTGCGAGGTGAGCATCAGGAACAGCGACTCGGGGGTCGTGATGAGGATGTCGGGCGGGTTCGCCACGAGCGCCCTGCGGTCGGAGGACGGCGTGTCGCCGGAGCGGACGCCGACGCTCACGTGCGGCGGCTCGGCGCCGAGGCGCTTGGCCGTCTGCGTGACGCCGACGAGCGGTGCGCGGAGGTTCCGTTCGACGTCGACGCCGAGCGCCTTGAGCGGCGAGATGTAGAGGACGCGGGTGCCGGGCTTCGTGCGCTCCTCGGAGGACAGCCGGTCGATCGCCCAGAGGAAGGAGGCGAGCGTCTTGCCGGAGCCGGTCGGCGCGATGACGAGTGCGTGCCGGCCGCGCGAGATCGCATCCCACGCTCCCTCCTGCGCGGGTGTCGGCGCGGCGAACGCCCCGCGGAACCAGTCGCGGGTCGCGGGGGAGAACCGGTCGAGCACGTCGCTCATCCCTCTATCCTCCACCCGCCCACCGACAGCGCGATGGGCGGGAGCCGTCGTCGACGTTGTGCTCGGATCGTTTTGTCACGAATGGGCGCGATTCGTCACGAACGGCGCGCATTCGTGACGAATCGCCGGTGGAAGGGCGCGGACGGCGAGGGTGAACCCCGACGGCGGCGGTCAGCGGGGGAGGTGCGTGCGGATGAACGAGGAGATGTCGCCGAGCTCCAGCGGCGAGATCCCGTGGCCGAGGCCCTCGTAGATGCGGGCGTCGAGCGCGCTGTGCTCCGGGAGCCACTGCGACGTGCGGTCGACGGAGACGGCCGGGATCGTGTCGTCGCCGGTGCCGCGGCCCCAGAACACCGGGACGCGGCGCTCGGCGAGGGTCGCGTCCCCTTCGTGACGGCCCTGAACGACGAAGCCGGAGAGGTTCACCGCGTACGCGAAGCGTTCGGGCGCGAGGCGCAGCAGCTGCAGCGCGAGCGCGCCGCCCTGCGAGAAGCCGAGCAGTCCCGTCGGCGCAGGCGGCTGGTCGTCCAGCCAGTCGAGGACGGCGCGGGCGGCGGCGTCGGCGTTGCCGGCGAGCGGATCGCCCGGCACGTTGATGAACCGGGAGAACCAGGCGAAGCCCGGGCCTTCCGGGATGGGCGCGCGGAGGGACGCGATCACCGGCTCCAGCGGGAGGTACGCCGCGATCCCGAACAGGTCCGCCTCGTCGGACGCGTAGCCGTGCAGCAGCACCAGCCGCGGCCGGTCGGCCCGGTCGCGTTCACCGGCGGACCAGAGCACGGCATCACGGTCGATATGGAGGTCGGGGGTGGGGAACGGCACCCTCCATTGTGCGCTCACGTGGATGCTCCTCCACAGCCCCCGAGCGAGTGGCCCTCATGCACAGATCGACCTGGCCCCCGTGTCGCGGGCGGTGGTGCTTCCGTAGGATCGACCCATGAGCGTGCGCACTCCGGACCCGGACCCCACCCCCGACCTGCCCGGCGACGGCGTCCAGCCGGGCCCGGCCTGGCTGAGCGACATCGAGCTGGAGCAGGTGCGCAGGCGCCTGCCCCTGCTCTATGTGGAGGCGGTCCCGGTGCGGGTGGACGGCCTCGGTCAGGTCTCCGAGGTCGGCGTCCTGCTGCGCGCGAACGCCGTCGGCGAGATCACCCGCACGCTGGTCTCCGGGCGCGTGATGTACGGCGAGACGCTCCGGGAGGCCCTGTTCCGTCACCTGGAGAAGGACCTCGGCCCGATGGCGTTCCCGCTCCTGCCGGCGAGCCCCGTCCCCTTCCAGGTCGCCGAGTACTTCCCGATGCCCGGGGTTTCGCCGTTCACCGACGAGCGTCAGCACGCCGTCTCGCTGGCCTACGTCGTCCCCGTCACCGGCACGTGCGAGCCCCGGCAGGATGCTCTCGAGATCACTTGGATGACGCCGGAGGAGGCGGTCTCCCCGACCGTCTGCGAGGAGCTCGAGGGCGGCCGCGGCGCCCTCGTCAAGGCCGCCATGGCCTCCGTCGGCCGGGTCTCCTGAGCGCGGCGCCCCCGCGCCGCCCCGTCACCCCCTCCACCCACCCGCCCCGCGCGCTCGCGGTCCCCCGAGGGGCACCTCGTTGTCACTTTTCGCGCCCGAAAGCGACAAACGTGCCCCTCACGACGTCCCTCTTGCGCTCAAAAGCTAATAGTATTAGCTTTATGGCTATGAACACTTCCATCGCCGAGCAGGTCCACTACCTGCAGCGCCCAGAGGGACGCATCAGCTACACCGTCGAGGGCTCCGGTCCGCTCGTCGTCGCCGTCCCCGGGATGGGCGATCTCCGTTCCAGCTACCGGGAGCTCGTCCGCCCCCTCCTCGACGCCGGCTACCGCGTGGCCGTCACCGACCTGCGGGCGCACGGCCAGTCGGACACGACCTTCACCGAGTTCGGCGACATCGCCACCGGCGGCGACCTCCTCGCGCTGATCGACGAGCTCGGCGGTCCCGCCGTGGTGCTCGGCAACTCGATGGGTGCAGCCGCTGCGGCCTGGGCGGCCGCCGAACGACCCGACGCCATCGCCGGTCTCGCCCTCTACGGCCCGCTGCTGCGCGACCCCGCGATGGGTCGTGCGACCGTCGCCGCCCTCCACGGGATGTACCGCGTGCTCTTCGCCCGCCCCTGGGGAGCGCGGGCCTGGGCCGCCTACTACCGTTCCACGCTGAACAAGGGACGCACGGCTCCGTGGCTCGGCGAGCACGTCGCTGCGCTCCGCGCGAGCCTGTCCGAACCCGGCCGGCTGCGCTCGTTCCGGCGCCTCACGCTGCAGCTGACGCACTCGGTCGTCGAGCCGCGCCTGCCGGAGGTGTCCGCCCCGATGCTCGCCTTCGTCGGCGAGCTAGACCCGGACTACAAGGACCCTGCCGCCGAGGCGGCGTGGATCGAGTCGCTCGGTGCCGAGGTCGTCCGCGTGCCGGAGGCTGCGCACTACCCGCACGCCCAGCGCCCCGACGTGGTGCTGCCGGCGACGCTCGACTTCCTCCGGCGCCGGCGCGAGGACGGCTGGGGCGCGCGTGCCTAGGGTCGGTCTCACCCGCGCCGCCGTCACCTCCGTCGCCCTCGACCTGGTGGACGAGGGGGGCGCGGGCGGGTTCGACCGGCTGACCCTCGCCGCCGTCGCCGCCCGCGCGGGCGTCGCGGTGCCCAGCCTCTACAAGCACGTCGCCTCGCTCGACGACCTGCGCCGTCTCGTCGCGACCGCATCCGTCGAGGAGCTGACCCGGGTGCTGGCGGCGGCGACGATCGGACGCTCCGGCCCCGACGCGCTGCACTCAGCGGCGGACGCGATGCGCGACTACGCCGGGCGGCATCCCGGGCGGTACGCGTCGACGCAGGTGGCGCCGGACCTGTCCGACGATGCGGACGCCGACCTCGCGTCGGCCGCGGCGCGCACCATAGCGGTGCTCGCCGCGGCGCTGCGCGGATTCGGGCTGCCGGAGGACTCGATGATCGACGCGATCAGGATGCTGCGCAGCGCCGTCCACGGCTTCGTCATCCTCGAGCTGACGGGAGGGTTCGGCCTCCCGGAGGACCTGGACCGCAGCTACCGGCTGCTCATCGACGGGATCGTGGTGGGCGTGGCCGCGCTCGCCGAGGCCGGCTGACGCCGACGACGGCTGCTGCGACGATCAGCCGCGGGCGCGCCGGGTGCCCCGGCCGCGGGTGGTGCCCGCGTTGACGAGGTCGCCGACGCGCATGCCGCCGGAGCGCTGACCACCCTCGCCGGAGCCGCCGTTCCTGCGACGGTTCCCGGTGGGCGCAGCCGCGTCGCCTCCGCGGGCGCCGTGCCCGCCGGAGCCCGACTGACCGCCCCTGCCGGCGTGCGAGGAGCCCTGGGCGCCACCGTGACCGCCGGCCTGGGCGTTGCCGCCCTGGCCGCCGCGGCCGCGACGTCGCCTGCCGCCGCCGGCGCCCGCGTCGGACCGGCCGCCGCGCTCGGCGGCTCCGTTCCCGCGCTCGGCCTCGCCGCCACGGCGTCCCTCGGCCTCGGCTCCGCGGCCGCGACCGGCAGCGGAGCCGCCCTCGCCGCCGCGACCTCCGGCGTTGCCGCCTCGCCCGCGTCCGCCGCCGCCGTTGCCGCCTCGCCCGCGTCCGCCGCCGCCGTTGCCACCGCGACCGCGTCCACCGCCGCCGTTGCCGCCCCGGCCGCCGCCACCGCCGCCCGCGGGCGCCGAGACGGGTGCCGGCGCAACGTGCGGCGCCGGGTCGCCGACCAGATCGACGACCGCCGTCGAGGCCGCCGTGACCTTCTGCGGCTTCGCTGCGATCGCGGCGGCGCGCAGCAGCGCCTTCACGTCGCCGTGCTGCTCGGGGAGCATGACGGTCGCGACGTCACCGGCGCTGCCGGCGCGCGCGGTGCGGCCGGAGCGGTGCAGGTACGCCTTGTGCTCCGCGGGCGGATCCACGTGCACGACCAGCTCGACGTCGTCGACGTGCACGCCGCGCGCGGCGACATCCGTCGCGACGAGCACGCGGACCGAGCCGTCGCCGAACGCCGCGAGGTTGCGGTCGCGCGCGCCCTGGCTGAGGTTGCCGTGCAGGTCCACGGCCGGGATGCCCGCGGAGGTCAGCTGCTTGGCGAGCCGCTTCGCCTGGTGCTTGGTGCGGGTGAACAGGATGCGGCGGCCGCGGCCCGAGGCGAGCGCCTGCACGAGGTGCTTCTTCTCGTCCTGGTCGGCCACCTCGAACACGTGGTGCGTCATCGCCTCGACGTGGCTGGTCGCCTCGTCCACCGAGTGCAGCACCTCGTTCGTGAGGAAGCGCTTGACGAGCTTGTCCACGCCGTTGTCGAGCGTCGCCGAGAACAGCAGGCGCTGGCCGTCCGCCGGCGTCTTGTCCAGGATGCGCGTCACGGTGGGCAGGAATCCGAGGTCGGCCATGTGGTCGGCCTCATCGAGCACCGTCAGCTCGACCTGGTCGAGCGAGACGAAGCCCTGCTTCATCAGGTCGTCGAGGCGGCCGGGGCAGGCGACCACGATGTCCACGCCGCCCTGCAGCGCCGTCACCTGACGGCTCTGCGAGACGCCGCCGAAGATGGTCGTCGTGCGCAGGCCAAGCGCCTCCGCCAGCGGCTTGAGGGTCGCGTCGATCTGGGTGGCGAGCTCGCGGGTCGGGGCGAGCACCAGGCCGCGGGGCCGGCGGGCGACCCGGCGCGGACGCGAGCCGTCGGCGCGCGGCGCACCGAGCCGAGCGGCGAGCGGCAGGGCGAACGCGATGGTCTTGCCGGAGCCGGTCTTGCCGCGGCCGAGCACGTCGCGTCCGGCGAGCGTGTCGGGCAGGGTGTCGGCCTGGATGGGGAACGGCTCGGTCTTGCCGTCGGCCGCGAGGACGTCGAGAAGGGGTGCGGGCACGCCGAGGTCGGCGAAGGTAGGGAGAGTCACAGGGTGCCTTTCGGGCATCGAAGATGGGCGCGGCGGCGCGATGCGCAGCCGTTCGCCGGAGAGATGAGGTGCGCGGCGGGGCCCCGCCCGGCGCTCGCGCTGGTCAGCAGTGCTGAAGCACCCATCCTATCGGGTCTGGCTGGGAGCCTCTTCGCGGCCGGAGGTCGTAGACTGTCGGCCCGGAATCGGAAGGTGGTTCGCGCGTGCAGGAATCGGAACTCGATCGGGAACGCGCCGTCGTCGCCGGCCTGTACGAGCGCCTTGATGCGCTGCGGGTCGAGACGGCGGAGAGACTCACGCGCGTGCGCCGGGAGAGCGTCGGCGGAAACCACCAGGCGCGCAGCGAGCGCGACGCGTTCGCGCAGCTCTACGAAGACCAGCTCGTGCAGCTCCGGGAGGTGGATGCGCGGCTCGTGTTCGGCCGACTGCTGCTGGAGGAGGTCGTCGACGGCACCGACCACCGCTACATCGGCCGCATCGGTCTGCGCGACGACGACCAGCGCTCCCTGCTCGTGGACTGGCGCGCCCAGCAGGCCAGCGCGTTCTATCAGGCGACCGCGAGCGAGCGGATGGGCGTGCGTGCGCGGCGACACCTCACGATGAGCGGACGTCAGGTGCAGCGCATCGACGACGAGGTGTTCGACGAGGCGCTGCTCGACGGCGCCGACGCGGGGGAGCACGTCCAGGGCGAGGGCGCACTGCTCGCCGCCCTGACCGCGCAGCGCACCGGCCGGATGCACGACATCGTCGCGACCATCCAGGCCGAGCAGGACAGGATCATCCGCTCCGACATCCGCGGCGCGCTCGTCGTGCAGGGCGGTCCCGGCACGGGCAAGACGGCGGTGGCGCTGCACCGCGCCGCTTACCTGCTGTACGCCAACCGGCAGCGGCTCAGCTCCTCCGGGGTGCTCGTCGTCGGGCCGTCGAACGCGTTCCTGCGCTACATCGAAGCCGTGCTGCCCTCGCTCGGCGAGACCGGCGTCGTGATGCAGAGCCTCGGCGAGCTGTTCCCCGGCGTCGAGGCGACCGCGGTGGACGACGCCGAGGCGGCGCGGCTCAAGGGCGACGCGTCGATGGCGCGGCTGCTCTCCCGCGCGGTCAGGTCGCGGCAGAAGGCTCCCGCCGAGGAGCAGACCATCGTCGTCGACAACGAGCGGCTCGTCGTCCAGCCCGAGCTCGTCCAGCGCGCGATCGCCAAGGCGCAGCGCACCGGCAAGCCGCACAACGTCGCTCGGGTCACCTTCGTCAAGCACGCCCTCGCCGAGCTGACCGACCAGCTGGCGGCGCAGCTCCGGGCGGCCGGCTCCACCATCGACGACGCCGACCTGAAGGTGCTGCGCGAGGATCTGCGCACGTCCTACGACGTCCGCGTGCTGCTGAACACGGCCTGGCTGCCACTCACCCCGCAGAAGCTGCTGCAGGACCTGTACGCCCGCCCGGCGTGGCTGGCGGAGCTGACCCCGCGCTGGACGGACGGGCAGCGGGGGGCGCTGCAGCGCGACCGCACCGCGCCGTTCACCGTCTCCGACGTCCCGCTGCTCGACGAGGCGGCGGAGCTGCTCGGCGACTTCCCCGGGCGTCCGGACCCCGCCGATCGCGAGCGCGAGCGGCAGCGCAAGCGCGACCTGGAGAACGCCCGCGCCGCCATCGCCAACATGGGGGTCAAGGGCCTGGTGAGCGCCGAGCAGCTGGCCGACGGCTTCGCAGAGCGGGTGGACCGCGGCACCACCGCCGAGCGCGCTGCCGCCGACCGGTCCTGGACATACGGGCACGTGGTCGTGGACGAGGCCCAGGAGCTCTCGCCGATGCAGTGGCGGGTGCTGCTGCGCCGCTGCCCGATGAAGTCGTTCACGATCGTGGGCGACATCGCCCAGGTCGCCTCGGCCGCCGGTGCGACCAGCTGGGACGCGGCCCTGCGTCCGGTGTTCAAGGACGCCTGGCGCCTCGAGAAGCTGACCGTCAACTACCGCACGCCCGCCCAGATCACCCGCGAGGCCGAGCGCATCGCGGTGGCCGCCGGGCTGCCGATCACCCCGACGCGCGCCGTGCGCGAAGGCGACTGGCCGATCCGCCGGGTGCCTGCCGGCGGCGACCTCGCCGGAGCCGTCACGGCGGCGGTCGAGCACGACAGGATGGTGGATGCGCAGGGCACCCTCGCCGTCATCGCGCCCGAGGCCGCCGTCGCCGAGGTGGAGGCGGCGGTGCGCGAGCGCTTCGGCGCCGATGCCGCCCGCGGCGCCGCGGGCCTGACCCGGCCGATCGCCGTGCTGACCGGCTACGAGGCGAAGGGACTGGAGTTCGACGCGGTCGTCCTCGCCGACCCGGCGGCGCTCGCCGCGGAGAGCAGCCGCGGCGCCGCATCCCTCTACGTGGCCATGACCCGCCCGACCCAGCGCCTCACGCTCGTCGAGGTGCCCTAGCCCCGCAGCCCCTCCACACATTTGCCCCAAATCGTGCTTCTGAACGCGTCAAGGCCACGATTTGGCGCAAATGTCGGCCCGGGTCCCGGGTCCCGGGTCCCGGGCCCCGGTGTTCAGGCGCCGGCGTAGCGCTCGCCGACGGGGACCTCGACCGGGAGGGTGTTCCCTGCCTGCGCGAGCGGGCACGCCCAGGCAGGGTCGTACGCGCACGACGGGTTGTACGCGAAGTTGAAGTCGAGCACCAGGGTCGCCTCCCCGTCCACCGCGTCCGCGCCGAGGTCGGCGCCCTTGATGGTGTCGATGAGGTAGCGGCCGCCGCCGTAGGTGCCGCCCTTCCGCCCGGCCAGGGCGTCCTTGACCGGCACGAACAGGCCGCCGCCGTAGGAGGCAAGGCGCCAGACGTCCAGGCTCCCGGCGAGCGGGACACGCACCGTGCCGAGCAGCTCGAACGGCACGACGCCGTCCGTGCCGGTCTCCACATCCATGCGCCGGGACTCCGTCGCCGGCACGATCGTGAGCTCGAACCGCCAGTCCGGGTCGTATGCGACCACCGGCAACCCGGCGAACTGCGCGCGGTCCTCGTCGAGGAGGGGGGAGGCCGGGTGCGAGGAGAACAGATCGTTGCGGCAGGAGATCCAGTGGGCGTGCGCCTCCGCTGGGTCGGTCGCGGCCATCCTGCGCACCGTGGCGTAGAGCGCGAACACGCGGCGCCGCCAGTCGGCGGTCTGCACCGCAGTCACCGAACGGGTCGAAGCGGTCGTGGCGTCGGTCATCGTTCCTCCTCGGGGGCCGGCTGCGCGGCGGGGACGCGCTCCGGGTCGCTTTCCGGATCGTAGGCCCAGGTGGGCGCCAGGGCACGCAGGCGCACGCCGCGCCACTGCCAGAACGCCCAGAGGGTGTACCAGGCGATCGGGGTGAGGACGCCGGCGCGCACGATCAGCCGATCACGGTAGAGGGTGCGCAGGCGGCCGTTCTCGTCCGGCCCCGCCGGGTCGGGCGCGATGGCCATCCGGTGGTCCAGCCGCGGCAGCGCGCCGAGCATGCCGCTGGTGCCGCCCCCGCTGTCCCGCAGGATGCGCGTCGCGCTCTCCCGCGGATCGGCCGACCGCAGGGTGTCCAGCCGGATCGCCTGCGTTCCGACGGTGAACGCGCCGAGCGCCTTCACCGTCACCCGGTGCTCGCCGCCGCCCCAGGTCGTCGGGAACCCGCCGGCCTCGCCGGAGCGGAAGTCCAGCCACGGCAGAGCGACCTCGCGGAACGCGGTCGGACTCTGCAGCGCGCGCCAGGCGGCGTCCGGATCGCAGTCCAGGATGAGTTTCAGCAGGACCTTCACCGGACCAGTGTCGCTCATCCCGGGTGGATGCGGGCTGTCGATCGTGCCATCGCAGCCCTCACTCCCCGCACTCCGCCGCCCGCGCCAGCAGCAGGTCGCGCTCCCGCGCGTTCCCTGTCATCGCGGCGGCGCGCTCGAACTCGGTCCGCGCCTCGGGCAGGCGGCCCAGCCGGAACATCAGGTCTGCGCGCACCGATGGCAGCAGGTGGTACGACGAGAGTGCGCCGTCGATGACCAGCCGGTCGACGACGTCGAGGGCCGCCTCCGGGCCGTAGGCCATGGAGAGGGCGACGGCCCGGTTGAGCTCGATCACGGCGGAGGGGCGCAGCTCGGCGAGGGCGCCGTAGAGCGCGACGATCTCCTCCCAGTCGGTGCGGTCGGCGCTCGGCGCGGTCGCGTGGCAGGCGGCGATGGCGGCCTGCAGGGCGTACGGCCCACGTCCCGTGCCCGCCACGAGCCGGTCGGCGCGTTCGAGCGCCGCGACGCCGCGGCCGATCAGGAGCCGGTCCCAGCGGGTCCTGTCCTGGTCCTGCAGCAGGATGGGCTCGCCGTCCCTGGTCGTGCGGGCGCCGATACGGGACGCCTGGAACTCCATCAGCGCGACCAGGCCGTGCACCTCCGGCTCGCGCGGCGTCAGCTCGGCGAGCACGCGGCCGAGCCGGAGCGCCTCGCGGCAGAGGTCGGGGCGCATCCAGTCGTCGCCGGCGGTCGCGGAGTAGCCCTCGTTGAAGATCAGGTAGACGACCTCGAGCACCGAGGACAGCCGTTCCGGGTACTCGGAGCGGGCCGGCACCGCGAACGGCACCTTCGCGGCGCTCAGCGTGCGCTTGGCGCGCACGATGCGCTGGGCGATCGTGGACGTCGGCACCAGGAACGCGCGGGCGATCTCCTCGGTGGTGAGGCCGCCGAGCAGCTTCAGCGTGAGCGCGACCCTGCCGCCCTGGGCGAGGACGGGGTGGCACGCAACGAACACGAGCCGCAGCAGGTCGTCGTCGATCTCCTCCTCGACCGCGACGGCCGGATCGTCGGAGCCCTGCTCGTCGGCGAGGTCGCGGGCGAGCGCGGCGTAGCGCTCGTCCAGCCGTTCCCTGCGCCGCCAGCCGTCGATCGCGCGGCGCTTGGCGACCGCGGTGAGCCAGGCGCCGGCGTTGCGCGGCACGCCCTCGGCCGGCCACTGCTCGAGGGCGGCGACCAGGGCGTCCTGCGCCAGCTCCTCGGCCAGGCCGACGTCCCCGGTCCACCGGGCGAGCCCGGCGACGAGCCGGCCGGACTCGATGCGCCAGACGGCCTCCACCGTGCGCCGGGCGTCGTCTCGGGCGTCCGTGGACGCGTCGGCCCTGTGCGGCATGACGTCCTCCTCTCGTCCCCGCGTCGAACGGGACGCGCCGGTTTCGACACCAGTATCCCGGGCGGGCGCCGTCGCGGGCGGTGCATGACGGGGGTATGCGCTACAACGGGACCATGGCGATCCGATACTGGCTGGGCGTGGTGCAGCGCGACCACGTGCTGCGCGGGGTCGCCGGCGGCTACGCGCAGGTCAGCCACGGCGCCCGCGCGCCGCTGGCCGGGATGGGCTCGGCTGACGGCTTCGTGTACTACTCGCCGCGCACGGCCCTCACCGACGGCGAGCCGCTGAAGGCGTTCACCGCCGTCGGCAGGATCGCCGACGACGAGGTGTTCCAGGCGACGCAAGGGCCGCAGATGCGCGGACCCGCCGGCGACTTCCTCCCGTGGCGGCGCCGCGTCGAGTGGGATCACGACGCCGTGGAGACGCCGATCCGCCCCCTGCTTCAGGCGCTCGACTTCAGCAGGGACAACCGCGACTGGGGCTATCAGCTTCGGCGCGGGCTGATCGAGATCAGCCGCCACGACTTCGAGCTCATCCGCCACCAGATGCGGCCGTCACCCGGCGAAACACAGCGGGGGAGCCGCGGCGCCCGCATTACGATGGCCCGGTGAGCCCGACCGCGACCATCCCCGACGCCCACCGCCAGACCAAGTACCAGGTCCGTTTCGACTGGGCCGCCGAGGGCGCGGCCGCGGTCGCCGCGGACGCGGACGTCGTGGTGTGGGTGGATGCGCTCGAGCCCGACGGCGCCGGCGCCACCGTGCCGGAGATCCCGGGCACGGGAGCTGTCCTCCGCGCCGGCCTCACCGATCCCTCCGCGGTCGCCCAGTGGATCCTCGACGAGCAGGTGCGCCTCGGCCGCCGGGCGATGGTCGCCGTGGTCGCCGCGGGCGGCAGCACGGCCGCCGGGGCGACCCGGTTCGCGGTGGAGGACCTGCTCGCCGCCGGTGCCGTCGTCGACGCGCTCGCCGTCCGTGGCATCGACTACAGCTCCCCGGAGGCGGCGGCCGCGTGTGCCGCGTTCACCGGCCTCCGCCGCGCGGTCGCGCACCTGCTCACGGCGTCGGTCTCCGCGCAGGAACTCGCCGCTGCGGGTGTCGCCACCGCCGAGATCGCCGCGCTCGGTCGGCTCGATTGGTCGCAGGATGTGACCGTCCTGCGAAGCGGCTCCACGCCGGAATGATCGGCGCGGCGCCCGTGTTGGGCGCAGCAAGGAGGTTGCATCCATGAAAGCTGTGCTGAACGACACCGTCATCGCCGAGGCTCCCGAGGAGGAGCTCATCCGGATCGAGGGCAACTGGTACTTCCCGCCGAAGAGCGTCAAGTCCGAGTACCTCGTCGAGAGCGACACCCCGTACACCTGTCCCTGGAAGGGCGAGTGCCAGTACTTCTCCGTGAAGGACGGCGACACGCTGCTGCAGGACCGGGCGTGGAGCTACCCGACGCCGTACCCGAGCTCCTTCGACCGCGTCGGCAAGGACTACAGCGACTACGTCGCGTTCTGGAAGGACGTCCGCGTCGTCGACTGACGCGAACCCGGCCGGACCCGTGTGAAGGGCGCCCCACGGGGCGCCCTTCGTCGTACCCCGGAGTCCTCACTTTGGAGGACTGGCCCCCGAAAACGGGGTACAAATGTACTTCCGACCGTACGGTCGGAATCGGTATACAGGTAGTGCGGCGGTACTTCCGGAACCCGAACCGGAAGGCGCGCGCGCCGGCTTACCCGAATTCGCCGGCGTTCGGCGCGTACCCGAACCTCCGCGAACCCGGAGCCCGAGACCTTGCTTCGTCGCGCCCTTCAGCATGCCCGAAACACATTCCACAGCACACAGCGCCAGTCCGGCAGCGGCCGGCACCGGGCCGCACCAGCCGTCGCACCACGGCTGAGGCGGCTCGGTCCGGTCGCCGTCGCGACCGTGCTCGCCCTCGTCGGAGGGGGGATGGTCGCGGCACCGGCACTCGCGGCGGGCGACACCGGCCCCGGCAGCCTCGCGGCCTCCGGCGGCCTCGCCTCGCTCTCGGTCTCGAAGACCGTCGGCGACGGCAAGAAGGCACTGACCGTGAAGAACGGGACGGAGTTCACCTACACGATCGCCGTCGGCTGCGACGACAACGACTGCGTCGACGCCGCGGTCACCGACACCCTCCCGGCCGAGTTCGCCGGCTTCCCGATCGTGGAGTCGTCCGTCACCCCGAGCTCCGGATCGTTCGACAAAACGTTCACCGGCTGCACCACCGAGGTCACCGGCGCGTGCGAGCTGCGCGTCGCCTTCACCGACGCCCTCGCCGGCGGCGGGAAGGGCCTCGCCGCGGGCCGCGCGTACACGATCAGCGTGACGCTGCGGGCGCCGCAGACGCTCACCCCTGCCTGGCAGTATGCGGGCGAAGCGGTGACGAACACCGCCGTCGGAACCTCCAGCACGATCGCGGGGCCGGTCTCCAGCAGCGCGGACGTCACGGTCGACATCCCGGCCTCGGTGGATGTCTCGGTGGGCAAGACCTGGAACCCCGCCAGCCAGCAGTTCCGCCCCGGCGACACCTCCACGGTGTCGCTGAGCGCGCGGAACACCTCGAACATCCCCGCGACCTCGCTCGCGCTGCAGGACCCGGCGGTCGCGGCCGACGGCAGCTCCGCCCTGGACGCTGCGAACCCGTTCGCGATCGTCGACTTCGCCGGCTTCGGCGGCGTCGTCCTCCCGCAGGGCGCGACCACCGTCCAGGTCGACGCGTACGTCCGCGACTCCGCGACGGGGAAGTGGGCGTGGACCACCGGGCCGCCCGCCGACCCCGCCGCCATCGCCCTCCCCGCCGGTGTCGCCGCCGGTGACGTCGCCGGCCTCCGCTTCACGTTCGCCGGCGCGGACGGCACCGCGCTCGCCGCGGGCGGATCCGCCGGGTCGGTCGGTGTGCTGGTCGCGCAGCGCAGCGCAGACCGCCAGAGCGGTGCCGCCCTCGTCACCGGTGCGAAGGTCACCAACCAGGTCGCGGGCACGGTCACCGCGCCGAACCAGTCGCCCGTGACGAAGAACGCGAGCGCACCGTTCGCCATCGGCGGTCTCACCGTCGCCGTCACCCCGGGCAAGACCATCGCGCCGGCGCGCATCCCTGCCGGGACCACCGCCACCGCGACCATCTCCGGCAAGAACGCCTCCAACGGGACGCTGGACACGCTCACTCTGAGCGACCTCGACTACTTCACCGACACCCTGACCTTCGGCGGGTTCGCCGCGGGGATCTCGTACCCCGCAGGTGCGACCGCCGGGACGGTCACCTGGCACTTCTCCGACGGCACGACGCAGGCCACGCCGTTCGCCTCCGGCGCCACGCCGACCGCCCCCGCCGTCAGCGGCGCCCACCTGACCGGCATCGAGGTCGGCTTCACCGGCGCCATCGCCGCGGGCACCGTTGCGACGGCGCAGTTCCGGATCGCGCCGACGACCGACGCGGCCGTCGAGGGGACGCCCCTCGACGCCACGAACACGCTCACGGTCACCGGCACGAACTCCGCCGGCACGGCCACGAAGACCGCCAGCGCGCCGCTGCTGGTGTTCTACCCGGACATCGCGCTGACGCTGAAGAAGACCATCCAGCCGAGCGCCCCGGTCTCGCCCGGGTCCACCGTCACGGTGACGCTGCCCGCGACCACCTCCAGCGACTCCGCGTTCGTCTCCCCGAACCGGATCGTGGTCGAGGACGTCTGGCGGGATGCGACGGCGAACGACTTCTTCAACGCGTTCGACCCGATCGCCGTCGCCCCGACCCAGGTTCTGAAGGGTTCGCGGCTGACGGTCGAGTACACGACGGACGGCGGCACGAGCTGGCATGAGCTCGGGACCGCGGACGCGACGAGCGCAGCCACGACCTACCGGGCGCCGTCGCTCCCGGCAGGCACGGACGGCCTGCGGTTCGTCTTCGAGAACGCCGCGGGCTTCGCCCAGGGCACGCCGGTGACGCCGGGGATCACCGCCCGGGCGCGCGCCGAGCTGCGCGACGGCACCGGCTCCACGTCCACGCCGGGCGGCAGCGCGAAGACCTACACGAACCACGGCGTTGCATCCACGACCGGGAGCGTCGCGGGCAAGACCGTCACCGGCGCTCAGGTGACGGCCGACGCGACGGCCAAGATCCAGTCCACGACCGGATCCGGCAGCCTCGGCATCTCGAAGAAGTGGACGAAGCCCGACCTCACGGGGGACGTCTCCGACCTGCCGTCGCAGTCCGGCCAGCAGGCGGGCACGCTGCTCGGCTGGGGCGTCACCGACACCGGCTACAGCCAGGTCGTGATCACCGACCCCGCCACCGATCCGGACGACCCGGCGTCGAGCGTGTTCCAGTCGTTCGACCTGGCGAAGGTCTCCGCCATCCCGTTCACGTCCGACCCGCTGCTGAAGTGGGACACCGTGACGGACGTCCAGCTGCGCATCGGCGGCGCATGGGTCTCCGCGAAGGCGCCGAACACCGGCTGGATGACCACCAGCGGCTTCGCCGGGTACACGCTGACCCCGCAGGAGTCGGCGGCCGCGACCGGCGTGCGACTGGTGATCGTCCCGAATGACACGGCGCGCCAGAACGCGACGGACGCCACGGCACCGCCCGTCGGCTCCGGCATCGCCACCGTGGCCTTCGGCGGCTCCCGCCCGATCGGCCTGGTCTGGACGCTGCGCAACGTGCAGCGCGTCCCGGCCGACCCGGCGCACCCCTGGGTGACCGCGGGCACGATCGGCTCGGTCACCAACACCGCGTCCGCCTCCGGCACCCAGAACGGCTCCCCGCGCGGTCCCGTCACCGGCAGCGACACCGTTGCCCTGCTCGACCAGCCGCCCGCGGTGGACCTGACGAAGACGAGCGAGAAGTCCACCGTCGTCGTTCCGCACATCGGTGACGTCGACCCGGCCGGCTACCCGACGAACCGCTTCACGCTGACGGCGGAGAACACGGCGACCTCGCGCGCCTCGTACATCCGGGTCACCGACCCGTCGCCGTGCGGCGCCGCGAGCGCCACCGCGTGCCTCTCGGCCGCGGACGGCTGGGAGGCCGACCCGTTCGCCGGCGCCGAGTACACCGCCACCAACCCGTTCGAGCGCCTCGACGTGACACGGATCGGCTACACGGTCCCGACCGGACAGGTGGATGCGACCGCGACGCGCGTCACGCTCTGGCAGCGGGCCGCGGACGGCACGCTGTCGACGAGGGTCGTGTCGCTCTACGAGGCGGCGGGCCTCGGGGCCGCCGCCCTCGGGAACGTCGTCGGGGTGAGCGTCGTCTACCAGGGCACGTCCCCCGAGACCACGGGAGGCACGATCGCCTCCGGGCAGAAGCTCACGCTGACGCTCGACACCCGCGTCCGGGCCACCGCGCGCACCTCCGGCGACCCGGTCACCGCGTTCCGGATCGACAACGGCGCGTTCGCCCAGGGTTACGACCCCGTGCTGTTCCCCTCCGGCGACCAGTCGCGTCCCTACTCGGCCAAGACCGCATCGCTGACGCTGTCCACCGGCGTCCTCGGGATCACGGCGGCCAAGTCGATCGCGCCGGCCACCCTCCTGGAGCGCGACCGTACCGCCCCGGTCGCCGTCACGCTGACCGCGACGCCGGGTGCCGCCACGGCCGCCACCCACCAGGTCACGATCACGGACGACGACGCCGGCTTCTGGAACAGCTTCGCGCTGACCGGGCTGAGCGCAGGCGACGTCACGCTGCCGAGCGGCGCCGACCGTGTCCGTGTGGACGTGAAGACCGACGGCTCGCCGACCTGGATCGCCGGCACGCCAGCGGCGACGGCGGCGCTGCCGACCACCGACCTGGCGTCCGTCACCGGCATCCGCTTCACCTTCCTGCGCGCCGACGGAGCCCTGCTCAGCCGGGCGGCGGTGCCGGAGGGCTTCACAGCGAAGGCTGTTCTGCACGTCCAGCTGCGGGACACGGCACGGGACGGGTCCGCCATTGCGTTCCCGTCGACGGTGACCGACTCGGTGGAGACCGCCTCGCACCGCACCGACGACCCGATCGTCTACGCGGACGCGACCGACTCCGCGAACGCGGGGATCGCGCTGAACCCCGGCACGCACAGCCTCGACGTCGCCAAGACGCCGCAGGGCAACCTGCACACGGTGACGGTGGGCGACACCGTGCCGTGGACCCTGACGTTCGCCAACACCGGAACCGGCTTCCTGGATGTGGCGGGGCTGACCGACACCCTGCCCGCCTCCCTCGCCTGGGACGGCGAGAAGCCGGTCGCGTCGACCTCGGCCGGCGGAACACTGAGCACGGCGCCCACGGTGGCCTTCGACTCCACCGCGGGCACCATCGGGTTCACCTGGCCGAAGGGCGGGGCGCGCATGTCGCCCGGTGAGCGGTTCACCGTCGTGCTGGGACTCATCCTGAAGCCCGGGCTGAAGGCGGGCGACCGGGCGACGAACAGCATGGTCGTCGAGACGGCGCAGACCCTCACGGCCTGCACCAACACCTCGGGCAACGGCCAGGGCACCCTCACGGGCCTGGACGCCACCGAGTGCGGCACGACGAACTACGTGCAGCCGATCTCCGGCCCGTCGCTCTACACGACCAAGGGCGTGAAGGGGGATGTCGTCGACCGCACCGTGTCCGGTGCGATCAATCCGTCCGACCCCTCGGCGGTCTGCCGGCCGGACGCGGACGGCTACTACGTGCAGCCCTGCGCGGCGAACACCGTCGTCGGCGGCACGGACGAGTGGCGCCTGAACGCGGTCAACAGCGGCACCGTCGACTACGACTCGCTGGTCTTCGTCGAGCCGCTGCCGACCCCGGCCGACCGGATGCTCGCCACCGGCGGCCCGCGCGGCTCCACCTTCCGGCCCGCGTTCGACGCGGACTACGGCGTGAAGGTCGCGGGGGCGCCGGACGGCACGGCGCTGAGCTGGCAGGTCACCACCTCGCCCGACGTCTGCGTCGGCACAGGCGCTGTCTCGGCCTGGCCGACCGACCCGACGTGCGACACGCACCCGGCGGACTGGACGGACTCCGCGGCGTTCGCCGGCGACTGGACGGCCGTCACCGGCATCCGGGTCACGCTCGACTTCCGCGGCGTCGCCGGCGGGACGCTCACCGGCGGCCAGGGCGCGACCGTGACCTACCGCACGATCGACCTCCCGGCGACGGCGACGAGGACGGACGGCGCACCCGTCTCGGCCTCCGCGCCGAAGGCCTACGCCTGGAACCAGTTCGGTGCGGTCGCGAACCTCACCGGCGGGGGCAGCATCCGCCGCGCCCCGGTCAAGGCGGGCGTGACGATCGCCACCGGACCCCTGCGGATCGACAAGGTGGTGACCGGCGCCGCGGCATCGGCCGCGCCCGACGAGTTCACCGCGGACGTCGTCTGCACCGTCGCCGGGGCCCCGGTCGACCTCGGCTCCGCCGCGCACACCGTGCTCGCGCGCAGCGCCGGGTTCACCGCGCGCGTCGACGGCATCCCGGTCGGCGCTGACTGCACCGTGGCCGAGGCGGGCGACGCCGGAAGCTACGGCGAGGCGGCGCGCAGCATCGACAACGCGAACATCCACATCGCCGGCGGCGCGGTGGACGGCGCGGTCCCCGCCGCGCAGACCGTCACCATCACGAACACGTTCGAGTACGGCCGGCTCGCGATCTCGAAGACGGCGGCGAAGGCCATCGTCGGCATCGAGGAGAAGGTGGAGTACACGATCGCCGTGTCGAACATCGGCGCACTGGATGCGACCGGGTTCGCGGTCACCGACACCCTCCCGGCCGGTGCGGAGTTCGTCTCCGCCGACCAGGGTGGCGCGGAGAAGGACGGCATCGTCACCTGGCCGATCGCGAGCCTCGCGAAGAACGCCACGGTGGAGCTGCACGTCGTCGTCCGCTACAGCGCGCCGGGTCAGCCCGTGAACCGGGCGACGGTCACCACGCCGCCGGTGGGGCCGTGGCAGCCGCCGGAGGTCGAGGGCGCGTGCACCGACGACCCGGCCGCCTCGTGCGCCCCTGTCGTCGTCGACCCGCCCGTCGACCCGAACACGGGCGGAGGGAACCCGGGCGGCGGGAACCCGGACGGTTCGGAGTCCGACCCTGCGGCGGGTGGACCGCACGGCGGCCTCGCCGCCACCGGCAGCGCGGGGGACGTCCTGCTGGTCGGCATCTGGGCGGGCATCCTCGCCCTGGCCGGCGCTGCTCTGCTCGTCCGCCGCCGGCGCCGGGCCTGAGCCCGGCGCCGGGCCTGAGCCCGGCGGCGGCCGACGTGTCCAGACGCACGACGGGTCGGGGGTTTAGCATGACCCCCGACCCGTCCGTCGTCCGGGGAGGTGGTGCGGTGTCCCGGTCTCCGTCCGCCGTCGTGCTGGCGCTCGCCGCGGCCGTCGCGCTCGCCGGCTGCAGCGCCCCCGCGCCGACCCCGACCGCCACGGCGACGCACACCGCGAGGCCGACGCCGCGTCCCACCGCCACGTCGCCGGCGGTCGCGGCCATCCCGTGGCAGCCGAGCGGCGAGACGACCGTGCTGGAGACCGGCCTCGACGCGCCCTGGTCCGTCGTCCCGCTGCCCAGCGGCTCGGCGCTGATCAGCCTGCGCGACGACGGCCGGGTGCTCGAACGCCTCCCGCAGGGCGGCACGCGTGAGGCGGGCACGGTGCCGGGCGTGGAGCACACGGGGGAGGGCGGCCTGCTCGGACTCGCCGTCCAGCCGGTGGCCTCGCCGCCGTACCTCTACGCGTACGAGACCACCGCCGACGACAACCGCGTCGTGCGGATGCGGCTCACCGGCGTCCCCGGCAGCTACGCGCTCGGCGCCCCCGAGCCGGTGCTCGCCGGCATCCCGCGCGCATCCAATCACGACGGCGGACGGATCGCGTTCGGGCCGGACGGGATGCTGTACATCACGGCGGGTGACGCGTCCGAGCGCTCGAACGCCCAGGACCTCGAGTCGCTCGGCGGCAAGATCCTCCGCGTCACTCCCGAGGGGAAGATCCCGGCCGGCAACCCGTTCCCCCGCTCGCCGGTGTGGTCGTACGGCCACCGCAACCCGCAGGGCATCGGCTGGGACTCGCACGGCACGATGTGGGCGAGCGAGTTCGGCCAGGACACCTGGGACGAGCTGAACATCATCGAGCCGGGCGCGAACTACGGGTGGCCGGAGGTGGAGGGCGTCGCGAACGACCCCGCGTACCGGGATCCCGTGGCGCAGTGGCCGACCGACGAGGCCAGCCCCAGCGGGCTCGCGGTCGTCGGCGACACGATCTTCCTCGCCGCGCTGCGGGGCCAGCGGCTGTGGACCGCCTGGTCGACGGGCGGGGCGGCGCCGGTCACGGTGCGGCCCTTCTTCGTCGACGAGTTCGGCCGCCTGCGCGACGTGGTCGGGCGCGGCGACCGGCTCTGGCTGCTGACCAACAACACCGACGGCCGCGGCGATCCGCGCGACGGCGACGACAGGCTCATCGAGGCGCCGCTCGTCCCCGCGCAGGACACCCGGTCCCCCGGCTGACCCGGTCGGGGCTCCGCTCGGGCTAGTCTGGTGGGTGCCGGCACGACACGGGAGAAGACCCTGAGCATCATCCTCGGATACGATCCGACCACCCTGCGCGAGCGCGTCGACCTGCGCGCCGCGGGCGATCGGCTGGACGAGCTCGGCAGTCTGCGGAGCCTGAGCGCGCTGAACGAGAAGACCGTGCTGCTGCGGCTCGTCGGCCGGCTCGACGAGGCCATGGAGGTCGGCAACGAGGCGGTGCGTCAGGCACGGTTCACGGGCGACAGGGAGCAGCTGATCGGCGCCCGCGTCCGCCGGGCGCAGGTGCTGCAGTACCAGGGCAAGGTGGACGAGGCGATCGTCGAGCTCACCTCCTGCGTCGACGAGGCCCGTGGCCGGGAGTGGACGCCGCTGGAGGCGTTCGCGGTGCAGACCAGGGGCAAGGTCTACTTCGACATGCAGGACTACGAGAACGCGCTCGCCGACATGAAGGCGGCGGTGTTCCTGCGCGAGAAGCTGGGCGCATCCCCGGCGGAGATCGAGGGCGCGCTGACGGCGGTCGCCGTCGTGCAGCGGCTCGCGGAGGCCGACCGCGGACCGGAGGCTCCGCCCCGCGAGGGCGACGACTGAGCGCTCGCGAAGCGGGCGCAGGACGCTGGAACACGTCCGCGGCCCCGCGTAGGATGCCTGGCATGGGTCGACCCGGAGACGCACGCTGATGGCGGAGCTCGACCGCGTGCGGCGGTGGGCGGAGGCCCTCATCGCGTTGCATCTGGACCCGGCGGTGTGGTCGTTCGACTTCGACAACGCCAAGACCAGGGCGGGGCTGTGCAACTACACCGCCAAGCGCATCACGGTGTCGCGGTACCTTGCGGCGCGGTACGAGGACGACGACATCCACCAGATCCTGCTGCACGAGGTCGCGCACGCGCTCGCGGGATCCCGTGCAGGCCATGGGCCGCGCTGGCGGGCGATCGCCCTCGACCTCGGCTACGAGGGCAAGCGGCTGCACGGCGGCGCCATCGCCGACGACCTCGCGCCGTGGGTCGGCACCTGCCCGAACGGGCACACGCACTACCGCTACCGCAAGCCGGCGCGCGCGCTCGCGTGCGGAGCGTGCAGCAGGCGCTTCGACTCGGCGAACCTCATCGCGTGGGTGCACCGCGAGGTCTCGCCCGCGCAGCGCCGCCTCGCCGCCGCCGCGGCACGCGAGGCCGAGCAGTAGCGTCGCGCGATACGCGCAGCCGGGTCAGGCCGAGGCGGCCGCGAGGCGCTCGTCCAGGGCGTCCCGCACCGCCGGCCACTCCTCGCGCAGGATGGAGTACACCGCCGTGTCCCGCCAGCTGCCGTCGGCGCGCGGCTGGGTGTGCCGCAGCACGCCCTCGAATCTCGCGCCGAGCCGGAGGATGGCCGCGCGCGACCGCTCGTTGAGCACGTCCGCCTGCAGCTTCACCCGCTCGAAGCCGTTGTCGAACGCGGCGCCGAGGAGCAGGCGCTTCGTCTCCGCGTTCACGCGCGTCCCCCACACCTCGGGCGCGTAGGCGGTCCAGCCGATGTGCGCAGAGCCGTTCGCAAGGTCGA
Organism: Leifsonia sp. NPDC080035; assembly: GCF_040050925.1. NCBI lineage: Bacteria > Bacillati > Actinomycetota > Actinomycetes > Micrococcales > Microbacteriaceae > Leifsonia > Leifsonia sp. NPDC080035. The sequence continues at coordinate 566,188 of NZ_CP157390.1, read as the reverse complement.
AGTCGCCGAGCGTGGTGGTGCCGACGAGGCGGTCGCCGTCGCGCAGCAGCACCGCTGTCACGTTGCCGGTCTTCCAGGCGAGGTAGCGCAGGATGAACGCGTGCCACTCCTCGTAGGTGTCGCGGTAGGCGGCGGGGCCGCCTCCCCAGCCGCCGGCGAAGACCTCGGGGTGACCGATCGCGTCGAACAGATCGGGCAGGTCGTCCCTGGTGAGGGCGCGCAGGCGCACCGTCGCGCCTTCGAGGACGGCGTCGGGGGAGAGGCGGACGGCGGCGGTCATCCGCTCAGTATGGCAGCCCGTGCCCGGCGCCCCGCGGCCGGGCGTCCGGTAGTCTTGACGTCGCCATGCCGACCGACTCCATCCTTCCCCGCAGCTCCGGCCAGTGGATGGACTCGGGTGATGGACAGCGCTGGTGGTTCGATTCCGGCGCCCTCTCCCTCGACTTCGCGTATACCGGCGGCCTCGACGAGCCCGAGCACCTCGAGGCGCACACGGTCCGGGATGCGGAGCAGCTGAACGACTGGCTCGTCGAGCGCTTCCCCGAGGTCGCGCCGACCGCCGGCGAGCGCGAGTTCCGCGACGCCGTGACGCTCCGCAGCGCGATCGGCCGGCTCGCCCGCCAGGCGAGCGACGGCGTGGCCCTGTCGCCCTCGGACATCGACGTGGTCAACCTGTTCGCCGCGACGCCGGACATCCCGCCCGTCCTCGCCGGGGGCGCCCGCCAGGCCGGACGCGCGAACGCGCGCCCGCACCAGGCGCTCGGCAGCATCGCGCGGGACGCCGTCCGGCTGTTCGGGCCGGAGGTGGACGGCCGCATCCGCGAGTGCTCGGCCGAGGACTGCTCCCTCGTCTACCTGGACACCTCCCGCAGCGGCACCCGGCGCTGGTGCTCGATGCAGCGCTGCGGCAACCGGGCGAAGGTCCGCGCCCACCGCGCCCGCGCCGCGCGCGCCGGCGCCGGCGCCGCCACCCCGACCCGCGGCGAGTAGCCGCTCTCTCCCCGCGAGCCGGGCAGAATGGGGCCATGGAGCGTTCCGTCGACCTCAACAGCGACCTCGGCGAGTCCTTCGGGGCCTGGGGGATGGGCGACGACGACGCCATGCTCCGGCTGGTGACGAGTGCCAACGTGGCGTGCGGGTTCCACGCCGGCGACCCGTCGACGATGCTCCGCACCTGCCGCACCGCGGCGGAGAACGGCGTGAGCGTCGGCGCGCACGTCTCCTACCGCGACCTCGCCGGGTTCGGCCGCAGGGCGATGGACGTCCCGGCTGCCGAGCTGCGCGACGAAGTGCTCTATCAGCTGGCCGCCCTGGCGGGGATCGCCCGGGTCGCGGGCACACCGGTCCGCTACGTCAAGCCGCACGGCGCGCTCTACAACCGCATCGTCGCCGACGAGGAGCAGGCCGGCGCCGTGGTGGATGCGATCGCCGCCTTCGATCCGGGACTCGCCGTCCTCGGGCTGTCGGGCTCCGCCGTCGAGCGCGCCGCGCGCTCCGCGGGACTCCGGTTCGTGCGCGAGGCGTTCGTCGATCGCGGCTACCGCGCCGACGGGGCGCTGGTGCCGCGCTCTCAGCCCGGCGCCGTGCTCTCCGACGTGGAGGCGATCGCCGAGCGCGCCGTGCGGATGGTCGCCGAGGGCCGTGTGACGGCGGCGGACGGCGTCGACATCCCGGTCGAGGTCGACTCCCTCTGCGTCCATGGCGACACCCCGGGCGCCGTCGCGATGGCGGCCGCGGTGCGGCGCCGGCTGGACGCGGAGGGGCTGCGCGTGGAGGCGTTCGCGTGAGCCGCCGCATCCTGCCCTCCGGCGACCGCGCGCTCGTGGTGGAGCTCGACGGCCTAGACGAGGTGCTCGCGCTCTACCGCGCCCTCGACGCCTCCCGACCACCGGGCGTCGTCGACCTCGTGCCCGCGGCGCGCACGATCGGTGTCACCGTCGATCCGCGGGTGCTTCCGCTCAGCGCCGCGCACGGCTGGCTGGAGCGGACGGAGCCGGCGGGCGGGGCCGAGCAGGCAGCCGAGGTCGTGACCGTCCCCGTCCGGTACGACGGCGACGACCTGGCGGAGGTGGCCACCCTGCTCGGCGTCGGTCCTCGCGAGGTCGTCGCCCTGCACACCGGCTCGCTCTGGCGGGTCGCGTTCGGCGGGTTCGCGCCCGGCTTCGCCTACCTGGTCACCGATCACGACCGGTTGCGGGTGCCGCGGCGGGCGACGCCGCGCACACGGGTGCCGGCGGGGTCCGTCGGGCTCGCCGGCGAGTTCAGCGGCGTCTACCCGCGGTCGAGTCCGGGCGGCTGGCAGCTCATCGGCCGGACGGAGGCTGTGCTGTGGGATGCCGCGGCCGACCCGCCCGCGCTGCTGCGCCCGGGCATGGCCGTCCGGTTCGAGGAGCAGCGGTGAGCCGGCACGCGCGCCTCCGCATCGTCCAGCCCGGTCCGCTCGCGCTGGTCGAGGACCTGGGCCGTCCCGGTCTCGCCGCCGTCGGCGTCGGCGTCTCCGGTGCCCTCGACCGCGGCGCCCTCCGGCTCGCGAACCGGCTGGTCGGCAACGACGAGGACCTCGCCGGGCTCGAGCTGCTCGTCGGCGGCTTCGAGGCGAGGCTGGACGGAGACGCCCCGGTCTGGTTCGCCGTGACCGGAGCGCCGGGCGCCGTGCTGCTCGATGGCCGTCCGGTGGACGCGTTCGCGGCCGTCCGTGCGGAACCCGGCCAGACCATCCTGATCGCCCCCGCGGTGTCCGGGGTGCGCCGCGTCCTCGCCGTCCGCGGCGGCATCGACGTGGATGCGGTGCTCGGCTCCCGCTCCCGCGACACCCTCTCCGGCATCGGGCCGGAACCGCTCTCCGCCGGCGACGTGCTGCCGGTCGGGCCGGCGCCCGTCACCGGCGTCCCCGCGCTCGACTTCCTGCCGGTGGTCGCCGCGCCGGACGGCTCAGGCGGCCCCGTCGAGGTCCGCGCCCACCGCGGGCCGCGCGCCGACTGGTTCACGGACACGGCGCTGGAGGTCTTCTTCGCCGTCCCGTGGCGGGTGAGCGCGCAGACGGACCGCGTCGGCGCCCGGCTCGACCCGCCGCGCATCCCCGCCCACGCCGCCGGCGTTCACCCGCACGCGACGCCCCTGCTGGAGCGCGCCGTGACCGCCGAACTCCCGAGCGAGCCGATGGTGGCGGGGTCGGTGCAGGTGTCGCCGGACGGGCGTCCGACCGTGCTGCTCGCCGACCATCCCGTGACCGGCGGTTATCCGGTGATCGCGGTCGTCGCCGACGCCGACCTCGACCGGTTCGCGCAGCTCCGCCCGGGGGACGCGGTGCTCTTCCGGCACGCCTGAGCCGGCGCGGCGAGCCCCTCGCCACGTGACGCCGATCAGTCCCTGCGCGTCCCCGACTGGAAGATGCTGCGCGCGGGCGGCGGCGACGGCACGCTCGTCGCATCCGTGACGATCGGCGCACCCGCCGCGAACGTGCGCAGCTCGGCGCCAGCGACCGCCTTGGCGGGATGCGGTCCGCTCGCGAGCAGGCGCGGCAGCCACTCCAGCGGCAGCGGCGAGTCGGAGCCGACCAGGACGACGTTGCCGAACCGGCGTCCCTTCAGCACCTGGGTCTCCGCCAGCGCGGCGACGTTCCCGACGACGGCGCCGAGCGTCGACACCTGGCTGCGGGCGAACGACAGCGGAGGGCCGTCCGCCACGTTGACCAGCACGATCCCGTCCGGTTTCAGCAGCGACACCGCGGACCGGTAGAACTCGACGCTCGTCACGTGCGCGGGGGTGCGCGACCCGCTGAAGATGTCGATCACCAGCAGGTCGACCGCGCCGCGCAGTCCCGTCGGGAGCTTGCCGACCACCTCGCGGGCGTCGCCGTGCCGCACGCGGATCTGCGCGTACCGGGGGAGCGGCAGCTCCTCGCGCACCAGGTCCACGAGCCTGCTCTCCAGCTCGACGACCTGCTGGCGCGAACCCGGCCGGGTGTATGCGACGTAGCGGGGGAGCGTGAGCGCGCCCGCCCCGAGGTGCACCGCGGTGATGGGCTGACCCGGCTCGCCGATCAGGTCGATCACGTTGCCCATCCGCTGCACGTACTCGAAGAACAGCTGGGACGGGTCGTCCGGGTTCACGTGCGACTGGGGGGTGCCGTCCACGATCAGCTGGTAGGCGCCCGGTACGAAACGATCCGGCTCGATCGACGCCGTGTACCCGCTCTCGGAGAGGACGACGGAGGGGACGTTCGAGGGGGTGGCCGGCACGCACGCCAGCCTAGTCGCCAACCCGATCTCCCCACCCGGTCGTCCCACCCGGTCGTTCAACCCGATCTCCACCCGCGTCTCCACCCGGGGATGGTCCCGGCCGGCGGCGCGGTCCGCGACGCTGAAGGGGTGGCAGGGAAGGGCCCGGCCGCGGGAGGTTCTCATGTCCGTTCAGACGCTCGGCAACGCCATCCTCATCGTCCTGGCGATCGGCTGGATCGGCTACCGGCAGATGACCTGGCGGCCGGTGTCGATCGCGAAGATGTGGCGGCTGCCCGCCATCGCCGCTGTCGTCGGCGTCGTGCTGCTCGTTCAGCAGGTGAAGCCGTCGTCGCTGACCCCGCTCGACTTCGTCGTCGTCGTCGTCGAACTCGTCATCTCGCTCGGGGTCGGCGCGTGGATGGGCGCCATCGCGCACTTCCGCCCGCTCGCTCAGCCGGTGCGGCTCGGCAAGGACGATCGCTACACGGCGACGTACGAGTCGCGCACCGGCGTGCTCGGCCTCGTGCTCTGGGTGGTCGTGATCGCGGTCCGCGTCGGCGTCGATGTCCTCGCCGGCGTGGCCGGCTCGCACCTGGCCGCGTCGACCGGCGTCATCGTGCTCGTGCTCGCGGCGAACCGCGTCGCCCGCACCGCCGTCTTCGCGGCGCGGCTCGATCGGCACGCCGCGCTCGCCGCATGATGGTCTCGTGGACTCTCTGAACCGGCCGGGCGCCCTCGGCCTCGCGCTGAACCTCGTCGGCGCCGTGGTCGTCGCCTGGTCGTTGGTGAGCACCCACACCGCGCATCGCCCGGTGTGGGTGCTCGTCGTCTCCCTGGCCGCGGTCGTCGCGTGGGCGGCGCGCGGCGTGTGCGCGATCGCCGGTCTGCTCAGGACGGGAACCGCCCTGGCCCTCGTGGCCGCTCTCGGCGGCAGCCTGACCGCCGCGGGAACCGACGGCATCGCGGTGGTCCCCGCGGCGATCGCCGTCCTCATCCTGTTGGGCGACGTCGCCTTCCCGCTCGGGGCGGGCGCGGGCGTCGTGATCGTCTCCGTCGCCCTCATCCCGATCGGCGCGGTCCCGTTCGGGACCAGCGCGCCCGCGCTGCTGGCGGAGATGGGCGGCATCGTCCTCGGCGGGTTCGCCGGCCTCAGCCGGCGGCAGTTCCGCCGGGCGGAGGCGCAGGCCGCGCAATTGCGGGAGAGGGAGGCGGCCATCCGGGAGGAGGCGGCGCGCATCGCCATCGCCCGCGACCTCCACGACGTGCTCGCGCACAGCCTCGGCGGCCTGGTCATCCAGCTGGACGCGGTGGATGCGCTGCTCGAGGCGGGAGACACGGGCGCGGCCCGGGAGCGCGTCGTCGCCGCGCGCGGACTCGCGGCGGGCGGCCTCTCCGAGGCGCGCCGCGCGGTGGCCGCGCTCCGGGAGCCCAACGCAGGCGGGGCGGCCGTCGATCCTCCCGCGTTCACCGCGTCGATGGAGGATCTCGTCGCCGCGCACCGCTCGCTCGGCGGTGAGGCGCGCGTGGTCGTCGCCGGCCGGCCGCGCACCCTCACGGCCGACCAGGCGACCGCGCTGCAGCGCGCGCTGCAGGAGGCGCTGAGCAACGCCCGCAAGCACGCGCCGGGACAGCCGGTCCGCGCCCGGCTGGACTGGGAGAATGACCGGGTGCGCCTCACCGTCTCGACCCCGCTCGGGGATGCAGCGCGCTCCGACCTGGCCGCGACCGGCGGCGGCCACGGCATCGAGGGGATGCGCGAGCGCTTCGCCGCCCTCCCGCTCGGCGGCGTCGCGACCGCCGGTGTGGACGGCGACGCCTTCACCGTGACCGCAGAGGCGAGGCTCGCGTGAGCGGGCAGGAGGCCGCCGAGCCGCGCATCCGGGTCGTCGTGGCGGACGATCAGGCGATCATCCGCGACGGGCTCGTCACCGTGCTCGGCCTGCTGCCGGACGTCGACGTCGTCGGGGCGGCCGCGGACGGGGAGGAGGCGGTCGCGCTTGCCGTCTCCGAGCGGCCCGACGTGATCCTGATGGATCTGCGGATGCCGGTCCTCGACGGGGTGGGAGCGACCGCGAGGGTCAGCACCGAGGCCCCGGAGACCGCGGTGCTCGTCCTCACCACCTACGCGGACGACGAGTCCATCCTCGGCGCCCTCCGTGCCGGGGCGCGGGGCTACCTGACCAAGGATGCGGGCAGGGCCGAGCTCGCGGCCGCCGTCCGGGCCGTCGCGCGCGGCCAGTCCACGTTCGCGCCGGAGGTGGGCGCGAGGATCATCGGGAACCTGACCGCCGCGTCCCCCGCTCCCGCCCCCGACCACGCCGGCGCGCTCGTGGCACGGTTTCCCGCGCTCACCCGGCGGGAGGCCGAGGTGCTCGCCCTGGTCGCGGACGGCCTGAGCAACGGCGAGATCGCGTCCTCTCTGTACGTCAGCGTCGCCACGGTGAAGACGCACATCAACGCGATCTTCGCCAAGCTCGCGGTGCGGGACAGGGCGCAGGCGATCGCGCTCGTCCGAAGCTGATCGCGGTCGTGGGGTCGCCTGTCGGCCGGATCCGGCGCAGGATGGCCGCATGACGGATCGTGTGCTCGTGACGGGTGGTTCCGGTTTCATCGGCGCGCATTGCGTGCTGGCGCTGCTGACGGCGGGCTACGAGGTGCGGACGACGATCCGCACACCGGGTCGTGCCGCCGACGTGCGTGCGCAGCTCGCCGAGGGAGGGCTCGAGGACGCGGGGGACCGGCTGACGTTCGCCGTGGCCGACCTCACCTCGGATGCGGGCTGGGCGGACGCCGTCGCCGGCTGCCGGTTCGTGCTGCACGTCGCATCCCCGTTCCCCGCCGTGCAGCCGAAGGACCCGGACGAGCTCATCGTGCCCGCCCGCGACGGGGCGCTGCGCGTGCTGCGGGCCGCGAGGGACGCCGGGGTCGAACGCGTGGTGCAGACCTCCTCCTTCGCCGCGATCGGCTACGGGCACGCGCCGACCGACCGGCCCTTCACCGAGGAGGACTGGACCGACCTGGAGAGCGGCCGCCCGGTCACGCCGTACGCCCGGTCGAAGACGATCGCCGAGCGTGCGGCCTGGGCCTTCGCGGCGGCGGAGGGTGGCGGACTGGAGCTGGCGACGGTCAACCCCGTCAGCGTCCTCGGCCCGGTCCTCGGGCCGGACTACTCCAGCTCCGTCGAGCTGGTCAAGCTGGTGCGGGAGGGGCGCCTCCGCCGGCTCCCCGACGTCTGGTTCGGCGTGGTCGACGTCCGCGACGTGGCCGATCTGCACCTGCTGGCGATGACGCGCCCCGAGGCGGCGGGGCAGCGCTTCATCGCGACGGCGGGGGACGCCATGAGCGCGCCGGAGGTGGCGCTGCTCATCCGAGGCCACCTCGGCGAGGCGGCCGGCGCGGGCATCAGCACCAAGCTCATGCCCGACTGGATGCTGCGGGCCGCGGCTCCGTTCAGCCGCCGCGTCCGCGGGTCGCTCCCCGAGATCGGCGTGCGCAGGAACGCCACCTCCGCCAAGGCGCGCTCGGTCCTCGGCTGGGACCCGCGCTCGCGCGAGGAGGCCGTCCTCGCGACCGTCGACACCCTCCCGCCGCGCCTCCGCTGACCGCTACGATCACCGGAATACCAAGGGGGCGCGCGGGGTTATACACCGAGACTGCGCCCCGGGTCAAGAAAAGACTGGACACGGCGCGTCTATTTGACATATAGTTGTTCTTTGCGCTCCCAGTCCACACATCTGCCTTCATATTGCGGTCGGCTCTGACTTTCCCCGCGCGCGCCTGGGCCCGGATCACCGGGTCAGATACGGCGTGAGCGATGCGCCTGGGAGTACTCGTCCACGAACCTACTCACCACCGACAGTAATCTGGCCCGACGGGGCCCACGGAGGTTATTTCCTTGGCTGCTGCGCGCAACGCAACCAACACTGACAAGACACCCAAGAACGGACGAGCCGCATCTCGTCTTTCGTTCGCAAAGATCACGGACACCCTCACCGTTCCCGATCTGCTCGCTCTGCAGACCGAGAGCTTCGACTGGCTGGTCGGCAACGACGCATGGAAGGCACGCGTCGCCGAAGCCGAGGAGCAGGGTCGTCAGGATCTGCCCGCCGCCACGGGCCTCGAGGAGATCTTCGAGGAGATCTCTCCGATCGAGGACCTCGGCGAGACCATGCAGCTCTCCTTCACCAACCCGTTCCTCGAGGAGAAGAAGTACTCGATCGACGAGTGCAAGGAGAAGGGCAAGACCTACGCGGCCCCGCTCTACGTCGAGGCCGAGTTCATGAACCACCTCACGGGTGAGATCAAGACCCAGACGGTCTTCATGGGCGACTTCCCGCTGATGACCGAGAAGGGCACGTTCATCATCAACGGCACCGAGCGTGTCGTCGTGTCGCAGCTCGTCCGCTCGCCGGGCGTCTACTTCGAGGCCGCCGCCGACAAGACGTCCGACAAGGACATCTACTCGGCGCGCATCATCCCGAGCCGCGGTGCGTGGCTCGAGTTCGAGATCGACAAGCGCGACCAGGTCGGTGTCCGCATCGACCGCAAGCGCAAGCAGTCGGTCACCGTCTTCCTGAAGGCCCTCGGCCTGACCAGCGAGGAGATCCTCTCCGAGTTCGCCGGCTACCAGTCGATCGAGCTCACCCTGGAGAAGGACGCCATCCTCACCAAGGAGGAGGCGCTCAAGGACATCTACCGGAAGCTCCGTCCGGGCGAGCAGGTCGCGGCCGAGGCCGCGCGTGCGCTGCTGGACAACTTCTACTTCAACCCGAAGCGCTACGACCTCGCCAAGGTCGGCCGCTACAAGATCAACCGCAAGCTGGGCCTGGAGGCTCCGCTCACGGACTCGGTGCTGACCGTCCAGGACATCATCGCCACGATCAAGTACCTGGTCGCCCTGCACGACGGCCAGACCACGATCAAGGGCCTCCGCAACGGGCAGCCCGCGGACATCCGCCTGGACATCGACGACATCGACCACTTCGGCAACCGTCGCATCCGCGCCGTCGGCGAGCTCATCCAGAACCAGGTCCGCACCGGTCTGTCCCGCATGGAGCGCGTCGTCCGCGAGCGCATGACCACGCAGGACATCGAGGCGATCACCCCGCAGACCCTGATCAACGTGCGACCCGTCGTCGCCGCGATCAAGGAGTTCTTCGGCACCTCGCAGCTCTCGCAGTTCATGGACCAGAACAACCCGCTCGCGGGTCTGACCCACAAGCGCCGCCTCTCGGCCCTCGGCCCCGGTGGTCTGAGCCGTGAGCGCGCGGGCGTCGAGGTCCGCGACGTCCACCCGTCGCACTACGGCCGCATGTGCCCGATCGAGACGCCGGAAGGCCCGAACATCGGTCTGATCGGCTCGCTCGCGTCGTTCGCGCGGATCAACTCCTTCGGCTTCATCGAGACGCCGTACCGCAAGGTCGTCGACGGCCGGGTCACCGACCAGATCGACTACCTGACCGCCTCCGAGGAGGACGACTTCGTCGTCGCGCAGGCCAACGCCCCGCTCGACGCCAACGGTCACTTCACCGAGGAGCGCGTGCTCGCCCGTCAGAAGGGCGGCGAGGTCGACCTGATCCCCGCCGAGGAGATCGGCTACATGGACGTCTCCCCGCGCCAGATGGTGTCGGTGGGTACCTCCCTGATCCCGTTCCTCGAGCACGACGACGCCAACCGAGCCCTCATGGGTGCGAACATGCAGCGCCAGGCGGTGCCGCTGCTCCGCTCGGAGAGCCCGGTCGTCGGAACCGGTATGGAGGGCTACGCGGCCATCGACGCCGGTGACGTGGTCATCGCCGAGAAGTCGGGTGTGGTCAGCGAGGTCTCGGCCGACGCTGTCACCGTCCAGGCGGACGACGGCACGTACAAGACCTACTACCTGCGCAAGTTCGACCGCTCGAACCAGGGCACCTCCTACAACCACCGCGTGGTCGTGGACGAGGGCGACCGGATCGAGGCGGGCGAGGTCGTCGCCGACGGCCCCGCCACCGAGAACGGCGAGCTCGCGCTCGGCAAGAACCTGCTCGTCGCGTTCATGCCGTGGGAGGGTCACAACTTCGAGGACGCGATCATCCTCAGCCAGAACCTGGTGAAGGACGACACCCTCTCCTCGATCCACATCGAGGAGTACGAGGTGGACGCCCGCGACACCAAGCTGGGCAAGGAGGAGATCACCCGCGACCTGCCGAACGTCAGCCCAGACCTCCTGGCCGACCTCGACGAGCGCGGCATCATCCGCATCGGCGCCGAGGTGCGCCCCGGCGACATCCTCGTCGGCAAGGTCACGCCGAAGGGCGAGACCGAGCTGTCGGCGGAGGAGCGCCTGCTCCGCGCGATCTTCAACGAGAAGAGCCGCGAGGTGCGCGACACCTCCCTCAAGGTCCCGCACGGCGAGGAGGGCACCATCATCGGTGTCAAGGTCTTCGACGCGCAGGACGGCGACGACGAGCTCGGTTCCGGTGTGAACCAGCGCGTGGTGGTCTACATCGCCCAGAAGCGCAAGATCACCGCGGGTGACAAGCTCGCCGGCCGTCACGGCAACAAGGGCGTCATCTCGAAGATCCTGCCGGTCGAGGACATGCCGTTCCTCGCGGACGGCACCCCGGTCGACGTGATCCTGAACCCGCTGGGTGTCCCGGGCCGCATGAACTTCGGTCAGGTCCTGGAGATCCACCTCGGCTGGATCGCCAAGAACGGCTGGGAGATCAAGGGCAAGCCGAAGTGGGCCGCTGAGCTCCCCGAGGCCGCGTTCAGCGCCGCCCCGAACACCAAGGTCGCGACCCCGGTGTTCGACGGTGCGAAGGAGGAGGAGATCGCGGGTCTGCTCGACTCGACCCTCCCGACGCGCGACGGAGAGCGCCTGATCGGCGGCTCCGGCAAGACGCAGCTCTTCGACGGCCGCTCCGGCGAGCCGTACCCGGACCCTGTGTCGGTCGGCTACATGTACATCCTGAAGCTGCACCACCTGGTCGACGACAAGATCCACGCGCGTTCGACCGGCCCGTACTCGATGATCACCCAGCAGCCGCTCGGTGGTAAGGCGCAGTTCGGTGGTCAGCGCTTCGGTGAGATGGAGGTGTGGGCCCTCGAGGCCTACGGTGCCGCGTACGCGCTGCAGGAGCTCCTGACCATCAAGTCGGATGACATCCTCGGCCGCGTCAAGGTCTACGAGGCCATCGTCAAGGGTGAGAACATCCAGGAGCCGGGCATCCCGGAGTCCTTCAAGGTCCTCATCAAGGAGATGCAGTCGCTCTGCCTGAACGTGGAGGTGCTGTCGGCCGACGGGCAGGCGGTCAGCCTGCGCGACGCGGACGACGAGGCCTTCCGCGCTGCGGAGGAGCTCGGCATCAACATCTCCTCCCGGTTCGAGTCGTCGTCCATCGACGAGATCTGACCCGGTAGCCAGACCCAACTGACGAATCTTCCATAGGAGAGAAGGAACATTGCTCGACGCAACAACTTTTGACGAGCTGCGTATCGGCCTGGCCACCGCTGACGACATCCGTCGCTGGAGCTACGGCGAGGTCAAGAAGCCCGAGACGATCAACTACCGCACGCTGAAGCCCGAGAAGGACGGCCTGTTCGGAGAGCAGATCTTCGGCCCGTCCCGCGACTGGGAGTGCTCGTGCGGCAAGTACAAGCGCGTCCGGTTCAAGGGCATCGTGTGCGAGCGCTGCGGCGTGGAGGTCACCAAGTCCTCCGTGCGCCGTGAGCGCATGGGCCACATCGAGCTCGCCGCGCCCGTCACGCACATCTGGTACTTCAAGGGCGTGCCGAGCCGTCTCGGCTACCTGCTCGACATGGCGCCGAAGGACCTCGAGAAGGTCATCTACTTCGCCGCGTACATGGTGATCGATGTCGACGAGGACGGCCGTCACGCCGACCTCCCCGGCCTCGAGAACGAGCTGCGCCTGGAGATCAAGACGCTGTCCGACCAGCGCGACGCCCGTGTGGCCGACCGCCTGCAGCGCCTCGAGGGCGACCTCGCTGCGCTCGAGGAGGAGGGCGCCAAGGCCGACCAGAAGCGTCGTGTCAAGGACACGGCGGAGAAGGAGATGGGCCAGATCCGCAAGTCCTACGACGAGGACATCGCCCGCCTCGAGCGCGTGTGGGAGTCGTTCCGCACCCTCAAGGTCGGCGACCTCAAGCCGGAGGACGCGGACTTCAACGAGCTCGTGGACCGCTACGGCCTGTACTTCGAGGCGTTCATGGGCGCCGAGGCGATCAAGCGCCGCCTGCAGGCGTTCGACCTGAACGCCGAGGCCGAGCTGCTCCGCGAGCAGATCGCGAACGGCAAGGGCCAGAAGAAGATCCGCGCGATCAAGCGTCTGCGCGTTGTCTCGTCGTTCCTCGCCACCGGCAACTCGCCGGCCGCGATGGTCCTCGACGTCGTCCCGGTCATCCCGCCGGAGCTGCGCCCGATGGTCCAGCTGGACGGTGGCCGCTTCGCGACCTCCGACCTGAACGACCTGTACCGCCGCGTGATCAACCGGAACAACCGCCTCCGTCGTCTGCTCGACCTCGGCGCGCCCGAGATCATCGTGAACAACGAGAAGCGCATGCTGCAGGAGGCCGTCGACGCGCTGTTCGACAACGGCCGCCGCGGCCGCCCCGTGACGGGTACCGGCAACCGCGCCCTCAAGTCCCTCAGCGACATGCTGAAGGGCAAGCAGGGTCGTTTCCGCCAGAACCTGCTCGGAAAGCGCGTGGACTACTCGGGCCGTTCGGTCATCATCGTGGGTCCGCAGCTCAAGCTGCACCAGTGCGGTCTGCCCAAGCAGATGGCCCTGGAGCTGTTCAAGCCGTTCGTGATCAAGCGCCTGATCGACCTGAGCCACGCTCAGAACATCAAGGCCGCCAAGCGCATGGTGGAGCGTTCGCGCCCGCAGGTGTGGGACGTGCTCGAGGAGATCATCCGCGAGCGCCCGGTTCTGCTGAACCGCGCCCCCACGCTGCACCGTCTGGGCATCCAGGCGTTCGAGCCGCAGCTCGTCGAGGGCAAGGCCATCCAGCTCCACCCGCTCGTCTGCGCCGCGTTCAACGCGGACTTCGACGGTGACCAGATGGCCGTGCACCTCCCGCTGTCGGTGGAGGCCCAGGCCGAGGCCCGCATCCTGATGCTCGCCTCGAACAACATCCTGAAGCCGTCGGACGGACGCCCGGTCACCCTGCCCTCGCAGGACATGATCATCGGTCTGCACCACCTCACCACCGTGCGCGAAGGCGCCGAGGGCGAGGGTCGCGCGTTCTCCTCGGTCTCCGAGGCGATCCTCGCGAAGGACCAGGGCACGCTGCACCTGAACGCCAAGGTCAAGATCCGCCTCGACAACTACGTGCCGTCGGACGCCGCCGACACGGGTGCCGAGCCGATCACCGCGATCGTGGAGACCACCCTCGGCCGCGCCCTCTTCAACGAGGCGCTGCCGGCGGACTACCCGTACGTGGAGGACGTCGCCGACAAGGGCACGATCTCGTCGATCGTGAACGCGCTGGCGGAGCGGTACCCGAAGGTGGAGGTCGCAGCCGCGCTCGACCGCATCAAGGACGCCGGCTTCTACTGGGGCACCCGCTCGGGCGTCACGGTGTCGCTGAGCGACATCCTGACCCCGCCGAACAAGGCGCAGATCGTGGCCGGCTACGAGAAGAAGGCCGCCAAGATCACCGCCGAGTTCGAGAAGGGTCTCACGACCGACCTCGAGCGTCGTCAGGAACTGGTGAAGATCTGGACCGAGGCGACCAACGAGGTGGCCGAGGCGATGCGCGCCAACTTCCCGGCGGACAACACCATCAACCGCATGGTCACCTCCGGTGCCCGTGGTAACTGGCTGCAGGTGCGCAACATCGCCGGTATGCGTGGTCTGGTGAACAACCCGAAGGGTGAGATCATCCCTCGTCCGATCATCTCCTCGTACCGCGAGGGGCTGTCGGTGGCCGAGTACTTCATCGCGACGCACGGTGCCCGTAAGGGTCTGGCGGACACGGCTCTCCGTACCGCCGACTCCGGCTACCTGACCCGTCGTCTGGTGGACGTCTCGCAGGATGTCATCATCCGCGAGGACGACTGCGGCACGACCAAGGGTCTTGACCTGCCGATCGCGACCGTGGACGCCGAGGGCGTGCTCACCCGCGACCCGAACGTCGAGAACTCCGTGTTCGCCCGGACGCTCGCGACCGACGCGGTCGCCGCGGACGGCACCGTCGTGGCGAAGGCCGGAGACGACGTGGGCGACGTGCTCATCGACAAGCTGGTGGCCGCCGGCGTGACCGACATCAAGGTCCGCTCGGTGCTCACCTGCGAGTCCGCGGTCGGCGTCTGCGCCGCCTGCTACGGCCGTTCGCTCGCGACCGGCAAGCTGGTGGACATCGGCGAGGCCGTCGGCATCATCGCGGCGCAGTCGATCGGTGAGCCCGGAACCCAGCTGACGATGCGTACCTTCCACACCGGTGGTTCGGCCTCCGCGGACGACATCACCCAGGGTCTGCCGCGCGTCCAGGAGCTGTTCGAGGCGCGTACCCCCAAGGGTGCGTCCCCGATCGCCGAGGCCGCGGGCCGCATCGTCATCGAGGAGACGGACAAGTCCCGCAAGGTCATCCTGACCCCGGACAGCGGCGACGAGCCGCACGTCTACCCGGTGCTGAAGCGCTCCACCCTCCTGGTGGAGGACGGGCAGCACGTCGAGCTCGGCCAGCAGCTGATCGTCGGCACCGTCGACCCGAAGGAGGTCCTCCGGGTCAAGGGTGTCCGCGAGGTGCAGAAGCACCTCGTGGGCGGCGTCCAGGGCGTCTACCGCTCGCAGGGTGTGCCGATCCACGACAAGCACATCGAGGTCATCGTCCGTCAGATGCTCCGCAAGGTCACCGTCGTCGACCACGGCGACACCGACCTGCTGCCGGGTGAGCTCGTCGACCGCTCGCGGTACAACGAGATCAACCGTGCTGCGCTGACCGAGGGCAAGAAGACGGCCTCGGCCCGTCAGGAGGTCATGGGTATCACCAAGGCCTCGCTGGCGACCGAGTCGTGGCTGTCGGCCGCGTCCTTCCAGGAGACCACCCGCGTCCTGACGCAGGCGGCCATGGAGGGCAAGTCCGACCCGCTGATCGGTCTCAAGGAGAACGTCATCATCGGTAAGCTCATCCCGGCCGGAACCGGCCTGTCGCGCTACCGGAACGTCTCCGTCGAGGCCACGGAGGAGGCGAAGGCGGAGCGCTACCCGAACCGCATCTTCACCGATGACTCCGCGTTCAGCGAGAACGACCTGAGCTTCGTCGACTTCGACAGCTTCAGCTCGGACGACTACACCCCGGGCACCTACAACTAAGGTTCCCGTACGACTGAGGCCCCCGGCACCCGCCGGGGGCCTTCGTCGTTTCCGGGCGGGGCGTCCAGCCGCCGAGTACGGAGATTCTCCGCGTACTCGGCGGTTTCGGGGGCATTCTCTGCGTACTCGTGAGGCTCCCTGTGGACAACGCGGGTGCGTGGATGCGGGAGAATGGGAGCATGTGGCGCCAGCTCCTCGAGTACACCGACAGCACCGGCAAGACCATGCTGGGCTGCGCGGGGGCGGCGCTGGTCGTGGCGGTCCTGAGCTTCGTCGCCGGGATCGCGCTCGCGGTCTCCGGGAACGCCACGCGCACGCTGCCGTTCTGGCTGGCGACGATGGGATGCGCGGTCATCGCCGGCGTCCTCGTCTACCTGGCCGGCCGCCGCGGCGACCTCAAGCGCCGCTGACCCCCGCACCGAGGGGCCCTCTCACCCGGCCTCATGGCTGACCCCCGCGCGCGGGGCACCCGCTCGCGGGGCTGTTCTGCGTGCAAACCGTGCGGTTACTGTGAACTGCTTCGTCGCCCCCGGAGTCTCGCCCGGGCGTGATGCGGCCCTGCCGGCATCACCCGACCCGGCCGGCAGGTCCTACCCGCAAGGAGGTCCCCCGTGGCGTCCATGACCGAGATCCTCATCCTTCACGGCCATCTTCCGATCGAGTATCTCGACCGGATCTCCTCAGAGCCCACCGCCGACGAGTCGGTGGTCAGGGAGCTGCTCCAGAACGGCGCGATCACGCCCGGCCAGATCGCCCGCGCCCGCGCGGCCCAGTCCGGCCTTCCCTTCGTGGAGCTGGCGGACTATCCCGTCGACCGCGCCGCCGTCACGCTCATCCCCGGCGCCATCTGCCGCAGGCACACCGTGCTGCCGATCGGCGTCGCCGACGGGCTCGTCATCCTGGCGATGGCCGACCCCGGCGACGTGTTCGCCATCGACGACGTCCGCGCGGCCTCGCACATGGGCATCGCGCCTGCGGTCGCCGACCAGGCCGACCTGCTGGCGGCGATCGACCGGTACGTGCGCGCCGACGGCGAGCTGAGCGACCTGACCTCGACCCTCGAGGAGGAGTCCGCTCCCGTCGAGCAGGCGTCGATCGCGGAGTCCGGCGACGACGACGCCCCGATCGTGCGGTTCGTGAACCTGCTGGTCAGCCAGGCCATCCAGGATCACGCGTCCGACATCCACATCGAGCCGGCCGAGCACGATGTGCGGGTCCGGTACCGGATCGACGGCGTGCTGCACGAGATGCAGTCTGCGCCGAAGGCGATCCAGAACGGCGTGATCTCGCGGCTGAAGATCATGTCGGACATCGACATCGCCGAGCGGCGGAAGCCCCAGGACGGCCGCATGTCGGTCGTGCACGGCGGCCGCCAGATCGACCTGCGCGTCGCAACGCTGCCGACCGTGTGGGGCGAGAAGGTCGTCATGCGGATCCTCGACAACAGCAACACGAGCATGTCGCTGCGGGACCTGAACCTGCTGGAGCGCAACTTCCAGACCTACAAGACGTCGTACTCCAAGCCGTACGGGATGATCCTGGTCACCGGCCCGACCGGCTCCGGCAAGTCGACCACCCTCTACACGACGCTGAACGCCGTCGCCCGGCCGGAGATCAACGTGATCACCGTCGAGGACCCGGTGGAGTACCGGATGGCGGGCATCAACCAGGTGCAGGTGAACCCGAAGGCCGGACTGACGTTCGCGTCGGCGCTCCGCAGCATCCTGCGCTCGGACCCGGATGTCGTGCTGCTGGGCGAGATCCGCGACCACGAGACGGCGCAGATCGCGATCGAGGCCTCGCTGACCGGTCACCTCGTGCTCTCGACCCTGCACACGAACGACGCGCCGAGCGCCGTCACCCGCCTGACCGAGATGGACATCGAACCGTTCCTGGTGGGGTCCGCGCTGGATTGCGTCGTCGCCCAGCGGCTCGCCCGACGGCTCTGCGACCGCTGCAAGCAGCCCGCGTCGTACGCCGCGGAGGACCTTCGCAGGCTGCGCTTCGACGTGGCCGCGGACCAGCCGGTTCCCCAGGTCTTCGCGCCGGTCGGCTGCCCGACCTGCTCCAACACCGGGTACCGCGGCCGGATCGCCGTGCACGAGGTGATGGCGGTGACCGAGGAGATCGAACGCCTCGCCGTCGACCGCGCCTCCAGCGCCGAGATCGGCGGCGCCGCCCGCCAGCAAGGGATGCTCACCCTCCGCGAGGACGGATGGGAGAAGGCGAAGCTCGGCCTCACCTCGGTCGAAGAGATCCTCAGAGTCGTCGCATGACAGTCAAGGAGGCACGATGACGAACGAGACGAGCTGGGGCGGTTTCACGCCGCCGACGCCGAAGCCGGTCTACGAGATCCCCGTGACGCCACCCGGCGCCACAGCGGACGGCTGGCACCCCGGCGCTGGCGCGCCGCTGGCGCCGCCCTCGTTCCCCCTGAACCCGCCGACGTTCGCGGAACCGCCGGCCGCGCCGGCGTTCGAGGCGGTGCTGCAGGGTTCCGAGCCACCGACGACGACGGCTCCGCTGCCGGTGGCCGAGGTCCCACAGGTGCCGGTGTACGAGCCGGCCGCGTACGAACCGGTCGCGTATGAACCGCCGGTGCTCGAGCCACCTGTCCCGGCGTACGAGCCGACCGCGTACGAGCCGACCGCGTACGAGCCGGTGGCCGCACACGAGCCGCCGACCGCGTACGAGCCGACCGCGTACAACGCGCCCACGTACACCGCCGCCGCGTACGACGCCGCTACCCCCGCGCCGCCGGCGTACGACCCCGCCCCGTACGAGCCGGAGCAGCCTGCGCCCACCGCCGTCTACTCCCTCGACGACGGCTCCGCTACGCCGTTCATCGCACCCGTCACCCGGCTCGTCCCGGAGGGCAGGCGCGCGGCGGAACCGGTCGCCCCGTCCGCGCCGTTCGAGACGGCGGCGCCCGCCGCGTTCGCCGAGGACACCGGCACCCTCACCCCGGCCGAGCGTGCCGCGCTGGACGCCGCCGACCCCGACCTCGTCGCGGCGCTCCGCGAGGTGGTGCTGCAGAAGGCGTCCGACCTGCACGTGACCGTCGGTGCACCCCCGATGGTCAGGATCGACGGCTCGCTCACCCCGGCGGGCACCACGGAGCCGTGGAACCACGAGCGCACGCTCTCCGCCCTCACCAGCCTCCTGACCGAGCGTCAGGCCGAGGTCTTCAAGCGCGAGCTGGAGCTGGACTTCGCGTTCACGATCTCCGCTAACTCCCGGTTCCGCGTGAACCTGTACCAGCAGCGTGGCTCGGTCGGCGCAGCGTTCCGTCTCATCCCCACCGAGATCAAGCAGCTGCGCGAGCTCGGGGTCCCGGAGGCGATCGGGACCTTCGCGGGCATGCCGCGCGGCCTGGTGCTCGTCACCGGGCCGACCGGTTCCGGCAAGTCGACGACACTCGCCGCGCTGATCGACCTCGTGAACTCCACCCGCGCCGACCACATCGTCACGGTCGAGGACCCGATCGAGTTCATGCACACGCACAAGCGGTCGATCGTCAACCAGCGCGAGGTCGGGCACGACACCCACAGCTTCAACAACGCGCTGAAGCACGTCCTCCGCCAGGACCCCGACGTCATCCTGATCGGCGAGCTCCGCGACCTGGAGACGATCTCGGTCGCCCTGACGGCCGCCGAGACCGGCCACCTCGTCTTCGCGACCCTGCACACCCAGGACGCGCCGCAGACGATCGACCGCGTGATCGACGTCTTCCCGCCGCACCAGCAGGACCAGGTGCGCGCCCAGCTGGCCGCCACGCTCCAGGGCGTCGTCTGCCAGACCCTGGTGAAGCGCGCGTCCGGCCGCGGCCGCGTCGTGGCCACCGAGGTGCTGATGATGACCCCGGCCATCGCCAACCTCATCCGCGAGGGCAAGACCTACCAGATCGCCTCCGCGATGCAGGCCGGCCGCGGCGACGGGATGCACACGATGGACCAGCACCTGGCGGAGCTGGTGGACTCCGGCACGATCACACGGCGGGCGGCCATGGAGAAGGCGCACGACATCGAGGGGATCACCCGGCTGATCCAGCGCGTGGACTCCTCCTCCGACGCGGCGGCCATCGCCGCCGGCGGCCCGGACTTCGGCGACCGCTACTCCGGAACGGTCAGGTAGAGGGATGGTGAGCTAGATGGCGGGGACGACGACGTACGCCTACCGCGGGCGCAACGCCGAGGGGAAGGTCGTCAAGGGCAAGCTGGATGCGCCGGGCGAGTCGGCCGTCGCCTCCCGGCTGCGGACCATGGGGCTCTCGCCGATCTCGATCGAGGAGGCGCCGGATGCCACCGGCCTGAACCGCGAGATCAACATCGGCTTCGGCAGCGGTGTGAAGCTCAAGGACCTCGCCATCATGAGCCGTCAGATGGCGACGATGATCGGCTCGGGACTCTCCATCTTGCGCACGCTCAACATCATCGCGGAGCAGACCGAGAACAAGAAGCTCGCCGGGATCATGGGCCACGTGCGCGACGACGTGGAGTCGGGCATCGCCATCTCCGACGCCATGCGCAAGCACGGCGACGTCTTCCCGCCGCTCATGGTCAACATGGTGCGCGCCGGTGAGACCGGCGGATTCCTCGACTCGTCCCTCGAGGCCATCGCGACGAACTTCGAGAAGGACGTCAAGCTCCGCGGCACCATCAAGTCGGCGCTGACCTATCCGGTGATCGTGCTCATCATGTCGCTGGTCGCCGTGATCGCGATGCTGCTGTTCATCGTCCCGGTGTTCGAGAACATGTTCAAGGGACTCGGCGGCCAGCTGCCGCTGCCCACGATGATCCTCGTGGAGCTCTCGCACGCGATGGTGTGGGTGGCCCCCGTGCTGCTCGTCGGCGGCATCGTGGGCGGGATCTGGTGGACCCGCAACAAGAACACGGAGAACGTGCGGCGCCGGGTCGATCCGGTCAAGCTCAAGCTGCCCATCTTCGGGTCGCTGATGAAGAAGATCGCCGTCGCCCGGTTCGCGCGCAACTTCGCCAACATGATCGGGGCGGGCGTGCCGATCCTGCAGGCGCTGAAGATCGTGGGGGAGACCTCCGGCAACTGGGTGATCGAGAACGCGCTCGTGAAGGTGGCCGAGTCGGTCCGGCAGGGTGAGTCGATCGCCGGCCCGCTCGCGGACCAGCCGGTGTTCCCGGCCATGGTGACCCAGATGATCGCCGTCGGCGAGGACTCCGGGTCGCTGGAGACCATGCTGAACAAGATCGCCGACTTCTACGACCAGGAGGTCGAGGCGGCCACGGAGCAGCTCACCGCAATGATCGAGCCGCTCATGATCGCCTTTCTCGGCGTGGTCATCGGCGGCATGGTGATCGCGCTCTACATGCCCATTTTCCAGATCTCCAGCCTCGTGAAGTGATCGTTCACATTCTGAAAACCCCCTGAACGAGGGCTCCCCATAACTGGGGTGCTGTATCAGAGAAATTGCCCCCTTTTGTGGGATTCTGCTCAAAATTTGCTCGGAAATACCATCAAGCCACGGAAGGGCACTCGCACCCGTCCGATACCCGCATTCACCCGACCGAATGGACAGCGCAATGTACTTCCGTCTCATGGGCAAGCTGAACGCTCGCCGCAAGAACCTCCTGGAGGAGGGCGAGAAGGGCTTCACCCTGATCGAGCTCCTCGTCGTCGTCATCATCATCGGCATCCTCGCCGCGATCGCCATCCCGGTGTACCTGGGCATCCAGGACGGCGCGAAGGACACCGGCACGAAATCCGACCTGACCAACGGCAAGACCGCCATCATCGGATGGATGAACGACAACCCCGGGAAGACCTACACGGACGCCGGGACCGCGATCTTCCCGACTTCCACGACGCTCGGTACGAACGCAGCGAAGTACGGCGCCACGATCAGCGACAACACCACGAGCATCACGTTCTCGACTACGACCAACGGCTTCTGCCTCGTGGGCGTGAGTAAGAGCTCCTCGACACCGTCGTTCAACGTCACCGACAACACCGGAACCAAGCGCGGGGCCACCTGCGGTGCGGACACCCCGTAACCCAGCCTGACCCGAAAGGGGCGCCGCACCCGCGGCGCCCCTTTCCCACTCCCGAGCCCCACCCACCACCATCCCGAACCCGACCCTGGGGAGGTGAACGCAATGTCAGCTCTGCTCGCGCGTCTGCGCTCCATCCGGACCTCTGAGTCCGGCGTCAGCCTCATCGAGGTGATCGTCGCCATGATGATCTTCGCGATCATCTCCGTCGGCGTCGCCTACTCGCTGCTCTCCGCGTTCACCATCACCGGCGACTCCCGGTCGCGCGCCGTCGCGAGCAACCTCGCCGCGCAGGAGATCGACCTCGACCGTTCCAGCGGCGACCTGTTCTCGCTCAACAGCACGGACACCGACAAGCAGGTGCGGGTGCCCGCCGGCACCGGCCTCGTCTACTCGATCAAGCGCATCGCCAGCTGGGTCTACGCGTCCGGCGCGGACGTGAACTGCAACGCCTCCGCCGCGTCGTCCATGCTCTACAAGCGCATCCGTGTCGAGGTGAGCTGGCCGAACATGATCGGTCAGCCGGTCACCTCGGACACCGTGATCGCACCCTCAACGAAGGTCAGCATCGACACGCTCGGCACCATCCTCGTCTCGACGCGGTCCGCCGCCGGAACGCCCGTCGCGGGCGTCGGCGTGGCGGTCTCGCCGAACCCCGGCTCCGTGCCGACGGCGACCGACAGCATGGGCTGCAGCTACGTCCTCAAGGTGCCAACGGGCACGTACACCGTCACGGCGTCCCTGCCCGGCTACGTCGACCCGCTGCAGAACCCGACGCCGTCGTCGACGACCGTCAAGGTGGAGGCCGGCAAGAGCACCTCCGCGAGCTTCACCTACGACAAGGCCGGGACGATGAAGTGGTCCTGGCCGACGGGCGGTGTGATCGTGCCATCGACGGCGAGCGTCAGCTTCCTCGGCACCTACGGCGTCTGGAGCACCGCGGCGAGCTCCCCGACCACCGCTACGCTGTTCCCGTCGACCGAGTACGACGTGGTGGCCGGCACCTATGTCCCGTACACCGACTCCACCAACTCGGGCTGCCGGTCCCCGAATCCCGGCGACTGGCCCCAGTACACCTCGGCGGGGAAGACCTACGCCGCGCCGGCCCCTCCCTCCGGCACCGTGGCACCGGGCGCCACCGCCACGCCTCTGGACATCGGGAAGCTGCCGATGGGCACGATCACGGTAACGAATCCGTCGAACCAGACCGGCAAGCTCACCATCCGGGCGGTGAGCACCGCGCCGTTCGTCTCCGGCGACCCCGGCTGCACCGCCAAGCCGCAGGCCATCGACTTCAGCACCCAGCTCGGTGCGTCCGCGAACAGCAAGATGACGATCGCCCTTCCCTACGGAGCGTGGACCCTGAAGTACGGGACGTCAACGAACCCCACGACGGTGGCGCCCTCCTCGTGGCTCTCCGTCCCCACCGGCGCGACCGGTGTCACCATCGGCTCCGGCGGCGCCTTCACCCTCGACCCCCGGGTGGTGCAGCCGTGACCCCCGCGCGGCTGCACCACCGCCTGCGGCGCGACGAGAGCGGCATCAGCCTGGTCGAGTGGATCGTCGCGATGTTCGTCTTCGGCATCGTCATCACCCTCATCGCGAACCTTTACGTCAGCACCACGCGCGCGATGGACAACGCGCAGAACACGAACCAGAACACCCGCTCGGCCTCCAACGCCATGAACGAGGTCGCCAGGATGCTGCGCGCCGGGACCGACAACCCGATCCAGGCGACCGGCTTCGGCACGCCGCCGCCGAACGACCCCGCGTTCGTCTACGCGCGCAACGAGTCGGTGCTGTTCTACGCGTTCGTCAACCTGACCGGCACCGCCCAGCAGCCCATCCAGGTGCGGCTGCGCATCGACGCGACGACCCGCAAGCTGTACGAGGACATCTGGCCGGCGACCAACATCGGCAACGGCTACTGGTCGTTTCCCGCCGAGTCCACGACCCCGCAGAAGACCAGGATTCTCGCCGACGCCATCGCGCCGCAGACCGGCACGGCCCCGTGGACCTTCACCTATCTGGATGCGAGCAATAACCCCATCACGACGAGCGCGGGAGCGGCGGGCGGTGTCGCCAACGTCAAGACCACGCTGGCGACCATCGCCGCCGTCCAGGTGTCGCTGACCATCCTCACCAAGCTCGGGGTCACCGCTCACTCAGTGACGCTGCAGAACTCCGTCGGCCTCCCGAACCTCGGACAGAACAGGGTGATCTCATGATGCGGAGTGTCAACGCCTGGTTCCGCGCCATCCGCGAGGGCCGCGAGGACGGCATGGCCCTGATCACCGTCGTCATCTTCGGGACCGTCCTCGTGATGCTCGTCGCGACCGCCGCCGCCTTCGCGGGCAGCGGCGCGATGAAGTCGCGGACGGACGACGACTGGAACGCCGCGATGGCCGCCGCGTACGCCGGGCTCGAGGACTACAAGGCCCGGCTGGCGAACGACAACACCTACGTGCAGTACCGGAACCCGGACGCGCCGTTCTCGGCGACCAGCACGGGTGCCCTCCCGCCGACGACGAACCGGGCGCTGCTCCTGGGCACGGGGCCCGACAAGTGGGCCCAGGTCCCGTCCGGCGACCCGGACAAGCCGTCTCGCGCCTACTACCGCTACGAGGTCGACAACTCCCAGTACTCGACGACGGGCGTCGTCCGGCTGCGCTCGACCGGGATGGTCGGCACCGAGATCCGCTCGATCGTCGTCAACGTGCGCCAGACCGGCTTCATCGACTTCCTCTACTTCACGGACTTCGAGGTGAAGGATCCGTCGCAGTCGAACAGCGCGTGCGCGACCTCGACCGGCAAGCCGAACTACGCCTGGTACTACTCCACGAACACCCATGCCAGCGCCTGCACCGAGATCCAGTTCGGCGCGAACGACACCATCAACGGCCCGCTGCATTCGAACGACACCCTGCTCATCTGCGGGTCGACGTTCAACGGGCCGGTGACCACGTCCAACCCCAAGACGCCGTTCTTCACGAAGGTGGACGGCTGCGCCGACCCGATCTTCAACAAGGGCACGCCGACCCTGGATGCGACGATCGGGATGCCGCAGACCAACTCGCAGATGAAGACCGAGACCCGGCTGGACGTGGACTCGGTCAAGCGGCCCGGCTGCCTCTACACGGGACCGACGATCATCACGTTCACCTCGGACGGGAACATGAACGTGAAGTCGCCGTTCACCTCGGTCACCCAGATCAAGGGCGACCCAGCCGGGGCCGGATCGGGAACGCCGGCCATGTGCGGCACGCCGGGCAACGTCGCCAATGGCCTCGGTTCGCCCGGTGGTGCGACCATTCCCGTCATCCCGCAGAACCTCATTTACGTGCAGGACGTACCGTCCGTCCCGACCACCACCGACAAGAACGGCTGGCCGTCGGGCACCTGGCCGACCGGCTTCACCTGCACCAACTCGCCGACCACCGGATCCGGCTTCACCTTCGGCACCGCCGCCTTCCCGATGGCGAACGAGGACGTCCCGACGGCGAGCCCCTCGCACTACGGCTGCCGCAAGGGCGACGTCTACGTTCAGGGAACGGTGCACGGCCAGATCACCGTCGCCGCTCAGGACTACGTGTACATCACCGGCGACCTGCTCTACCAGGACTCCACCAAGGACATCCTCGGCCTCGTCGGCAACAACGCCGTCTGGGTCTGGAACCCGTTCAACGGCAGCACCCCGCTGCTCGGCAAGAACCGCACGATCTACGCGGCGATCCTCTCGGTGGCGCACACCTTCATGGTGCAGAACTACGACAAGGGCACCGCGAAGCGCGGCACGCTCAACGTCTACGGCGCCATCGCCCAGGAGTACCGCGGCACGGTCGGAACGGCGGGCTCGCCCGGCACAGGATATGACAAGAACTACAACTACGATCCCCGCTTCAAGTACACGGCACCGCCCAAATTCCTCTCGCCGGTCTCCACGAGCTACGGCGTGAGCACGCTCGTCGAGGTGCCGAAGGCGTTCACGCCCGACGGGAGTGCAGCCGGATGACCGGCGCGACCGCCTCCGCGCTGCTCTGGTCCCTCGTCGTTCTCGGTGGGGTGCTCGGTCTCGCCGTCGGTTCCTTCCTGAACGTGGTCGCCTACCGCCTGCCGATCGGCGCCTCCCTCGTGAGTCCGCCGAGCGCGTGCCCGGGATGCGGCTCGGCGATCCGGGCATACGACAACATCCCCGTGCTGTCCTGGCTGGCACTGCGCGGCCGGTGCCGGGACTGCCGCGAACCGATCAACTGGCGCTACCCCGTCGTCGAGGCGGCGACCGGCGTGCTGTTCGTCGTCGTGGCGGTCGTCTTCCTGCCGGGATTCGGGACGGGGAGCGCGGTGTCCGCCGCGCTGACCCTGGCGGCCTTCCTCTACCTCGCCGCAGTCAGCGTTGCCCTGGCCGTGATCGACATCGACACGCACACGCTGCCGAACCGGATCGTGCTGCCGGCCTATGCCGTCGGCGGCCTCCTGCTCGGGGCGGCGCTGATCGTCGACGGCGAGTGGGGGAGGCTGCTGTCGGCGGCCGTCGGCTGCGTCGGGGCGTTCCTCTTCTATCTCGTCCTCGCGCTCGCCCGACCGGGAGGGATGGGCTTCGGCGACGTCAAGCTCGCGGGTGTGCTCGGCCTGTACCTCGGCTCCCTCGGCTGGGCCCAGCTGGCGATCGGCGTCTTCGCCGCGTTCGTCCTGGGGGGCGTGTACGGCATCGCGCTCACGCTCGCCCGGCGCGCCACGCGGCGCAGCGGCATCCCATTCGGCCCGTGGATGCTCGCCGGGGCGTGGCTCGGAATTCTCGCCGGCGGACCGCTCTGGGCGGGCTACCTGGCTCTGATCGGACTCGGCTGAGGCCGGGGAAGGAGGATGGCATGTCGACCAGCATCGTGGGTGTGGACATCGGCAACGGCATGATCCGCGCCGTCGAACTCGCCGACCCCGCAAAGCCGAAGCCGACGCTGTTGCGGCACGCGGAGGTCCCGCTGCCGGAAGGCGCGGTGAACCGCGGAGAGGTGCTCGAGCCCAACACCGTCGCCGCGGCGCTGCGCGAGCTCTGGCGCAAGGGCGGCTTCAAGACGCGCGACATCGTGCTCGGGATGGGCAACCAGCGGGTGCTCGCGCGCGATCTGGCGATGCCGCTGATGTCGATCGAGCGGATCCGCGAGTCCCTCCCGTTCCATGTGCAGGACATGCTGCCCGTGCCGGTCGCGGACGCACTCCTCGACTTCTACCCGGTCTCGTACGGACAGAGCGAGGGCGGCCCCGTCGTCAACGGCCTGCTGATCGCGGCCGTCAAGGATGCGGTTCTCGCCAACGTCCGCGCCGCCGAGCTCGCCGGTCTCACGCCGGTGGACGTCGACCTCATCCCGTTCGCGCTGAGCCGGGTGCTGCTGACCCGCGGCGAGCCGAGCGGATTCTCGGCGCTGGTCGACATCGGGGCGAACACCACGACGGTCGTGATCGCCGCCGACGGTGTGCCGCAGTTCGTCCGCATCATCCCCGCCGGCGGCAGCGACATGACCGAGGCGCTCCGCTCCGGGCTCGAGATCGCCCCGCACGAGGCGGAGGGGGTCAAGCGCACACTCGGACTCGCCTCGCAGGTGAGCAGCGTCGACGAGCAGCGCGCGGTGGAGATCATCTACCAGGCCGCCGGCGAGCTGCTGTCGAGCCTGCGGAACACGATCAACTACTTCGTGAACACCCGCCCGGACGCCCGCGTCGAGCGCGTCGTGCTCAGCGGCGGCGGCGCGGGCCTGCAGGGACTGCCGGAGGCGCTCGGTGAGATGACCCGCCTCCCCGTCGTGCCCGGTGACCCCTACGTTGCTGTCGGGTTGTCCCGGTCCTTGAACGCGGATGAGCTCCGCGCGAAACGCTCCAGCCTGACGGTGGCGCTGGGCCTGGCGATCGGAAGTGCAGCATGAGCAGGACCCAGACGACGTCCTCGGCGGCGACCGCCGAGAAGCCGGCGAAGACCAATTGGCTGACCCGCCCGATCGGCGGTTCCGGCAAGGCCAAGCAGCCGAAGGGACGCGCGGCGGCGCCGGCGCTACCACCGGCGCCGGTGGAGGGCCCGCCCGGCGGCGCGGCCGCGCCTCCGTCCGTTGCCGCAAAGGGTGGGGCGGCCGCCGCGGCGAAGGACGCACCGAAGGCCGCGCCCGCGCCGATCGCGGTCGGCGGAGAACCGCGCGTCTCGCTGATCCCACCGGAGGTCCTCGCGCGCAGGAAGGCCCGCGGCGTCCGCCGGTCCCTCGCGTGGGGCGTGCTGGGAGTCGTCCTCATCACGGTCGCGGCCGTCGGCGGTACGGCCGTGCTCGGCATCCGGGCGCAGATCGATCTCGTCGCGGCGCAGGCGCGCACCGGGGAGCTCCTGGCCGAGCAGGCGCAGTACACCGAGGTACGGAAGGTGCAGGATCAGGTCTCCCTCGTCGAGGCCGCGCAGCAAGTGGGCGCATCCACGGAGATCGACTGGAAGGACTACCTGCAGAAGGTCCAGGCCACACTGCCAGGGGACGTCAGCATGACGGCGGTCACCATCGACTCGTCGACGCCGCTGGCGACCTACGCGCAGCCGACCGCGCCCCTGCAGGGCGCCCGCGTCGCAACTCTCACGTTCGAGGCGTCCAGCCCGACGCTCCCGGTCGTGCCCGTCTGGCTGACGGCTCTCGCAAAGCTGCCCGGCTTCGCCGACGCGACCCCGGGTTCCGTGAGCCTGGATGAGACGACGAAGACCTACACCCTCAGCATCACGATGCACATCAATGAGACCGCCTTCGACCGGCGGTTCGACTCCCAGGAGAAGTGAGCATGGACAAGAACCGGCTGTGGATCATCTGCAGCGTGCTCGTCATGGCCCTCGTGCTCGCGGGCGGCTGGTTCCTCGGCGTGCAGCCCCAGCTCGCGGCGATCGGCGACGCCGAGTCTCAGACCGCCTCCGTGCAGAGCACGAACGACCAGTACGCCCAGGCGATCGCGAAGCTGAAGAAGGAGTCCGAGGATCTGCCCGCGCTGAAGAAGAAGCTCGCCTCGCTCGCGGCGTCCGTGCCGGAGGGGTCCGCCATCCCGGCCTTCGTCGATCAGTTGAACGCCCTGTACGCGTCCTCGAACGTGGTGTGCGTCGACCAGTCGTTCTCCGACGCCGTCGCCTACACGCCGGTCGCGCCTCCGGCAGCAGCGACCCCGTCGAGCACGCAGACCCCCGCTCCGGCGGCGACCGCGGCGCCGACGCCCGCCCCGACTCCGGCGGCGACGGCCGGCGTCCCGCCCGTCGTGAACTCCCTGATCACGACTACGAACTTCGCCGCGCGCCCGGTCTCCGTGACGGTCCGCGGCCAGTACGCGGACATCCTCACCTTCGTCAAAGGACTGCAGAGCGGATCGAGGCTCTTCCTCGTCACTTCGCTGAGCACGGCCCCGACCACGGGTGCGGACGCGCCGCCGGGTTCCCTCGACGCCAAGATCGCCGGCTACGTCTTCTCGCTGACGCCGGACGGCCAGACGGGCGGCGCTCAGCAGCAGGGCGGTGCAGCGCAGCCGCCTGCGGAGGCCTCCAAGTGAGCTGACCCGCCCCCGGCCCGCCCTCCCTCGGATTGGGGTGCCCCGTTGCTACAGTGGGCACGACTGATGGATGCCCGACCGGGCCGATCGAGGAGTGGCATCATGAGCGACACCACGCCGGAACCCGCGCCGAAGCCGAACGGCGCGAACACCGGGAGCGCCGAGGACGTGCGGAGCACGGACACCGCAGGCGCCGCCGCGTCCGCGCCGGCCGCACCCGCGACCTCCCCGGCCGAGTCCGCGGCCGCGGAGCCGTCCGCCGCCGAGCCGCGCGACGCCGATCCCGACGTGACGAACCCGCCGTCGAGCCCGGTCTCCGCCCGTGGTCACGTGAACCGCCCGGCCGGCGAGGATGCGGCACAGGCCGCGCCGGCAGCAGCCGCGCCCGCACCCGCGCCCGCGCAGGCCATCGAGCCCGAGCCGTCTCCCGCCGCCACCGAGGACGACGTCGCCGCCGCCGTCGCCCGCTCCACCGACCCGTCCGGGCAGCCCGGCGCGACAGCGGCCGGGTCCGCATCCGTCGACACCGCCTCGCCCGCGCAGTCGGCCACGCCCGTCATCGCCGCCGCCGAGGCCGCGAACCTGCAAGCGTCCAACGCGTCAAACGCATCCGCTGCGTCCAGCGCGACTACCGCGACCGCCGCCTACGGCGCCGCCCCCGCCGGCGAGGCCACCTGGGCTCCCGAGCCGGCCACGCAGGTCGCGCCCCAGCAGCCCGGACCGCAGCCCGTCGCTCCGATCTTCCTGCAGCGCCCCGAGCCGCCGAAGAAGAAGAGCAACCGCGGCGTCGGCATCCTCATCGCCCTGGTCGGCACCGTCGCGTTCGCGCTGCTCTGGGTGGTCGCGATCGTCCTGATCGGCGCGCTCATCACGCCGGGCAACGAGCTGCTCTCCACGCTCCGCGACTACTTCACCGCGCACTACTCCGGCTGGGTCCCCGTCGTCGCGTTCTTCATCGGGATGGTCGTGCTCATCCAGATCGTGAACCGCGCGCGCTGGTGGGCGTACATCCTCGGCGGCCTGTTCGTCGCCGTCTTCGTCTACCTCGCCTACGTGGGGGCCGACCTGATCGACCTGCGCTACTGGCAGCGGACTCCCGGCGAGCGGGCGATCCTGCTCGGCACCGTGTGGCCGAACCCGTTCGCGGTCGTCGCCGGCGTGCTCGCCCGCGAGATCTCGATCTGGACCGGCGCCTGGCTCGCCGCCCGCGGCCGCAAGCTCAAGGCGCGCAACGCCGAGGCGCAGGCCGACTACGAGCAGCAGCTCGCCGACGCCCAGAACCAGGCGGCCGCCGCCTACGTGCAGCAGGGGTACTGATCGGAGCACAGCCGGATGCGTGACGAGCGCGCGTACACGACGGTCGTCGCGTGCTTCGCGGCCGGGCTCTACCTGGCGGTGCTGGTCGCGGCGTTCGGCCTGATCTCGCTGGCCACGAACACCGAGGTGATCGCCGACCCGTCGGCGGGGCCGCTGGTCGGCCCGGTGATGACCGGCGCCGCGGTCGTGATGCTGCTGGTCTTCCTGATCGTGCTCGGCCGGCGCGTGCCCGGTGCCGCACAGCGCGTCGCCCCCGGTGTCGCGTTCGGCGTCGCGGTCGCCTGCTACGCGGTCTACATCGGCGCCGGCGGTGTGGTCGGCGCGGCCGGTGACCCGAGCCAGCCGTTCCACTACTTCCTGTTCGCGTTCGACCAGCTGCTCAGCTGGTACTCGCTCACCGTCGCCGTCGCCGCGTTCGTGGTGACCCTGCTCTACCAGCTGGTTCTGGTCGGCCGGTTCCAGCAGCGCGGCCGCCCGCGCTGGCCGTGGGAGCGCGACGACGACGAGTGAGCGTCACACCGGCAGCTGCACCCGCGTGAACGTGCCCTTGTGGATGTACATCCCGCGTCCGGGAGGGAACTCCGACCTGTTCAGCCGCGGCAGCGGCGTCTTCAGCAGCAGGTCGCCCTCCATCGAGTCCGGCTGCAGCAGGATCCCGCGCCGCCCGTTCTTCACCTCGCCGAGCAGCGGCCACGACGACCCCCACGCGCTCGTCTCCGCCTCGGCAACCAGCAGATGGTCGCTGCGGCGTGCGGCGCGCACCAGCTCCACGATCGGGGAGTCGGCCGGGGTCTGCAGGAAGTCGCCGATGCTCTCCACGAACACCGCGATCCTGCCCTCGGTGTCCGGATCGGTGACGGCCGCCGTGAGGTCCTTCGCGAGCTCGGCGGCGTCGGCGGGCGTGAGCGCCGTGCCCGCCCACAGCGGGGAGGCGGCGAGCGGCGACCGCGACGAGCCAAGGTAGTAGAGCCGCGCCTGCGGGTCGAAGCGCGCGAGCGAGGACGCGAGCGTCGCGAGCGCGGTGGTCCGGCCGCTCGCCGGTGGGCCTGCGACCAGCATCGTCCCGCTCGGCTCGAACCCGTACGGGCCGAGGTCCACGTCGCTGACGCCGAGCACCGGGCTGTCGCCGTGCGCGACCGGCAGCGAGGACAGCGGCACCTCCTTCGGCAGCGACCCGATGGCCGGCGCCGGCCGGATGCCCGCCCGCTCCATCGCCTCGGCGAGCCTCCGCACCGCCTCGGACTGGTCGGACACGGCGCGGGAGCCGCCGAGCACGGCGATCTGCGTCTCGAAGCCGTCCACGATCGCGCGGCCGGGAGGGGACGCGGGCGAGAGGATGTCGTTCGGCACGTCGAGCATCCCGTAGCCGTCCTCGGCGAGCCGCAACACGACCCGGCGCTGCACGAGCGCGCCGATCGCCGTCGGCACGGCGCCCGCACGGTCGCCGGTGAGCGCGACGTGCATCCCGAGCCGGCGGCCGTCGGCCAGGATGTCGCGGAACACGTCGTACCACTGCGAGCGGCCCGCCGGGATCTCGAAGTCCTCGCGGAAGCTCGGGAAGCCGTCCACCAGCAGCAGGATGCGCGGCTCGTCCAGGCGCCCGGTCAGCGACCGGTACTCTGTGATGCTGGACGCGTTCGCCTCCGCGTAGCGCGGGCCGCGCTCCTCCAGCGTCTGCTTCAGCGTGCGGAACAGCCGGATGATCCGCTCGGCGTCGTCGCCAGGGATGATCGAGCCGACGTGCGGCAGCTTCTCCAGCATCCGCAGGCTGCCCGCGCCGAAGTCGAGGCCGTAGACGTGCACGGGGCCGCCGCGCGGCGTGATCGCCGCGGCGGAGGCGATGGTGCGCAGCACCGTGGACTTGCCGGAGCCGCCGGTGCCGTAGATGGCCAGGTTGCCGTCCACGTCCGGCCGGAAGTACACCGGGCGCTGCTCCTGACGGTCCGGGATGTCGGAGACGCCGAGCAGCAGTTCCGCGTCCGTGCGCTGCCGCAGCAGGCCGAGGTCGTAGCCCGCGGCGAGCTCGTCGAGCCACGGGCGGCGGGGCGCGGGGATGCGCGCCGCGCTGTGGGCGCGCACGATCGAGGCGACCAGACGTTGCTGGTCCGTCGGGCCGAGGTCGCGGTCCGGCTGCTCGGCCGGGCGCTCCTCCTCCCAGCGCACCTCGCCGCCGAACCTCAGCTCGGCGACCTCGATGCCCGCTCGTTCCGGCTCGCGGGTCGTCCAGCCGCCGCCGTACGCCGACTGGAAGGTGGTCAGCCGGCCGGGACCGGTCTTCGCCATCCCGCGGCCCGGCAGCCCCTGGTCGAAGTGCGCCGCGTCCGGCACCCCGACGACGTCCTGGCTGTCGGACTCGTCCGCCATCCGCAGCGCGATGCGCAGGTTGGTGTTGGCGCGCAGGTTGTCCTTGATCACGCCGGCGGGTCGCTGCGTCGCCATGATCAGGTGGATGCCGAGCGAGCGTCCGCGCTGGGCGATGTCCACGACGCCGTCGACGAACTCGGGCACCTCGCCGACGAGCGCGGCGAACTCGTCGATCACGAGCACGAGCGCGGGAGGGCTGTCCGGGTCGCCGCGCTTCTCCAGCTCCAGCAGATCCTTGGCCTTCTTGCGGTTGAGCAGGTGCTCGCGGTGGTGCAGCTCGGCGCGGAGGCTGGTCAGCGCACGGCGCACGAGGTGCGGGGAGAGGTCGGTGACGAGGCCGACGCAGTGCGGCAGGTTGACGCAGTCGGCGAAGGCGGAGCCGCCCTTGTAGTCGACGAAGAGGAAGGTGACCCTGTCGGGGCTGTACTCCGCCGCCATCCCGAGCACCCACGCCTGCAGGAATTCGCTCTTACCGGCGCCGGTCGTGCCGCCCACGAGCGCGTGCGGACCCTGCGTGCGCAGGTCCAGGTGCATCGGGTCGACCCCTGCCGACCCGATGGTCGCGCGCAGCGTCCCCGGCCGGCGTTTGGCGGGCCGAGCGCTTGAGGAGCGGTCGTGGATGGACGCGTTCTGCCGCCAGCGGTCGATGACCGCGGACGACGACTCCGCCAGCTCGTGGCCGAGCAGCGTGACGAGGGACACCGAGCGCGGCAGATCGCTGGCGTCGGCGACGAGGGCGCCCGCGTCGATGACCGGGGCCATCCGGCGCGCGTAGTCGAGCGCGGTCGCGGCGGAGACCGGCTCGGTCACGACGTCGGTCACCGTCTCGCCCAGCCGCACGAAGCCGGCGGTGGCGCGGTGTGGCTGGTCGGTGTGCGCGAGGTACGTGCGGCACACGGCGGGGAGCGCCGCCACGTCGTCGGAGATCCAGACCGGGAACACACCGGCGTCGGCGGCGGCCTCCGCGAACTGCACGAGCCGGGCCCGATCGAGGGCGACGTCGTCGGAGATGACGACGACGACGGCGGGCACCGGGGACGGCGTGCCGTCGACCGTCTGGCCGCCGCCGACCTCGGCGCCGCGCTCGAGCGCCGCGCGCTCCTGCTCCATCGCTCCGCGGCGCTGCGCGGACCGCTTCGCCGTGGCCAGGCGCTCCTCCACGAGCCCCTCGAGCGCGCTCAGCACGCTCGCCGCGCTCGATGCGCTGTCGGCCAGGTGTCCTCCGGCGACCGGGCTGTGCGGGGAGGAGGTGTGCGGCATCCACTTCAGCCAGCCCAGCTCCTTCGACCAGCGCGGCGAGACCAGTGCGGCGACGGCGAGCTCGGCGGGGGAGTGCAGCGCGGTCAGCTGCACGAGCACCGAGTTGACCGACCCCGCCGCGTGCTCCGCGGGTCCTGCGATGCCGAGGGCGCCCGACTCGTAGAGGTTGTCGAGCACCGGCACGTCCTCGACGCGCTCGTGCGAGCGGATCACCGCATCCAGGCGCTCCTGGAACTCCGGGATGAGCTCGCCGCGTTCGCTCGACTGGATGCTGTTGCGCGAGGTCATCGAGCCGCGCCCGAGCTGCAGGTTCAGGAACGACCAGTGCTCGGGGCGCCGGGTCCACAGCAGCGGCCCGCGCAGCACGGCCTGGGACAGCGCGTCCGCCGTCGTCGGCGTCTCCGCTCGACGCAGCTCCGTCTCCCGGACACGCTCCTCGTCCAGCTTGTCCGTGAGCGCCGCGAGACGCTGCTCGAACACGGCGATCTGCTTCTTCAGCTTGCGCTTTCCCCTGGTGCGGCTCGCCACGTAGTTGCCGATCAGCATCACAGGGGACAGCAGTACGAACAGCAGCGTCGTCGGCTGGCGGGTGATGAAGAACATCGCGCCGCCGAGCAGCACGGGCGCGATCATCGCCAGCAGCGGGAAGGGCGGGTCGTCCTTCTCTCCCGGCACCTCCGGCGCCTGGAACACCTGCCCGGTGTAGCGGCGCTCCACCCGCGGCGACCGGTTGAAGAACACCGGCCCGGCGGTCGGCGTCGCCTGCGGCGCCTCCGATCCCGCCGCGACCGACAGCTCCACCTCGGTGTCGCCGATCAGCAGCGTCTCGGAGCGGCGCACGGTGAACCGGGTGACCAGGCCACCGTCGACGACGACGCCGTTCGCCGAGCCGAGGTCGACCACCTCCACACCGTCGCCCGCCTCGAAGCGGACGTGCCGCTTCGACACCAGCGGGTCCTGCAGCACGATGTCGCAGCCCTCGTCGCGGCCGAGCACCGTCGAGCCCGAGCGCAGCGGGAAGTCGCGCCCGGCGTCCGGACCGCTCAGGATGCGCAGGGTCGCGAGCACCGGCGTCTCGCCGAGCTCCGGGGGCGCGTAGTGCAGGCCGGCATCCGCGAGGGCGACCGTCGCGCCGCTCCCGATCCACGCCTCGCCGACCGGGGCGTCCGGCGGCAGGATCAGCGGCTCGGCCTGGCCGGGCAGCTGCGCGCGCAGGGTGAGCGCGGCGTCGTCGGCGAGCGTGCCCGTGCGCTTCGGGTCGATGCGGCCGATGGTCGCGGCGATCTCGGAGATGCTGGCGGCGGCGTCGGCGGTGACGACGATGTCGTCCGTGCTTCCGGCGGAACGGGCGAGGGTGAGTTTCAGGCGCACGATACGCACCATACCCACGCGCGCGCGTGGACGACGATGGGGACCGCTCCCCATGGATGCGGCTTGGGTTCTGTCCCACCGGATGGGGACCGCTCCCCATGGATGCGCGTGGCCCACCCGGGTAGGTTGCTGAAGGCAGGATGCCCGTGACCAAGGGGGAAGAAGTGTCCGACCTCGTACTCAAGCTCGACGAACTCGTCCAGCTGCGCGACGACCTCGACGCCGTCGTGCGCGAGTTCCACAACGCAGACGACTTCAGCGACTCCGTCGCCGACGCGACCGGCCACGACGAGCTCGCCGGCCACGTGCGCGACTTCGCGCACAAGTGGAACGAGAAGCGCAAGAGCATGACCGAGAACGTGGAGAACGTCCAGAAGGTCATCGCGGCCGTGGCGGACAACTTCACCAAGGTGGACGGCGACCTCGCCAAGGCCCTCGAAGAGAAGAAGTGAAGCAGGGAGCGGAGAAGAAGTGAGTGACAAGGAATTCCAGCCGCTGACCGGCGACCCCGACCTGCTCGAGACCAAGGCCAAGCACTACCAGGCGATCGGCGAGGCCATCCAGCGGGCGTCGAAGGAGCTGAACAAGATCCACGACGTCGATGGCTACAAATCTCAAGCGGTCGACAAGCTCAAGGAGATGTCCAAGGACACCGCGGACGACATCTCGAAGGCCAAGGACCGCTACGCGAAGACCGCGTCCGCGCTCATCGCCTACGCCGCCTCCCTCCGCGAGGCGAAGGACGACGCCGACAAGGCCATCGCCCTGATCAACAGCAAGCAGGCCGACGCCGACGCGGCGAAGACGGCGGCGAAGACCGCGCACACCGACGCCCAGAACGCCAAGCCCGACGACGCGTCCACGGCCAAGAAGTCGGCGGACGACGCCGACGACGCCGCCAGGGACGCGAACGCCGCCCTGCAGGCCGCCCACCAGGCCTGGTACGACGCCAAGGACAAGAAGGACGGCGCGGCGAGGAAAGCGGTCGACGCGATCGTCGACGTCGTCGACCACCACAACAACGGTCTGAAGAACCCCGGGTTCTGGGACAAGGTCATGGATGTGATCAGCACCATCGGCGACATCGCCGGCGTGCTCGCGATCTTCTTCTCCTGGGTGCCCATCCTCGGCCAGGTCCTCGTCGTCATCGCCCTCGTCGCCTCCGTCATCAAGCTGGTGGACGCAGTGGTCAAGTACGCGAAGGGCGAGGGCAGCATCCTCGGCATCGTCGGCGCCGCCGTCGGTGTCGCGCTCAGCCTCTTCGGCGGA
This sequence comes from Leifsonia sp. NPDC080035, assembly GCF_040050925.1. NCBI lineage: Bacteria > Bacillati > Actinomycetota > Actinomycetes > Micrococcales > Microbacteriaceae > Leifsonia > Leifsonia sp. NPDC080035. Next base: position 529,492 of record NZ_CP157390.1, on the reverse strand, counting down.
CGGATCTTCGCGTTCCTCGGCAAGGCCGCGCGCGTCAAGAGTCTGGCCCGCGTCCCGAAGCTCGCCGCCGGTGCGCAGCGCACCTCCCAGGACGCGCTCAAGCTGCGCATCGCCGACCGGCTGATGACGTCGGCGAGAAGCAAGCTGTTCCAGAAGCCGCTGGACGACGTCAACCCGGTCAAGATCTGGCAGGCGGCCGGCGAGTCCGCCGCGGGCCAGCGCGAGGCCTACCGGGCGCTGGTCACGGACGGCGCGGACAAGATGAAGGCGATGCGCACGCTGCTCGGCATCGACAAGAACATGACGTCGGCCGTGATCCACGACGCCCGCGACCTCCAGTGGCGGAACCCGCTCACGGCGGTCGTCGCGTACCATCAGGGCAGCGCGCTGTACAACAAGGCCGCGGGGCTGGCGAACGTGCCGAACTCCATCGACACGCTCGTGAACAAGTTCAGCGGCGGCCCTGCGCACTCGGACGCCCCGAAGCTGCCGAGCGTCGACCTGACCAAGTTCGCGGTCGACCACGCCGACAGGTACACGCCGACGTACAAGTCCAACAACGTCTGGGGAGGCTGAGCGGATGTCACTGAGGCCGCGCGACATCGTCGACATCTCCTTCGAGGCGCCGGAGGGCTGGTTCGACGTCGAGCTGCTCGGCGAGCCGGGCTCGGACGACTGGCCGGAGCGGCTGGCGTCTGCGCTCGCGTCCCCGGGCATGGCGGCGCAGCTCCGCGTGCTGCAGCAGGTGCTGCACGCCGAGGACCCGACGGGCGCGACGCGCGCCAGGGTCTACGTCCCCGAGCCGACCGCCGGGGTCATCTCCGCCTACCAGACGTACGAGCTGCTCCGGCTGGAGGTCGACGACACCCCCGAGAGCTACCTCGCCGCGACCGACGCCGAGAGCGCGCACAGGGAGCCGGGCTACGAGGTGATCGGCTACCGCTCGTGGCGGACCGCGCATCCCCTCGGCGAGCTCGTCGGCTTCACCCACCTGACCGCGCTGGAGGACGACGCGGCCGGGGACGCGCTGCTGGAGCAGCGGGTCGTGTTCGCGATCTTCCCGGTCGGCGCCGCGCAGGCGTTCCACACGATCTTCCGCTCCGGGTTCATCGGCGGCTTCGACGACATGGTCGCCGAGACGCAGGCGATCGCCGACTCCGTCCGCGTCACCCTCGGGGAGGCGGCATGAGCGACGCGCGGTCCGTGACCGTCGAGGACGAGCTCACGATCGTCTTCCCCGGCACCTGGGCGATGATCCCGCTGAACGACCCGGAACGCTCCGCGCGGAGTATCGCCCGGCTGGTCAGCGAGCGCGTCGGCCGGGCCGACCGCCTTGCCCGCGTCCGCCGGACGGCGAAGGCGGAGCTGGAGAAGCTGGTCGCGCTCGCCGAGGACTCCGACGCGTTCGCGCTCGCGATGTCCATGGAGATCCTCCCCGGCGTCCCGTTCCCTGCGTCGATCGTGATGGCGCGCGAGGCGCTGCCCGCGGGTGACGACGCGGAGGCGCGGCTGGAGCGGGCCTTCCCGGACGGGGAACCGCTCGCGTTCTCGTTCGGCCCCGTCCGCAGGCGCTCGAGCGTGCGGCAGACGACCTACGAGGAGGAGTCGGCGCCCGAACTGCTCGCCGACTACCGGTTCGAGGCGCCGGACGGCGAGCGGATCATCCACCTGCGGGTGAATGCGCCAATGGTCACCGACCCCGACCTCTACCTGGAGCTGTTCGACGCGATCGTCGACTCGATCAGCTTCCGCGCACCGCTCGAGCGGCCGGCTGCCGGTTGAGCTGACCGCGCGCCGCGCGGACGACCAGCAGCACCGTCAGTGCCACCAGCGCGAGCGTCACGATCGTCCAGACCACGGCGGCGACCGGCCCGACGGGCCACAGCAGCCAGCCGGCGAGCAGGAACGAGGCGAGCCCGTACGGAATGCCCGCAAGCAGCACCCCGCGGCTCGGGCGCCAGCCGAGGAACATCACCCGCGCCCAGAACTCCGTCCACGGCGTCAACCGGACCGGGAGCAGGGACATCGCGGTCGGCAGCACGGTGATCGGGCCGATCACGTCGCGCGACCAGCCGGTGCTCGAGAGCCTCTCGCCGGCGTATCCCGGCGAGAGGCTGCGGACGACGTACGTCCAGGCGAGCACCGCGAGCGGGACGGCCCCGAGCGCCAGCGTCACGTACGCGTAGCCGAGCAGCGGGACGAGGAGGACGACGACGAGCAGCAGGAAGAGCACCGTGGAGACGACGTCCGACTCCAGGAGGAACGCCCGCGCGCTGAAGTCGCCGTCGATGCCGAGCCCGATGGTGAGGGCGAGCGGGAGGGCGAGCACCACGACGGCGAGCACGGTCCACACGAGCGCGATCAGCAGATAGCCGAACGGACGCAGCGCGCGCTCCGTCCCCGACGGCGGGGTCGCGGAGCGGTCGGATCGCGTCTTCGCCGCGGCGGAGCGGGCAGCGGGCGAGGCCGGGTTGGGCTTCATCGGGCTGTATTTCGGCACGCGTCCCAGGCTAGACCGGCCCGTCCACGCACGCGAGCGGAGGGGATGGGTACCGCTCCCCATTCCGTCCACGCCGCCGTCCTGGTTAGGTGGATGACAGCTGGCCGGCCCCGGGGGACGGCCTTCCAGACGACACCGAAGGGACCAACTCCTCATGGCCAACATGAACGTCACGTACGGCGAGATGACCGATGCCGCCAACCGCCTCACCGCGGGCAAGGACGACATCACCGCCAAGCTGCACGAGCTCCAGAACCTCGTGAACGGCCTCGTCAACGGCGGCTTCGTCACCGACCAGGCGTCCGGAGCGTTCCACAGCTCCTACGAGCAGTTCACGAAGGGCACCACCGAGGCCGTGAACGGTCTCGACGGGATGTCGCAGTTCCTCACCAAGGCGGCGGACGCCCTGCAGAACGTGGACAGCGAGCTCGCCAAGGGCATCGGCGGCTGAGCCGGACCGGCACGCACGCTTCCAGACGAGCGCGGGTACCCCGAACGGGTGCCCGCGCTCGTCGGCGTTCGGCCATAGGCTGTCCCTCGGTCGAAGGGGGAACCGTGAGTCTCGAGCCTGCTGCAGCGCCGCCACGCCGGGTGCGCATCCTTTGGTACTGGTGGGCGCTCGTCGCAGCCGCGGTCCTGTCCACCGCGGCGGCCGCGTTCTTCTCCGCCACCACGATCGCCGCGGTGCAGGCGACGCCACGGATCGCCGTCGCCCACTACCTGGACGCACTGGTGCACGGCAAGGCGAAGGAGGCGATGCGGCTCGGCGGCATCGCAGCGCGCGACGGCGACCTGCTCCTCACCGAGAAGGCGTACGCAACCGCGTCCGACCGGATCACCTCGTACACGCTGGCCGCACCGGTCACCCGTAAGGGCGTGACGACGGTGAAGGCGACGGTGCAGCAGGGCGACCGGCCATACGAGCGCACGTTCCGGGTGGTGCGGGCGGGCGGCCTGCCGTTCCTGCCGCTCTGGGCGCTCGCCCCGGTGACCCCCGACACCGTCGAGGTCCAGGTCGCCGGCCCGACGGGCCTCACCTTCAGGATCGCCGGCGTCACGCCGAAGCCGGGCACCGGCGTACTCAAGCTCCGCGCGCTTCCCGGCAGCTACCCCGTGGACGTGACCTCCGCGAGCTCCGACTTCTCCGCCGATAGCGGTGTCGCCATCTCGCACCCCTCTGGCAGCGTCGTCACGCCGACCGTCTTCGCCGCCCGGCTCTCCGAGACCGGCTACGCCGACGCCAAGGCGGCCGTCGAGTCCTGGCTGGACGCGTGTCTTGCCACGCAGGACGCGGCGCCCGCCAACTGCCCCTTCACGGTGGGGGAGCCGGCGACCGACGGCATCCGGATAAGCGACCTGCACTGGTCCCTCGTCGCCCGACCCGACGTCGACATCCTGTACGGGGACTGGTATGACGGCGGCTGGGACGTCCGCGCGTCGGGGGGCACCGTGACGGCCTCCGCCACGCTGACCAGGATCACCGACGGGGCGACGACGCACGTCACCACGGGCGACATCCCGTTCGCGTACGCGGGAACGGTGACCTTCACCGGTGACGGCGCCGTCTTCACGCCGCTGCGGAACGACGGTTCCTCGCAGGGCTGACCGCCCTTTCGCCCTGCGCGGACACGGCACTAGCACGCCCGCGTTCATTTGACCGTCAACCGCGCGGACGATAGTATTTATCGGGTGTGCGCTCTGTCGCGCGCTTGTTGTGTGCTCGCGAGGGCCGACACCGAGCGAGCCGGCACGTACTCATCCGATGGGCGGAGAGACCGCACGGAATCACCGCCCCCACGGCATATCGGCCATCGGTCCGATACCCCTCGAATCCCGAATCGACCCGCGACGCGGGTGGATCGGGGTGCGGGGAAAAAGCAACAACTGTCACCGTGCAGTCCATATAAGGAGAAGTCAGTGCCAACCATTCAGCAGTTGGTCCGCAAGGGCCGGACGCCGAAGGTCACGAAGACCAAGGCGCCCGCCCTGAAGGCCAACCCCCAGCAGCGCGGCGTGTGCACCCGCGTCTACACGACCACCCCGAAGAAGCCGAACTCGGCGCTTCGCAAGGTCGCCCGTGTCAAGCTCTCGAACGGGACCGAGGTCACCGCGTACATCCCCGGTGAGGGCCACAACCTGCAGGAGCACTCGATGGTGCTCGTCCGCGGCGGTCGTGTGAAGGACCTCCCCGGTGTGCGCTACAAGATCGTCCGTGGCGCCCTCGACACCCAGGCCGTGAAGAACCGCAAGCAGGCTCGCAGCCGCTACGGCGCGAAGATGGAGAAGAAGTAATGCCTCGCAAGGGTCCCGCTCCGAAGCGCCCCGTCGTCGCCGACCCGGTGTACGGCGCGCCGGTCGTCAGCCAGCTCGTCAACAAGATCCTCCTCGACGGCAAGAAGGGCCTCGCCGAGCGCATCGTCTACGACGCGCTCGAGGGCGTCGCCTCGAAGTCCGGCCAGGACGCGGTCACCACGCTCAAGAAGGCGCTGGACAACATCCGCCCGACCCTCGAGGTCCGCAGCCGCCGCGTCGGCGGCTCGACCTACCAGGTCCCGGTCGAGGTCAAGCCGCACCGCGCGAACACGCTCGCGCTGCGCTGGCTCACCAGCTACGCCAAGGGTCGTCGCGAGAAGACGATGACCGAGCGTCTCACCAACGAGATCCTCGACGCTTCCAACGGCCTCGGCGCCGCGGTGAAGCGCCGCGAGGACACGCACAAGATGGCCGAGTCGAACAAGGCCTTCGCCCACTACCGCTGGTAAGCACGGCACCGCTGGTAACCCAAGTCATCCAGGAAACACTGGCGTCCGTCCGGGTGTTGCACTCTTCGTGAGCGCCGCACCCGGACGGCACCACTTCCACTCTCTACTTTTCGGAGGAACCCTGTGGCACAGGACGTGCTCACCGACCTGAAAAAGGTCCGCAACATCGGCATCATGGCCCACATCGATGCCGGCAAGACCACCACGACCGAGCGCATCCTGTTCTACACGGGCGTCAACCACAAGATCGGTGAGACCCACGACGGCGCCTCGACCACCGACTGGATGGAGCAGGAGAAGGAGCGCGGCATCACCATCACGTCCGCGGCCGTCACCTGTTTCTGGAACAAGAACCAGATCAACATCATCGACACGCCGGGTCACGTCGACTTCACCGTCGAGGTGGAGCGCTCGCTCCGCGTCCTCGACGGCGCGGTCGCCGTCTTCGACGCGAAGGAGGGCGTCGAGCCCCAGTCGGAGACCGTGTGGCGTCAGGCCGACAAGTACGTCGTCCCGCGCATCTGCTTCGTCAACAAGATGGACAAGCTCGGCGCCGACTTCTACTTCACGGTCGACACCATCGTGTCGCGCCTCGGCGCCAAGCCGCTGGTGATGCAGCTCCCGATCGGTGCCGAGTCCGACTTCGTCGGCGTCGTCGACCTGGTCGAGATGCGCGCGCTGGTCTGGCCGGGCGACGCCAAGGGTGATGTCACCATGGGCGCCAAGTACGAGGTCCAGGAGATCCCCGCCGACCTTCAGGAGAAGGCCGAGGAGTACCGCAACCGCCTGCTCGAGACCGTCGCCGAGTCCGACGACGCGCTGCTCGAGAAGTTCTTCGGCGGCGAGGAGATCACCGTTCCGGAGATCAAGGCGGCCATCCGCAAGCTCACCGTGAACAACGAGATCTACCCGGTCCTCTGCGGCTCGGCGTTCAAGAACCGCGGCGTCCAGCCGATGCTCGACGCCGTGATCGACTACCTCCCGTCGCCGCTCGACGTGCCCGCCATCGAGGCGCACAACCCGCGCGACGAGGAGCAGGTCATCCTGCGCCACGCCGACGCGAGCGAGCCGTTCTCGGCGCTGGCGTTCAAGGTCGCCGTCCACCCGTTCTTCGGTCGTCTGACCTACGTGCGCGTGTACTCGGGCCGGGTCGACTCCGGTGCCGCGGTCGTGAACTCGACCAAGGGCCGCAAGGAGCGCATCGGCAAGATCTTCCAGATGCACGCCAACAAGGAGAACCCGGTCGATTTCGTCACCGCCGGCAACATCTACGCGGTGATCGGCCTCAAGGACACCACCACCGGTGACACCCTGAGCGACCCCGACAACCAGGTCGTGCTCGAGTCGATGACCTTCCCGGAGCCCGTGATCGAGGTCGCGATCGAGCCGAAGACCAAGGCCGACCAGGAGAAGCTCGGCACGGCCATCCAGAAGCTGGCCGAAGAGGACCCGACGTTCCGCACCGAGCAGAACCAGGAGACCGGTCAGACGGTCATCAAGGGCATGGGCGAGCTCCACCTCGACATCCTGGTCGACCGCATGAAGCGGGAGTTCAACGTCGAGGCGAACGTGGGCAAGCCCCAGGTGGCCTACCGCGAGACCATCCGCCGCACGGTGGAGAAGTACGACTACACCCACAAGAAGCAGACCGGTGGTTCCGGTCAGTTCGCTAAGGTGCAGATCACCCTGGAGCCGCTCGAGGTCACCCCGGAGACCTCGTACGAGTTCGTGAACGCCGTCACCGGCGGTCGCGTGCCGCGCGAGTACATCCCCTCGGTGGACGCGGGCATCCAGGACGCGATGCAGGTCGGCGTGCTCGCCGGCTTCCCGACGGTGGGCGTCAAGGCGACGCTCGTCGACGGTGCCTCGCACGACGTCGACTCCTCGGAGATGGCGTTCAAGATCGCCGGCTCGATGGCCTACAAGGAGGCCGCTCGCAAGGCGAACCCGGTGCTCCTCGAGCCGCTCATGGCGGTCGAGGTGCGCACGCCCGAGGAGTACATGGGCGACGTCATCGGCGACCTGAACTCGCGTCGTGGGCAGATCCAGTCGATGGAGGACGCCAGCGGTGTGAAGGTCGTCAAGGCGAACGTCCCGCTGTCCGAGATGTTCGGCTACATCGGCGACCTGCGGTCGAAGACCTCTGGCCGCGCGGTGTACTCGATGCAGTTCGACTCCTACGCTGAGGTCCCGAAGGCTGTCGCCGACGAGATCGTCCAGAAGAGCAAGGGCGAGTGACCTCGGTCGCTGGCCTGGGCAACATCCCGTAACATTAGAAACCAATCCCGTAGATCCGCCGGTCGAAATCCGTCGACCGGGGTATCTACACGAGAGTCCTGAGGAGGACCCACAGTGGCTAAGGCCAAGTTCGAGCGGACTAAGCCGCACGTCAACATCGGAACCATCGGTCACGTCGACCACGGCAAGACGACGCTCACCGCGGCGATCTCCAAGGTGCTTGCTGACAAGTACCCGTCGGCGACCAACGTTCAGCGCGACTTCGCGTCGATCGACTCGGCTCCGGAAGAGCGTCAGCGTGGTATCACGATCAACATCTCGCACGTCGAGTACGAGACGCCGAAGCGCCACTACGCGCACGTTGACGCCCCGGGTCACGCCGACTACATCAAGAACATGATCACCGGTGCTGCTCAGATGGACGGCGCGATCCTCGTGGTCGCCGCCACCGACGGTCCGATGGCTCAGACCCGCGAGCACGTCCTGCTCGCGAAGCAGGTCGGCGTGCCGTACCTGCTCGTCGCCCTGAACAAGGCCGACATGGTCGACGACGAGGAGATCCTGGAGCTCGTCGAGCTCGAGGTCCGCGAGCTCCTCTCCAGCCAGGACTTCCCGGGCGACGACGCTCCCGTCGTTCGCGTCTCGGGCCTCAAGGCTCTCGAGGGCGACGAGAAGTGGGTGCAGTCGGTCCTCGACCTCATGGAGGCCGTCGACGAGTCCATCCCGGACCCGGTGCGCGACAAGGACAAGCCGTTCCTGATGCCGATCGAGGACGTCTTCACGATCACCGGTCGTGGAACCGTCGTCACGGGCCGCGCCGAGCGTGGCACGCTGGCCATCAACTCCGAGGTCGAGATCGTCGGCATCCGCCCGACGCAGAAGACCACGGTCACGGGTATCGAAATGTTCCACAAGCAGCTCGACGAGGCCTGGGCCGGCGAGAACTGTGGTCTGCTCCTCCGCGGCACCAAGCGCGAGGACGTGGAGCGCGGCCAGGTCGTCGTGAAGCCGGGTTCGGTTACGCCGCACACCAACTTCGAGGGCACTGCCTACATCCTCTCGAAGGAGGAGGGTGGCCGTCACAACCCCTTCTACACGAACTACCGCCCGCAGTTCTACTTCCGTACCACCGACGTCACCGGCGTCATCTCGCTGCCCGAGGGCACCGAGATGGTCATGCCCGGCGACACCACCGACATGACGGTCGAGCTCATCCAGCCGATCGCCATGGAGGAGGGCCTCGGCTTCGCCATCCGTGAGGGTGGCCGCACCGTCGGCGCTGGTACCGTCACGAAGATCATCAAGTAAGTAGCTTCTCTACTTCACTCGGCGAGGGCCGGATCCGCTTGGATCCGGCCCTCGGTCGTTTCCCGGGGGTTTACCTCTCCGCCGTCGAGGCGCAGAATGGGCCCACCGTTTCAACCGAACGGGTCCGTCGATGAAGGGAGACGCCTATGGTGAGCCGCAGCCTCGCAAACCAGACCAAGCCGCGAACCGGATCACGGACGAAGAGTTCGGAAGCCGCGTAAGCGGTCTTGGAACCACACGGGCGGCCGCGCGAGGAACCGCCTGGGGCGGGGTCGGCACACGCTGCCGGCCCCGCTTTCCCTGTCTGCCGCTCCTCGTCACGTCTGCGCATCGTCGCCCCGCCGCACACACGACACTGCGCCGCACTCTCGATCGTCCACAGGAAGAGGTGCGGTGGACTGTATCCACAGATGTGGTCGATGGCACACCTGATGGGCACGAGGTCACTAGACAGAGGGCATGGAGAGGGTGTCCGACGCCGAAATCGTCCTGGTTCGTGAGCTTCGCGACCGGACGGAGACGCGTCAGCAACATGCGCGGGCGGCGCTGAACGGCACCGAGGTCCGCGTCGCACACGGAGCGTATGTCGGACGCGCCGAGTGGGAGGGACGGGACGCGCGAGAGCGCCACCTCTTGCGGATGGTCGCGTACTCGCGTACTCGGAAACGGCCACCTCTCTTCTCGCACTGGTCGGCGGCGGTGGCTCATTGCCTGCCGTTGATCGGACCGGTTCCTGACAGGCTCCACGTCTCCATCGGCCGTACGAGCGGCGGACGGTCGGCGGGAGCCGTGGCGGCCCATTCCACCGCCATACCGGACACCGATGTCGTCGATATCGACGGACTCCGGGTCACGTCGCTCGCTCGCACAGTCGTGGATGTCGCGTCGATGTCCACAATGGCGGATGCCGTGACCATCGCCGACTGCGCCCTTCGACTCGGTCTACCGAAGACCTGCGTGATGGATGCCTGGGAGAGAGCCGTCCCCCTCCGGGGACACCGCCGAGCGCTCGACGTCATCGACTTCGCGGACGCGCGGTCCGAGTCGCCGCTCGAATCGCTGAGCAGAGTGAGCATGTATCGAATGGGTGTGGCGCAACCAGACCTGCAGCTGCCCTTTCGTGACCGCCGGGGGCTGATCGGTTACGTCGACTTCGCCTGGCCGAGCCTCGGCATCGTCGGCGAAGCGGACGGGGACGCGAAGTATCTCGACGCGACGATGCGCAACGGACGATCAGCCGACAGGGTGGTGCTCGACGAGAAGATCCGGGAGGACCGGCTTCGTGCGCTCGGCCTTCGCGTGGTCCGCTGGCGCTGGGAGGTCGCATCCCGCCCCCGAGAGCTCGCCTCTCTCCTGTTCGCAGCCGGTGTCCCACCCCGTGCGCCCGATGACTGCGGCGCCGCGTTACAACTGCGGTAGCGCGCCCCGCAGTGCACGTTACGCCGCGTCGCAGACACCGCGCAGGGCGGCGCGACACGCCCGGGTTGCAGCATCGCCGCGCATCTGGCAAACTTGTTGGGTTCAACATTTCGGAACGAGCGTGCTGACGTGCGCTCCGGACGGATCACTGCCAGGCAGTGCATAGCCCACCGCACAGGGCCTTCGGGACCGGCGGGACGATGGTTAGGCCGCAGGCAGCAGGACACGCTCACACAAGACCACCTTCGAGGCCAGGGGCTTTCTCTGTCCTGAATTCGGGCGACACGCCCGAGCGCGGGGGTCGGTGAGTTGACAGAAGAATAGTGGCGTTCCCCACGCGTACGTCGCACCGCGTCCAATGCGAGAAACGGCCTGAGAATGGCCCGGATCGTACGACGCCATAACAAGAGAGAGAGTCAGACATGGCGGGACAGAAGATCCGCATTCGGCTTAAGTCGTATGACCACGAGGTCATCGACACCTCGGCGCGCAAGATCGTCGACACGGTGACCCGTGCCGGCGCGACCGTCGTCGGCCCGGTGCCGCTTCCCACCGAGAAGAACGTGGTGTGCGTCATCCGTTCGCCCCACAAGTACAAGGACAGCCGTGAGCACTTCGAGATGCGCACGCACAAGCGGCTGATCGACATCATCGACCCGACCCCGAAGGCCGTCGACTCGCTCATGCGTCTCGACCTGCCGGCGGACGTCAACATCGAGATCAAGCTCTAAGGGGGAGTGCCGCTATGTCCAACATCGAGACCAAGACTTCCCGTGGCCTCCTCGGCAAGAAGCTCGGCATGACCCAGGTCTGGGACGAGAACAACAAGCTCATCCCCGTGACGGTCATCGAGATCACGCCGAACGTCGTGACCCAGGTCCGCACCCCCGAGGCCGACGGCTACAACGCCGTCCAGATCGCCTACGGCCAGATCGACCCGCGCAAGGTCAACAAGCCCGCCGCCGGTCACTTCGACAAGGCCGGCGTCACGCCGCGCCGTCACCTGACCGAGGTCCGCACCGCCGACGCCGCCGAGTACTCGGCCGGCCAGGAGCTCACCGTCGATGGCACCTTCGAGGCCGGCCAGCTGGTCGACGTCGTCGGCACCTCGAAGGGTAAGGGCTTCGCCGGTGTCATGAAGCGCCACAACTTCCAGGGCGTCTCCGCTTCGCACGGTGCGCACCGCAACCACCGCAAGCCGGGTTCCATCGGCGCCTCCTCGACCCCGAGCCGTGTCTTCAAGGGCATGCGCATGGCCGGTCGCATGGGTGGCGAGCGCGTGACCGTCCTGAACCTCAAGGTCCAGGCCGTCGACGCCGAGAAGGGCCTGCTGCTGGTCAAGGGTGCCGTTCCCGGCGCTCGTGGCCGCATCGTTTTCGTCCGCAACGCAGTGAAGGGGGCCTAAGGTAAATGGCTACCTCGATTGACGTCCTCGACCTGAAGGGCAAGAAGGCCGGCTCCGTCGAGCTCCCCGACAGCATCTTCGACGTTCAGACCAACATCCCGCTGATCCACCAGGTCGTGACCGCCCAGCTCGCCGCCGCGCGCCAGGGCACGCACAAGACCAAGAACCGTGGTGAGGTCTCCGGCGCCGGCCGCAAGCCGTTCAAGCAGAAGGGCACCGGTCGCGCTCGTCAGGGCTCCATCCGCGCTCCTCAGATGACCGGTGGTGGCATCGTCCACGGCCCGACGCCGCGCGACTACTCGCAGCGCACCCCGAAGAAGATGATCGCCGCGGCTCTGCTCGGTGCCATCTCCGACCGCGCACGCGGCGGCCGCATCCACGCCGTCCAGGCCTTCACCGCCGGCGAGGTCCCCTCGACCAAGGCCGTCGTGGACCTGCTCAGCGGCATCGCCACCTCGCGCCACGTCCTCGTGGTCCTCGAGCGTGACGACGAGCTCGCGTTCAAGAGCGTGCGCAACGTGCCGACCGTGCACGTGCTGACCTACGACCAGCTGAACGCCTACGACGTCCTGGTGAGCGACGACATCGTCTTCTCGCAGGCCGCGCTCGAGGGCTTCATCGCTGCCAAGACCAAGAAGGAAGAGGTGAACGCGTAATGGCCGCCGTCAACAAGGACCCGCGCGACGTCATCATCGCTCCGGTCGTCTCCGAGAAGAGCTACGGCCTGATCGACGAGGGCAAGTACACCTTCCTCGTCGACACGCGTTCGAACAAGACCGAGATCAAGCTCGCCATCGAGTCGATCTTCAAGGTCGAGGTCGCGTCGGTGAACACCCTGAACCGCCAGGGCAAGACCCGTCGCACCCGCTTCGGCACCGGCAAGCGCAAGGACACCAAGCGCGCCATCGTCACGCTGAAGTCCGGTTCCATCGACATCTTCACGGCCGTCGGCTGAGCGAAGGACTAGAGGAAGACAGACATGGCTATTCGTAACTACAAGCCCACGACCCCCGGTCGTCGCGGCTCCTCGGTCGCCGACTTCGCCGAGATCACCCGTTCGACCCCGGAGAAGTCCCTTCTCCGTCCGCTGTCGAAGAGCGGTGGCCGCAACAACCAGGGCCGCATCACGACCCGTCACATCGGTGGTGGCCACAAGCGCCAGTACCGCGTGATCGACTTCCGTCGCAACGACAAGGACGGCGTCAACGCCAAGGTCGCTCACATCGAGTACGACCCCAACCGCACGGCTCGCATCGCGCTCCTGCACTTCCTGGACGGCACCAAGCGCTACATCCTGGCGCCCGCCGGCCTGAAGCAGGGCGACATCGTCGAGTCGGGTGCCGGCGCTGACATCAAGCCGGGCAACAACCTGCCGCTGCGCAACATCCCGACCGGTACCGTCGTGCACGCGATCGAGCTGAAGCCGGGTGGAGGCGCCAAGCTGGCCCGCTCCGCCGGTGCCTCGGTGCGTCTCGTCGCGAAGGACGGCCCCTACGCCCAGCTGCGCCTCCCGTCCGGTGAGGTCCGCAACGTCGACGCGCGCTGCCGTGCGACGATCGGCGAGGTCGGCAATGCCGAGCAGTCGAACATCAACTGGGGCAAGGCCGGCCGTATGCGCTGGAAGGGCGTCCGCCCGACCGTCCGCGGTGTCGCGATGAACCCGATCGACCACCCGCACGGTGGTGGTGAGGGCAAGACCTCCGGTGGTCGCCACCCGGTCAGCCCGTGGGGTCAGAAGGAAGGCCGCACGCGCCACCCCAACAAGGAAAGCGACAAGCTCATCGTTCGCCGTCGGAACGCCGGCAAGAAGCGTAAGTAGGAGTTCAAGAAGATGCCACGCAGTCTCAAGAAGGGCCCCTTCGTCGACGAGCACCTGTTTCGCAAGGTGGTCGCCGCGAACGAGGCCAACAGCAAGAACGTGATCAAGACCTGGTCGCGCCGCTCGATGATCGTCCCGGCCATGCTGGGTCACACCATCGCGGTGCACGACGGTCGCAAGCACATCCCTGTGTTCGTCACCGAGACCATGGTCGGTCACAAGCTCGGCGAGTTCGCGCCGACGCGTACCTTCCGTGGTCACGTGAAGGACGACAAGAAGGGTCGTCGCCGCTAACGCGGTGACGAAAGGAGGAGAGAAATGGTGGAGTCGATCGCACGCGTGCGACACATCCGCGTCACCCCCATGAAGGCCCGTCGCGTCGTCAACCTGATCCGCGGCAAGCAGGCCCAGGAGGCCCTGGCCATCCTGAAGTTCGCTCCGCAGAGCGCGAGCGAGCCGGTGTACAAGCTGGTCGCGTCGGCCATCGCCAACGCGCGAGTCAAGGCCGACCAGTCGAACACCTACCTGGACGAGCAGGACCTGTACGTGAGCCGCGCCTTCGTGGACGAGGGCACGACCCTCAAGCGGTTCCAGCCGCGCGCTCAGGGCCGGGCCTTCCGCATCAACAAGCGCACCAGCCACATCACGGTCGTCCTCTCGACGCCGGATGAGGTCCAGGACGCCAAGGCTTCGAAGAAGGCGAGCAACTAATGGGTCAGAAAGTCAACCCGTACGGCTTCCGTCTGGGCATCACCACCGACCACGTGTCGCGGTGGTTCTCGGACAGCACGAAGAAGGGTCAGCGTTACAGCGACTACCTCGCTGAGGACGTCAAGATCCGCACCCTGCTGAAGACGTCGCTCGACCGCGCGGGCGTGTCCCGCATCGAGATCGAGCGCACCCGCGACCGCGTCCGCGTCGACATCCACACCGCCCGCCCGGGCATCGTGATCGGTCGCCGTGGCGCCGAGGCCGAGCGCATCCGCGCCGACCTCGAGAAGCTCTCGGGCAAGCAGATCCAGCTGAACATCCTCGAGGTCAAGAACCCCGAGGCCGACGCCCAGCTCGTCGCGCAGGGCATCGCCGAGCAGCTCGCGGCACGTGTGGCCTTCCGCCGCGCGATGCGCAAGGGCCTGCAGGGCGCGCAGCGCGCCGGCGCCAAGGGTGTCCGCATCCAGGTGTCGGGCCGTCTCGGCGGCGCCGAGATGAGCCGCTCGGAGTTCTACCGCGAGGGTCGTGTGCCGCTGCACACGCTCCGCGCCAACATCGACTACGGCTTCTACGAGGCCAAGACCACCTTCGGTCGCATTGGTGTGAAGGTGTGGATCTACAAGGGCGACATCACGAACAAGGAGCTTGCCCGCGAGCAGGCCAACCAGAAGCCGTCGCGCGAGCGCAACGACCGTGACCGTCCGCGTCGCGGCGGTGGCCGGGGCAACGCACCCGCCGCCGAGACCGCGCCGGCCGCAGCAGGAGTTGAGGCATAACCATGTTGATCCCACGCAGAGTCAAGCACCGCAAGCAGCACCACCCCGGCCGTAGCGGCCAGGCGACCGGTGGCACGAAGGTCTCCTTCGGCGAGTTCGGCATCCAGGCCCTGACCCCCGCTTACGTGACCAACCGTCAGATCGAGTCCGCTCGTATCGCCATGACGCGTCACATCAAGCGTGGCGGCAAGGTGTGGATCAACATCTACCCGGACCGTCCGCTCACGAAGAAGCCGGCCGAGACCCGAATGGGTTCCGGTAAGGGTTCGCCGGAGTGGTGGGTCGCTAACGTCAAGCCGGGTCGGGTCCTCTTCGAGGTCTCCGGCGTCTCCGAGCAGCTCGCTCGTGAGGCGATGACCCGTGCAATCCACAAGCTGCCCCTCAAGGCACGCATCATCAAGCGCGAGGAGGGCGACGCGTAATGGCGATCGGCACCAAGGAGCTCGCCCCCAGCGAGCTCGACACCTTTGAAGACGAGCGTCTGATCGACGAGCTGAAGAAGGCCAAGGAAGAGCTGTTCAACCTGCGCTTCCAGTCGGCCACCGGTCAGCTCGAGAGCCACGGCCGCCTGCGCGCCGTGAAGCGCGACATCGCTCGTATCTACACCGTGATCCGTGAGCGCGAGCTCGGGATCCGGGCGACCCCGGCTCCGGCCGAGGCCACGCCCGCCAAGGAGAAGAAGAGCAAGGCGAAGAAGGAGGCCCCCGCGGCCGCCGACGTCGCCGAGACCGAGACTGAGGAGGCCAAGTAATGGCTGAGACCACCAAGGCTGCGGCCGCGGAGTCGGCGGCCGACGAGGCCCTCGTCCGTGGTTACCGCAAGGCCCGTCGCGGGTACGTCGTCAGCGACAAGATGGACAAGACCATCGTCGTCGAGGTCGAGGACCGCGTGAAGCACCCCCTGTACGGCAAGGTCCTCCGCCGCACCTCGAAGGTGAAGGCGCACGATGAGAACAACACCGCCGGCATCGGCGACCTCGTTCTCATCAACGAGACCCGCCCCCTGAGCGCCAGCAAGCGGTGGCGCCTGGTTGAGATTCTGGAGAAGGCCAAGTGATTCAGCAGGAATCCCGACTCAAGGTCGCCGACAACACGGGTGCCAAGGAGCTCCTGACCATCCGTGTCCTCGGCGGATCCAGCCGTCGCTACGCCGGCCTGGGCGACGTCATCGTCGCCACGGTCAAGGACGCGATCCCCGGCGGCAACGTCAAGAAGGGCGATGTCGTCAAGGCCGTCGTCGTGCGCGTGCGGAAGAACACCCGCCGCCCGGACGGCTCCTACATCAAGTTCGACGAGAACGCCGCCGTGATCCTGAAGAACGACGGTGACCCCCGTGGCACCCGTATCTTCGGACCGGTCGGCCGTGAGCTTCGCGACAAGAAGTTCATGAAGATCATCTCGCTGGCCCCGGAGGTGCTGTAACCCATGGCGAACATCAAGAAGGGCGACCTGGTCCAGGTCATCTCGGGCCGCTCGCAGGCCCGCGGTGGTGACCGCGGCAAGCAGGGTCGCGTCATCGAGGTTCTCGTGGAGAAGAACCGCGTCATCGTCGAGGGCGTCAACTTCGTGACCAAGCACGTGCGCGTCGGCCAGACGCAGCGTGGCACGAAGACCGGCGGCATCGAGACCCACGAGGCTCCGATCCACGTCTCCAACGTGGCGCTGGTTGACCCCGAGACCAAGAAGCCGACCCGCGTCGGCTTCCGCACCGAGACCGTTACGAAGGACGGCGTCACCAAGACGGTCCGCGTTCGTTACGCCAAGAAGTCTGGTAAGGACCTGTAATGACGGACACTGCAACGAGTGCTGGCAAAATCCAGCCTCGCCTGAAGCAGAAGTACAAGACCGACATCTCCGCTCAGCTCAAGAGCGACTTCGGTTTCACCAACGTGCACCAGGTGCCCGGTCTGGTGAAGATCGTCGTCAACATGGGCGTGGGCGAGGCTGCTCGCGACGGCAAGGTGATCGACGGTGCGATCAACGACCTCACCCTGATCACCGGCCAGAAGCCGCAGGTCACCAAGGCCCGCAAGTCCATCGCGCAGTTCAAGCTGCGCGAGGGACAGCCGATCGGTGCGCACGTCACGCTGCGCGGCGACCGGATGTGGGAGTTCCTCGACCGCCTGCTCTCGCTCGCGCTGCCCCGTATCCGGGACTTCCGCGGCCTGAGCGACCGTCAGTTCGACGGCAACGGCAACTACACGTTCGGTCTCACGGAGCAGTCGATGTTCCACGAGATCAACCAGGACAGGATCGACCGCGTCCGCGGTATGGACATCACGGTCGTGACCACCGCGAAGAACGACGAGGAGGGTCGTGCACTGCTCAAGCAGCTCGGCTTCCCCTTCCGTTCCGCGGATGCGGCGAACTAGCAGCAACAGCTCTAGTAGCCTTGTCTACTTGTGGGCCGGCCACCCGGCCGGCCCACTTCCACCACAGGTCGTCAGTCGTGTAACGGCTGAACGAAACCTGGTGACAGAAGGAAAACCGAAATGACAATGACAGATCCGGTCGCAGACATGCTGACCAGACTGCGCAACGCGAACTCGGCTCACCACGACACCGTGTCGATGCCGCACTCGAAGCTCAAGTCGCACATCGCCGAGATCCTCACCTCCGAGGGCTACATCTCCGGCTGGGAGGTCACCGACGCCCGTGTCGGCCAGACCCTGACGCTGAAGCTCAAGTTCGGCCCGAACCGCGAGCGTTCCATCGCCGGTATCAAGCGCGTGTCCAAGCCCGGCCTTCGCGTCTACGCGAAGTCCACCGAGATCCCCAAGGTCCTCGGCGGGCTCGGCGTCGCCATCCTGTCCACCTCCTCCGGTCTGCTCACGGACCGCCAGGCTGAGAAGAAGGGCGTGGGTGGGGAAGTCCTCGCCTACGTGTGGTAACCCGCCATGTCGCGTATTGGAAGACTGCCCATCGACGTCCCCGCAGGGGTCGATGTGAAGATCGACGGCCAGGCCGTCGTCGTCAAGGGTCCGAAGGGTGAGCTCAGCCTCACCGTCGCGAACCCGATCGAGGTGAAGCTGGAGGAGGGCCAGGTCCTGGTCACCCGTCCGGACGACGAGCGCGAGTCGCGTTCGCTGCACGGCCTCACCCGCACCCTCATCAACAACAACATCATCGGCGTCACCCAGGGCTATACGAAGGGCCTGGAGATCGTCGGCACCGGTTACCGCGTCGCGCAGAAGGGTGCGGCCGTCGAGTTCGCGCTCGGCTTCTCGCACCCGGTCACCGTCGAGCCGCCGGCAGGCATCACGTTCACGGTCGAGGGCAACAACAAGCTCACCGTCAGCGGGATCGACAAGCAGGCGGTCGGCGAGGTCGCCGCGAACATCCGCAAGATCCGCAAGCCCGAGCCGTACAAGGGCAAGGGTGTGCGCTACGCCGGCGAGGTCGTCCGTCGCAAGGCCGGAAAGGCTGGTAAGTAATCATGGCTCTGGGTACCAGAGGAAAGAGCAAGGCGGCCGCACGTGACCGTCGTCACACCCGCCTTCGCAAGAAGATCGAGGGCACCGCGGTTCGTCCGCGCCTGGTCGTGACCCGTTCGGCCCGCCACGTCTTCGTGCAGGTCGTCGACGACGCGAAGGGCCACACGCTGGCCTCCGCGTCGACCATGGAGTCGGACCTGCGCACCTTCGACGGTGACAAGACCGCGAAGGCCCGCAAGGTCGGCGAGCTCGTCGCCGAGCGTGCGAAGAGCGCCGGCATCGAGGCGGTCGTCTTCGACCGTGGTGGCAGCAAGTACGCGGGTCGCGTCGCTGCTGTCGCCGAGGGAGCTCGAGAGGGTGGATTGAACCTGTGAGTGACAACAAGGAGCAGACCGTGGCCGACCAGGCAGTGGCCGAGGCGCCGGTGGAGACCGCTGCGTCCACCGAGAGCACCCGCAACGAGCGCGAGCCGCGCCGTGGTGGCCGTGAGCGCAACCCCAACCGTGACCGCGGCAGCCGCGACGCCGACAAGAGCCAGTTCCTGGAGCGCGTCGTCACCATCAACCGCGTCTCCAAGGTCGTGAAGGGTGGTCGTCGCTTCAGCTTCACCGCTCTCGTGGTCGTCGGAGACGGCAACGGCCTGGTGGGCGTCGGCTACGGCAAGGCCCGTGAGGTGCCGCTGGCGATCTCGAAGGGCGTCGAGGAGGCGAAGAAGAACTTCTTCCGGGTTCCGCGCGTCGGCAACACCATCCCGCACCCGGTGCAGGGTGAGGCCGCCGCCGGTGTGGTCCTCCTGCGTCCGGCCGCCGCCGGTACCGGTGTTATCGCCGGTGGTCCGGTGCGCGCCGTGCTGGAGTGCGCCGGCATCCACGACGTGCTGAGCAAGTCGCTCGGCTCGTCCAACACGATCAACATCGTGCACGCGACCGTCGAGGCGCTGCAGCAGCTCGAGGAGCCTCGTGCCGTCGCTGCCCGCCGTGGGCTCGACTACGACCAGGTGGCTCCGGCTCGCCTGCTGCGTGCCGAGGCTGAGGCGGCCGAGGCCGCCGCGAGCGCGAAGGCAGGTGCCTGATGGCTGCGCGTCTGAAGATCACGCAGATCAAGTCGAAAGTGAGCGAGAAGCAGTACCAGCGCGACACGCTGCGCAGTCTGGGACTGAAGCGCATCGGTGACGTCGTCGTCCGCGAGGACACCCCGCAGAACCGCGGGTACGTCAACACCGTCGCTCACCTGGTGAAGGTTGAGGAGATCGACTAATGGCTGACGACAAGCCGAACACTGAGGCTGCCGAGAAGCCGGCCGCCGCCAAGAAGCCCGCCACCAAGGCCGCCGCCAAGCCGGCTGCCGAGAAGGCGACCACCGCGAAGAAGGCTCCGGCCAAGAAGGCGCCGGCGAAGGCCGCCGCCGACAAGGCCGCCGCCTCCAGCACGGACGAGACCGTCGCCGCCCCGGCGAAGAAGGCCTCGGCCAAGAAGGACGTCGCCGCCCCGCGCGAGCAGGTCCTGAAGGTGCACCACCTGCGTCCCGCCGCCGGTGCCAAGAAGGACCGGACCCGCGTCGGACGCGGTGAGGGCTCGAAGGGTAAGACGGCCGGCCGCGGTACCAAGGGTACGAAGGCCCGCTACCAGGTCCGTCCCGGGTTCCAGGGTGGCCAGCTTCCGTTCCACATGCGGTCGCCGAAGCTGCGCGGGTTCAAGAACCCGTTCCGCGTCGAGTACCAGGTCGTGAACCTGGAGAAGCTCGCCGAGCTGTACCCGTCCGGCGGTGACGTCACCGTCGCGGACCTCGTCGCCAAGGGCGCCGTTCGCAAGAACGAGAAGGTCAAGGTTCTCGGCAACGGGGACATTGCGGTTAAGCTGAACGTTGCGGTCGACAAGGTCTCCGGCTCTGCTGAGCAGAAGATCGTCGCCGCTGGTGGCTCCATCAAGTAGCCGCCCGTAAAGCAGCGCAGTCGGGTGGCCGGGGTACCGGTCACCCGACTGACTCTTACAGGAAAGCAGGACGCACCTTGTTTAGCGCCGTCGCGCGGATCTTCCGCACCCCGGATCTTCGCCGCAAGATCTTCTTCACGCTGGGGATCATCGCCCTGTTCCGGCTGGGATCCTTCATCCCCGCGCCGTTCGTCGACTTCGCCAATGTGCAGACCTGTCTGAACGCCAACCAGGACACCTCGGGCCTCTACTCGCTCGTCAACCTGTTCTCGGGCGGCGCACTCCTCAAGCTCTCGATCTTCGCGCTCGGCATCATGCCGTACATCACCGCGTCGATCATCGTGCAGCTGCTGCGCGTGGTCATCCCGCGCTTCGAGACCCTCTACAAGGAGGGTCAGGCCGGTCAGGCCAAGCTGACGCAGTACACGCGTTACCTCACCATCGCGCTCGGCGTGCTCCAGTCGACCACGCTGATCACGGTCGCCCGCTCGGGCGCCCTGTTCGGCTCGACCGCCGTCCAGCAGTGCCAGCAGCTCGTCACGGACGACTCCTGGTACGCGATCATGCTCATGGTCATCACCATGACCGCCGGCACCGGCCTCATCATGTGGATGGGCGAGCTCGTCACCGAGCGCGGCATCGGCAACGGCATGTCGCTCCTCATCTTCACCTCGATCGCCGCGCAGTTCCCGAGCTCGCTCTGGGCCATCGCGCAGTCGCAGAGCATCGAGGTCCTCCTGGTCGTGATCGCCATCGGCCTGCTCATCGTCGCCGCCGTCGTCTTCGTCGAGCAGTCCCAGCGCCGCATCCCCGTGCAGTACGCCAAGCGGATGGTCGGCAGGCGGACCTACGGCGGGAACAACACGTACATCCCGATCAAGGTGAACATGGCCGGCGTCGTGCCCGTCATCTTCGCGTCGTCGCTGCTGTACCTGCCCGCGCTGATCGCACAGTTCAACCAGCCCGCCGCCGGCAAGGCTCCGGCTCCGTGGGTGACCTGGATCACGAACTATCTGACCAAGGGCGACCACCCGCTCTACATGCTCCTGTACTTTCTCCTGATCGTCGGCTTCACGTACTTCTACGTCGCGATCACGTTCAACCCGGAGGAGGTCGCGGACAACATGAAGAAGTACGGCGGCTTCATCCCCGGCATCCGCGCGGGACGCCCGACGGCCGAGTACCTGGACTACGTGCTCACGCGCGTGACCCTCCCCGGCTCGATCTACCTCGGTGTCATCGCGCTGATCCCGCTGGTGGCGTTCGCATTGCTCGGCGCCAGTCAGAACTTCATGTTCGGCGGCACGTCCATCCTGATCATCGTCGGTGTTGGTCTGGAGACGGTCAAGCAGATCGACTCCCAGCTCCAGCAGCGGCACTACGAAGGGCTTCTGCGTTGACCCGTATGCTGATCGTCGGACCTCCCGGAGCGGGCAAGGGCACTCAGGCCTCCCGCATCAGCACCGCGTACGGGATCCCCGACATCTCCACGGGCGACATCTTCCGGGCGAACATCAAGAACGAGACCCCGCTCGGTCTGCAGGTGAAGGCCATCGTGGACGCCGGCGACTATGTTCCGGACAGCCTGACCAACCAGCTCGTCACCGACCGTCTGGAGGAGGAGGACGCCCAGGGCGGCTTCCTGCTCGACGGGTACCCGCGCACGCTCGACCAGGTCCGCTTCCTGGACGAGCTGCTCGCGTCGAAGGGCCAGGAGCTGCAGGCGGTCATCCAGCTGGTCGCCGACCAGGACGAGATCGTCGCCCGGCTCAGCAAGCGTGCGCAGGAGCAGGGTCGCGCCGACGACTCCGAGGAGGCCATCCGGCACCGCCAGGAGGTCTACCTTCGCGAGACCTCGCCGCTGATCGACGTCTACCGTGAGCGCGGGCTGCTGGTCGAGGTCGACGGCCTCGGCGGCATCGACGAGGTCGCGACGCGCGTCCGCGAGGCGCTCGCCGATCGCGGCATCCACCCGCTCACCGGCGCCGACGAGCCCGTCGCGTAGCCTTCGTGGTGTTCAAAAAGTCCATCTACAAGTCGCCTGCCCAGTTGCGTCTCATGGTCGCGCCGGGCCGGGCGACCGCGGCATCGCTGTCGGCCGTCGCCGATGCGGTCGCCGCGGGTGTCACGACCCTCGAGCTCGACGGGATCGCCGAGGCGGCGATCGAGGCGCTGGGCGCCGCGTCGAACTTCAAGCTCGAGGCCGGCTACCACCACACCATCTGCGCCTCGGTGAACGACGAGGTCGTGCACGGCATCCCGGGCGCACGCATCCTGCAGCCGGGTGACATCGTGTCCGTGGACAGCGGTGCGATCCAGGAGGGCTGGAACGGCGATGCGGCGCGCACCTTCGTGCTGCCGGATCCCGCCCGCCCGGAGGTCGTCGCCGAACGCAGGCGCCTCTCCGACGTGACCGAGGCGTCGCTCTGGCACGGCATCGCGCGACTGGCGACGGCGCGGCACCTCAACGAGGTGGGGGAGGCCGTCGAGGACTACATCGAGTCGCAGGGCGACTACGGCATCCTCACCGACTACATCGGCCACGGCATCGGCCGGCGGATGCACGAGGAGCCACCGGTCTTCAACTACCGGGTCCGGGCGAAGGGCCCGGAGGTGAAGCCGGGACTCGTCGTCGCGATCGAGCCGATGGTGGTCCTGGGCGACCAGGACACCTACGTGAAGGACGACGGCTGGACCGTCGCCACCGAGGACGGCTCGGCCGCCGCGCACTGGGAGCACAGTGTCGCCGTGCACGCCGGCGGGATCTGGGTGCTCACCGCGGAGGACGGCGGTGCCGCGGGTCTCGCGCCGTTCGGCATCACCCCGGCCCCGATCGCCTGAACCGCGCGTTCGCTGAGAGCGGGAGCAGATCATAGACCAGGATTGGCGAATCCGGCGGACTTCCCATAAGATTGATCCTTGGTGTCTTAGGCGTGCTTTCCGCATGCCGTGATCCCAGTCAACGCACGACCAGCAAACCCCAACTTTTAGCGACAGTGAGGCTATGGCCAAAAAAGACGGTGTCATCGAGATCGAAGGATCTGTGATCGAGGCGCTCCCGAACGCGATGTTCCGCGTCGAGCTGACCAATGGTCACAAGGTTCTTGCCCACATCTCCGGCAAGATGCGTCAGCACTACATCCGCATCCTCCCCGAGGACCGCGTGATCGTCGAGCTGAGCCCCTACGATCTGACCCGCGGCCGGATCGTCTACCGCTACAAGTAAAGGTCTGCTGTAAGTAACGGCCACGCCACCGGGTAGCCCCTGGCGAGGTACGAGGACAGCGAACAAAGGTAAGAAACACTCATGAAGGTCAACCCCTCCGTCAAGAGGATCTGCGACAAGTGCAAGGTCATCCGTCGTAACGGCCGGGTCATGGTCATCTGCGAGAACCCGCGCCACAAGCAGCGCCAGGGCTGATCGCAGCCGATCCCAACTGAATATCGAGGCAATCCCAGAACCCGCGCCGTCTGACGGACGCGGGGGACACCCCCGGAGGAGGCCGGGGCACCGGGACTGCTGAAGACCTCCACTCAATACAGGAGAAGCCACACCATGGCACGTCTAGCAGGCGTCGACATCCCGCGCGAGAAGCGCGTGGAGGTCGCACTCACCTACATCTACGGCGTCGGGCGCACGCGTGCGCTGCAGACCCTTCGCGAGACCGGGATCTCCGGCGACATCCGCGTCAAGGACCTGACCGACGACCAGCTCGTCGCACTGCGCGACTTCATCGAAGGCAACTTCAAGGTCGAGGGTGACCTCCGCCGTGAGGTCGCCGCCGACATCCGCCGCAAGGTCGAGATCGGCAGCTACGAGGGCATCCGCCACCGCAAGGGCCTCCCGGTCCGCGGCCAGCGAACCAAGACGAACGCGCGCACCCGCAAGGGCCCGAAGCGCACCGTCGCCGGTAAGAAGAAGGCTCGCTAGGCCGACAACAGGACTGAAGGAGAAAGAAAATGGCAGCACCCAAGTCGGCCGCTCGCAAGCCGCGCAAGAAGGAAAAGAAGAACATCGCTGTGGGCCAGGCCCACATCAAGAGCACCTTCAACAACACCATCGTCTCGATCACCGACACC
The DNA here is from genome assembly GCF_040050925.1 of Leifsonia sp. NPDC080035. NCBI lineage: Bacteria > Bacillati > Actinomycetota > Actinomycetes > Micrococcales > Microbacteriaceae > Leifsonia > Leifsonia sp. NPDC080035. Next base: position 505,110 of record NZ_CP157390.1, on the reverse strand, counting down.
ACCGGTGCGGTCATCAGCTGGGCATCGTCCGGCGGCGTCGGCTTCAAGGGCTCGCGCAAGTCGACCCCGTTCGCCGCGCAGCTCGCGGCCGAGTCGGCCGCGCGTCAGGCCCAGGAGCACGGAATGAAGAAGGTGGACGTCTTCGTCAAGGGTCCGGGTTCGGGCCGCGAGACCGCGATCCGCTCCCTCCAGGCCGCAGGCCTCGAGGTCGGCTCGATCAACGACGTCACCCCCCAGGCGCACAACGGCTGCCGCCCGCCGAAGCGTCGCCGCGTCTAGTTCTCTTCTCGTCCGCCCAGGCGGCGGTCCATCTCGGGCCGCCGCCTGACGGCGTGACGAACCCCACCTCACTCAACGCAAGTGTCATATAGCGGACACTTAGCCGAAAGGAATCAATAGTGCTCATTGCACAGCGTCCTACGCTCACCGAAGAGAACATCTCGGAGTTCCGGTCGCGGTTCGTCATCGAGCCGCTGGAGCCGGGCTTCGGCTACACCCTCGGCAACTCCCTGCGCCGCACCCTGCTCTCCTCCATCCCCGGCGCCGCGGTCACCAGCATTCGCATCGACGGCGTGCTGCACGAGTTCAGCACCGTGCCGGGTGTCAAGGAGGACGTCACCGAGATCATCCTGAACATCAAGGGTCTCGTGGTCTCGAGCGAGCACGACGAGCCGATCACCGCGTACCTCCGCAAGACCGGCGCCGGTCAGGTCACCGCCGCTGACATCTCGGCTCCGGCCGGTGTGGAGATCCACAACCCCGAGCTGGTCATCGCGACCCTCAACGACAAGGCGAAGTTCGAGGTCGAGCTGACCATCGAGCGCGGCCGCGGCTACGTCTCGGCGCAGCAGAACCGCAACGAGTACTCCGAGGCGGGCCAGATCCCGATCGACTCGATCTACTCCCCGGTCCTGAAGGTCACCTACCGCGTCGAGGCCACCCGTGCGGGCGAGCGCACCGACTTCGACCGTCTCGTGGTCGATGTCGAGACCAAGCCGGCGATCAGCCCGCGCGACGCCATCGCGTCCGCAGGCCGCACGCTCGTCGAGCTGTTCGGTCTGGCGCGCGAGCTCAACAGCGCTGCCGAGGGCATCGAGATCGGCCCGGCGCCGGTCGACCAGGTCCTCAGCTCCGAGCTGTCGATGCCGATCGAGGACCTGGACCTGTCGGTCCGTTCCTACAACTGCCTCAAGCGCGAGGGCATCAACACCGTGAGCGAGCTCGTCTCGCTGTCGGAGACGCAGCTCATGAACATCCGCAACTTCGGTCAGAAGTCGGTGGATGAGGTCAAGGACAAGCTGACGGAGATGGGTCTGTCGCTGAAGGACTCGGTCCCCGGGTTCGACGGCGCCCACTTCTACAGCGGGTACGACGAGGACGAGTCCACCACCATCTGAGGCACGTCGCTCGACCTCGCCATCAGACCTTTTTCAACACTGGAGATAACCGATCATGCCTAAGCCCACCAAGGGCCCCCGCCTCGGGGGCGGCCCCGCGCACGAGCGTCTGATGCTCGCCAACCTGGCTGCCGCGCTGTTCACCCACAAGAGCATCAAGACGACGGAGACCAAGGCCAAGCGCCTGCGTCCCTACGCCGAGCGTCTGATCACGTTCGCGAAGCGCGGCGACCTGCACGCCCGCCGTCGCGTGCTGTCCGTGATCCAGGACAAGGCCGTCGTCCACGAGCTCTTCACCGAGATCGCGCCGCTGGTCGCCGAGCGTGAGGGCGGCTACACCCGCATCACCAAGCTCGGCTACCGCAAGGGTGACAACGCGCCGATGGCGCAGATCGAGCTCGTTCTCGAGCCCGTCGCCCCGAAGGCCAAGCCGGCCAAGAAGGCCGCAGCCCCGAAGGCCGCTCCGGTCGAGGAGGCTCCGGTCGAGGAGACCGCCGCCGACGAGACCGCGTCCGAGGAGACCACGGCCACCGAGGCCGAGGTCGTCGAGGAGGCCACCGGCGACGAGACCGCCGCGGAGGAGACCACCGCGGAGGCCGAGGCCGAGAAGGCCTGACGCCTGTCAGCACACGAGGGCCCCGCATCCACACGGATGCGGGGCCTTCGTCGTTGCACCGCGCCCCAATAGGCTGGCGGGATGCACGAGACGACGAGCGATGACCTGCCCCCGCTGCGCGAGCGGGTGACCGCGCCGCCGACGCACCGGCCGGCGCATCCCCTCGTCGCCGAGTGGAGGCCGGCAACCCCGGACGACGTGGACGCGGTGCACGAGGTCGTGCGCGCGATCGACGCCGTCGAGCACCCCAACTACCTCGCGACGCGCGAGGAGGTGGAGGAGGAGCTCGGCTACAGCTTCCTGGACCTGGAGCGCGACACCCTGATCGGGTTCTCCTCCGACGGCCGCCCCGTCGCGGCCGGCAGCGTCCTGGAGCCGCCCCGGCAGGAGACGCTGGTGCGCGAGTTCCTGAACGGGGGAGTGCATCCCGACTTCTGGGGGCGCGGCATCGGGAGGGAGTTGCTGGCCTGGCAGATCGCTCGCGGGCGGCAGAAGCTGTCGGCATCGGAGAAGCGGTTGCCCGGCTGGATCGTCGGCTATGCGGATGCCCGCGCTCCGCAGCGCGAGCGGCTGCTCCGTCGTGCCGGACTCGAGCCGGTGCGATACTTCCTGTCGCTCGAGCGTTCGCTCGCCGAGGCGATCCCCGGTGTCGTGCCGACCGAGGAGGTGCGGATCGTGCCGTATACGCCCGAGCTGTCGGCCGCGGTGCACGCCGCCCGGGATGAGGCCTTCCTCGACCACTGGGGCAGTCAGCCTCTCAGCGACGAGCAGTGGGAGTCGTTCCTGTCCGGCACGTTCCGCGCGGACGTCTCCTTCGTCGCCATCGCCGGCGACGAGGTCGCCGGGTTCCTGCTGTCCCAAGTGAACGAGGAGGACTGGGTGAGCCAGGGCTTCACCGGCGCGTACATCTCCATGCTCGGCACCACGCGCGCGCACCGCGGGAAGCGGATCGCACCGGCGCTGCTCGCCGCGTCCATGTCCGCGTGCGCGGCGCTCGGCTGGGAGCGGGTGACCCTCGACGTGGACGCCGAGAACCCGAGCGGCGCGCTGGGTCTCTACACCGGGATGGGCTTCGTCGAGACCAACAGAGAGACCGGGCTCGTCATCGCGTACTGAGTCACTGCCCGGCTACTGCGGGCGCGGGGCCGCCTGGTCCCAGGGATTCGCGACGCGGACCGTGGAGTGCTCGGCGAGCTGGAGCAGCGCGCGGTGGAGGGCGTCGGCGTAGATCTTCCCGCCCCGGGCACCCGGATGGATCTGGTCGTCCGCGAGCAGGTCGAGGTGCCCGGCGATCGCTCCGCGCCAGTCGGCGATCACGACGCGGTCGGGATGCTTCGCGGCGAACGCCTCGAGCGTGCTGTTCACCCCGGGTGTCCACGACCGTGGCGCCTGCACGGTGACGAGGACGAGTCCGCGACGCGGGCCGATGGTCTCGAGCACGCGGTCGAGCGAGTCCTCGGAGATCGAACCGTTCGTCCCGAGCCCGATGACGACGACCGGGCGGAGGGCGTCGGCGTGCGCCGCTGCGGCCACCAGCTCCGGCGCGGTGTGCATCTGCCGGGACACCACGGCGTCGATGCCGATCCCGGGGAAGCCCTCCTGCAGGGCCGGCGCGGACGCGAGCATCACCGAGTCGCCGAACGCGACGATGTCGCGGCCCTGTGCCACCGGGTGAGGGTCGGGCGGGGTCCGCAGCGTGGAGGAGCTGCTGGGTGCCGGCGCGGGAGCGGGGCTGCTCTTCAGCGAAGCGGCGCCCTGCTGGATGAACCGCTCGGCCCCGGTCGCCGCCGGGGCAGCCAGCATGGCGGCGACCGTCGCGGCGACCAGTCCAGCGGAGACCGCGGCACCGGCCCAGGTCCAGATGCGGGCCGCGCGCGACTGCCGCGACCGCATCCGCAGCCGCCGGAGCGCTCCCCGGAACCCGTGCCTCCGGATCGGCTGCTCCAGGTAGCGGTAGGAGAGCAGCGCGGCCGCGACCGAGCAGGCCAGCGCGCCGAGACCGACCACCACGGCGGTCTGCGGGTCGTTCTCGTCCGGGATGGCGGCGCACACCAGCACGAACACGGGCCAGTGCCAGAGGTAGAGACCGTAGGAGCGCGCGCCAACCCAGCGCAGCGGAGCGGCGTCGAGCAGGCGGCCGAGGCCGGAGCCGGGCAGCACCGCGGCGCCGATGGCGACGGCGGTGGCGAGGCTGACCAGCAGGAGTCCGCCGCGGAACGTGAACGCTGCTTCGTCGTGCATCCCGTACGCCGCGACGACGAGCGCGAAGACGGCCGCGACCCCGAGCGGCGGCAGCCAGCGTCGCACGAAGACCTGGGCCGCGGTCTCGCCGGCGTCCAGGTCCAGAGGACGGAGCCGGGCGATGAGCAGGGCGAGCGCCGCACCGAGCGCGAGCCCGAAGCTGTGGGTGTCCGAGCCGAAGTAGACGCGCGTGGGGTCGGAGCCGGGGGAGGTGAGCAGCGCCATCTCGATGGCCGACGCCGCCGCGATCGCGAGGACGATCGCGAGCCGCGCCCCCCAGTGCCGGATGAGGGCGATCGCCAGCAGGGCGAGCGGCCAGACGAGGTAGAACTGCTCCTCGACGGCGAGCGACCACAGGTTGCGGAACAGCTCCGGCGCGCCCTGTGCGAAGTAGCTGGAGTCGGCGGCGATCGAGAGCCAGTTGGCGCTGAACGTCGACGCGCCGAGGATCTGCCGCGGGATACCGACGAGGACGTCGCCGCCGATCGCCAGTGCGATCGCAGAGCAGACCACCACGAGTGCGGCGATCGCGGGCACCAGCCTGCGGACCCGCCGCGTCCAGAACCCGCGCAGGTCGACGCGCCCCGTCTCGGACCGCTCGCGCAGCAGCAGGCTGGTGATCAGGAATCCGCTGATCACGAAGAAGATGTCGACGCCGATGAAGCCGCCGGGGAGCACGCCGGGGAACAGGTGATACACGAGCACGGTGACGACGGCGATCGCGCGCAGCCCGTCGAGTCCGGCGTAGCGGCGCGTCGCCGAGGGGGCTGCCGGCGCCGGTTGCGCCGCGGGTGCGACGGTGACGGTCGGCTGGACGGTGAGGTGGGGCATCGGGTGTGCGAGGGGGTCGGCGGGCACGGAAGCGGCCAGCGTAGCAAGGGCCGCTGACAGCCTTCTCTAGAATCGTGGGATGACCGAGCAGGCGACGCGATTCCGTCTCGACATCGCCTACCAGGGCACCGATTTCAACGGCTGGGGGCGCCAGCCGGACCAGCGGACGGTGCAGGGGACGCTGGAGGCCGCCCTCGCGACGATCTTCCGCCGGGCGGGGGAGCCGCCGACGCTCACGGTCGCGGGACGGACGGACGCGGGCGTTCACGCGACCGGTCAGGTGGCGCACGTCGACCTCGACCCCGGCCAGGTGGCGCTGCTGCGGAAGCCGCACGGGAAGCGTCCACCTCTGGAACCGGCCGATGCGCTGGCCCGGCGCGTGAACGGCGTCCTCGGCCCCGTGCCGGACGTGGTGGTGCTGCGCGCGAGCGAGGCCCCCGCCGGGTTCGACGCGCGCTTCTCGGCGCTGTGGAGGCGCTACGAGTACCGCGTCGCCGACCGGGCGGCGCTGCGTGACCCGCTGCAGCGGCACCGCACGGCGTGGGTCGCCTCCACTCTGGACGTCGACGGGATGGACCTGGCCGCCCACGGTCTTCTCGGCTTGCACGACTTCGCCAGCTACTGCAAGGCACGGGAGGGCGCGACGACCATCCGCACCCTCCAGGCGTTCTCGTGGCGCCGCGACGACGACGGCGTGCTTGTCGGCGAGGTCGGCGCCGACGCCTTCTGCCACAGCATGGTGCGGGCCCTCGTCGGCGCCTGCGTCGAGGTCGGCGAGGGCAAGCTCACGCCGGGCGACCTGGTGCGACTGCGTGACGAGCAGCGCCGCACGAGCGCGTTCAAGGTGATGCCGGCGCGGGGGCTGACCCTGCTGGAGGTGGGCTACCCGCCGGACGCGGAGCTCGCAACACGTGCGGAGCAGACGCGGGGGATGCGCACGCTCTGACGGTCGCGGTCCTCAGTGCACCAGGCCGTTCTCGTGCGCGAACGCGACCAACTGCACGCGCGAGGTGAGCCCCAGCTTCTGCAGGATGCTGCGCATGTGGCTCTTCACCGTCGCCTCCGTTATGAACGCGGCCTGGCCTGCCTCGGCGTTGCTGAGCCCCCTCGCCGCCAGCACGAACACCTCCTTCTCGCGCGCGGAGAGTGCGGCGATCGCCTCGGTGCGCGCGCGTCGTGCGCCCGCCGCGCGGAACAGGGCGGCCGTCTCTTTCGGCGCGATCACGGCATGACCGGCGTGGACCGTGCGGACGGCGGCGATCAGGAACTCGGAGGTGGTGTCCTTCAGCACGAATCCGTCGGCACCGGCGCTGAGCGCCCTGGCGACCGCCTCGTCCCGCTCGAACGTCGTGAGCACGACGATCCTCGGAGCGTCCTCGCCCGTGACCGCCGCACGGATGCGCTCGGTCGCCGCGATCCCGTCGAGCACGGGCATCCGCAGGTCCATGAGCACCACGTCCGGGCGCTCCCGCACGACGAGCTCGACGCCGGACTCGCCGTCGTGGGCGGCCCCGGCGAACTCCAGGTCGGGCTGTGCCTCCAGGAGCATCGCGATGCCGGAGCTGAACAGTGGCTGGTCGTCGACCACGACGACGCGGATGCTCACGCGACGACCGCTTCTGCGGCGGGGATGTACGCCGTGACCAGGTACCCGCCCTCCGCCTCGTCCGGACCCGCGTCGAGCCAGCCTCCCGCGAGCCTGGCGCGTTCGCGCATCCCGTGGACCCCACGACCGCCCCGCTGTTCCGCTGTCGGCGACGATGCCGCGGGGGACGAGACGGAGATCGTGAGCCCGCCGCCCCGGGCGTCGAGCGCGACGCGGGCCGCCGTGGGAGAAGCCCCGTGCTTCAGGGCGTTCGTCAGCGCCTCCTGCACGATCCGGTACACCGCGAGCTCCTGGGTCGCCGTGAGCCCGGCCGGTTCGGCGAACCGCTCGACCGTCACCGCCAGCCCGGCAGCCCGCATGCGTTCGACCAGCGCATCGACGTCCGCCAGCGAGGGCGTCTCGGCGCCGTCGGGGTCCGAGACGAGCCCCTCGATCAGCATCCGCACCTCTGTGAGGGAGGACCGGGCGGCGTCCGCGATCGACACGAGCGAGGCCGACATCTGCTGGGGCCGCGCGTCCGCAAGCGCCCGGGCGCCGTCGGCCTGCGCGAGGATCACCGAGAGCGAGTGCGCCATGATGTCGTGCACGTCCTGGGCGATCCGCTCCCGTTCCCCGGCGACGATCGCTTCGGTCGTGGCCTCTTGCAGTTCGGCGGTGGTACGGGCGAGTTCGAGCTGCGCATCCCGGTTCCGCGTCCACGCGCCGATCAACGCCCCGATCAGCCAGGCCCCGGCGCTCGCGGCCGCGCAGAGGACGAAGAACATCGCTCGAGAGCCCATGTCTCCACGGCCGATTCCGACCCACCACGCGAGCAGTCCCGCCGTCGAGACCCCGGCGCCGACGGCGAAGGCGAAGGAGACGACCAGCATTCGCCCGCGAAGGCAGGAGGCGACAACGAGCGCGACGATGCCGAGCCCGACATAGACCAGCGGCTCGTCGAAGATCGCCGTGGGGAAGAGCAGCTGCCCGATGAGGACGGCAGTGGCGGCCGACATCGCCACAACCGGCTGTATGCGCGACAATCCGATCGCGACCGCGAGCAACAGGAGTGCAGCCCAGAACGGTACGACGCTGCGAACCAAGCCCGGACCGAGCTGGTGCCTTCCGACCTCGGCGACGGCCCAGAAGACGAAGAAGACGATGGCGACGGCGGGTTCGAAGAGCCAGCGGCTACGGTGGAGGAGCGAACTCATAGTGGTCACGCTAGAGCGACGAGCCGCACTCAGTGCGCGATCGGACTCGATTTCAGCCCCAGGGCGGAGCCGATCCCGCCCCAGGGCTGCCCCGGTTTGACCGCCCCGGGCGTGTCGCGTAGGATTGACCCTTGGTGTCCGCGCCTCCTGCGGTGCGACACGCGAACGTGAGCCCTCCACCGGCTTCGGTTCCCGCCTCGTCGAGACGCGAACCCCCATCGGAGTGGGATTCACGAACTCCTCCGTTCGATACAGAAAGCAGCCACTACTGTGACGCGCACTTACTCCCCGAAGGCAGACGAGATCCAGCGCGACTGGGTCATCATCGACGCGACCGACGTCGTGCTCGGCCGTCTCGCCAGCCACACCGCCGCGCTGCTGCGCGGCAAGCACAAGGCGACGTTCGCCCCCCACATGGACATGGGCGACTTCGTCATCATCGTCAACGCCGACAAGGTGGCCCTCACCGGCCAGAAGGCGGCGCAGAAGAAGGCCTACCGCCACTCGGGTTACCCGGGTGGCCTGAAGGCCACCACGTACTCCGAGCTCCTGGAGAAGAACCCGGTGCGCGCCGTCGAGAAGGCCGTGCGCGGGATGCTGCCGAAGAACTCGATCGGCCGCGCCCAGCTCCGCAAGCTGAAGGTCTACACCGGAAGCGAGCACCCGCACGCCGCCCAGCAGCCGAAGCAGTACACGCTCGGCCAGGTCGCTCAGTAAGCGATCCACGACCTTCACGACTGACTTAAGACAAAGGATTATCACCACCGTGGCGAAGATCGCAGACAGCATCGACTCGGCCCAGGTCGAGAACGTCGAGTCCTACTCGACCGAGACCCCGGCCAGCGAGGCCCCGGCCGCCCCGCGCGCCGTCCTCTCCGTCCCCGGCGCGGCCGTCGGCCGTCGCAAGGAGGCCATCGCGCGCGTGCGCCTGGTCCCGGGTTCCGGCACCATCACGGTCAACGGCCGTGAGTTCGCCGACTACTTCCCGAACAAGCTGCACCAGCAGCTGATCACCGACCCGTTCAAGGTCCTCGACCTCATCGGCGCCTACGACGTCGTCGCCCGCATCACCGGTGGCGGCCCCTCGGGCCAGGCCGGTGCTCTGCGTCTGGCGATCGCCCGCGCGCTGAACGAGATCGACCGCGAGAACAACCGTCCGACCCTCAAGAAGGCGGGCTTCCTGACCCGTGACGCCCGCGTCACCGAGCGCAAGAAGGCCGGTCTCAAGAAGGCCCGCAAGGCGTCGCAGTTCTCCAAGCGCTGACGCCCACCAGCGTCTAGGCTTCGGTCCATGCCTCGCCTCTTCGGAACCGACGGAGTCCGCGGACTCGCGAACGGTACGCTCACCGCCGACCTCGCGCTCGGCCTCGCTCAGTCAGCTGCTGCTGTGCTGACGCGAGGCCGCAGCGCCGAGGCTCGGCGCGCCGCGGGCAAGCGCCCGACGGCGATCGTCGCCCGTGACCCCAGGGTCTCGGGCGAGTTCCTCTCGGCCGCGGTCGCGGCCGGTCTCGCCAGCTCCGGCATCGACGTCTACGACGCGGGAGTGATCCCGACGCCGGCGACGGCCTTCCTGATTGCGGACTTCGACGCCGACTTCGGCGTCATGGTGTCTGCGTCGCACAACCCGGCGCCGGACAACGGCATCAAGATCTTCGCGCGCGGCGGCACCAAGCTGCCCGACGTGGTCGAGGACCGCATCGAGGAGCACCTCGACCTCGAGAAGCTGACCCCCACCGGCGCAGACGTCGGCCGCATCCGCCGCTTCGCGGACGCGGAGGACCGCTACGTCGTGCACTTGCTGGCGAGCCTCCCGCACCGCCTTGACGGCATCCACGTCGTGCTCGATTGCGCGCACGGCGCGGCAGCGGGCATCTCGCCGGAGGTGTTCACCGACGCGGGCGCCCGCGTGACCGTGATCGGCGACGCGCCGGACGGGATGAACATCAACGACGGCGTCGGCTCGACGCACCTCGACAAGCTGGCCGAGGCCGTCCTCGCCGCCGGCGCCGACGTCGGCATCGCCCACGACGGTGACGCGGACCGCTGCCTCGCGGTGGATGCGCACGGCAACATCGTCGACGGCGACCAGATCATGGCGATCCTCGCGGTCGGGATGAAGGAGCGCGGCAAGCTCACCGACGACACCCTCGTCGCCACCGTCATGAGCAACCTCGGGCTGAAGCTCGCCATGCGCGACAACGGCATCCGTGTCGTGGAGACCGCCGTCGGCGACCGCTACGTGCTCGAGGAGATGAACGACAAGGACTACGCCCTCGGCGGCGAGCAGTCCGGTCACGTCATCATGCGCGAGTTCGCCACCACCGGCGACGGCATCCTCACCGGTCTGCACCTGCTCAGCGAGATGGCCCGTCAGCGCAAGCCGCTGCACGAGCTCGCGAAGGTGATGACCGTCTACCCGCAGGTGATGGTGAACGTGAAGGGCGTCGACCACCACGCGGTGCACACCGACGAGCCGCTGCAGAAGGCGGTGCAGACCGCCGTCGCGGCCTTGGGCGACACCGGGCGCGTGCTGCTGCGCCCCTCCGGCACGGAGCCCCTGGTGCGCGTCATGGTCGAGGCCGCCGACCAGAGCACGGCCGAGCGCCTCGCCAATGAGCTGGCGGACGTGGTCCGCGAGCGCCTCACCGTCTGACGCGGCGGTACACCCCGTTCGAACGCCGGTCCCGGTTCCCCGGGGCCGGCGTTCGTCGTCAACGGGGCCGCTCGGCCGCCTTCCGGGCGGCGATGAAGTCCGACACCGAGTAGGCGCGCTCGCGGTCGGGGAGCATGCCGTCGCCGTAGAGTCCGCCGAGCAGCACGCTCGGGTCGGTGTCGAGGGCGGTGGCGAGCCGGACGATCGTGTGCAGTTCCGAGTTGGCCTCCCCGCGTTCGACGCGACCGTAGTTGGTCACGTGCATGTCCGCGAGGTTGGCGATGTCCTCCTGGCTCATCCCGAGCGCCAGACGCGCCTGTCGGATGCGCTGTCCGAACAGTTCCGCGGCACGCGAACGTGGTGTTGCCATGGCTCATGCCTACGGGATCCACGCACAGCGGACCAGAGACCAGGAACCGGAGTGCTTGCGGCCTGAGGCTCTTAGACCTCATGCCCGCGACCCTGCGCTCAGAGCTTGCGCAGCAGGACGGAGCTCACCGTGTGGTCGGCGTCCTTGCGCAGGACGAGCTTCGCGCGGGAGCGCGTCGGCCGGATGTTCTGCACCAGGTTCGGCTCATTGATCCGCGCCCAGATGGAGGCGGCGCGCGACCGTGCCTCCTCCTCGGTCAGGTCGGCGTAGCGGTGGAAGTACGACTTCGGGTTCGCGAATGCGCCGCGTTGCAGCTTGAGGAACCGCTCCTCGTACCAGTGCGCGATGTCCCGGGTGCGGGCGTCGACGTAGACGCTGAAGTCGAACAGGTCGCTGACGGCGAGACGGTTGCCGCCGCCGGCGGGCTGCAGCACGTTCAGGCCCTCCACGATGAGGACGTCCGGCTGGCGGACTACGATCTCGGCGTCCGGCACGATGTCGTAGCTGAGGTGCGAGTAGAACGGCGCCCGCACCTCCGGCGCCCCGCTCTTCACCGACGTCACGAACCGCAGCAGCGCACGCCGGTCGTACGACTCGGGGAAGCCCTTGCGCTCCATGAGGCCGCGGCGCTCGAGCTCGGCGTTCGGCAGCAGGAAGCCGTCGGTGGTGATCAGCTCCACGCGCGGGGTGTCGTCCCAGCGCGAGAGGAGCTCGCGGAGCAGGCGCGCGATGGTGGACTTGCCCACCGCCACCGACCCGGCGACGCCGATCACGAACGGGGTGCGCTCCGCGCGCTCCCCGAGGAAGTCGCTCGTCACCCGGTGCAGCTGCTTGGCGCCGCCGACGTACAGGTTGAGGAGACGGCTGAGCGGCAGGTAGACCTGCTCGACCTCGCGCATGTCGAGCGGGTCGCCGAGGCCGCGCAGCTGCACGATCTCGGTCTCCTGCAGCGGGAGGCGGGTGTTCCGTGCCAGCTCCGCCCAGTCCGAGCGGTTCAGCTCCACGAACGGGGTCGTCGAATCGCCGTTGCCTGAGGATCCGCCGCGGGCGGCGCCGTTCACAGCCATAGGCGACAAGTCTAGGGTGCGGGACACGTGGTTGCCCTCGGCGTCGACACGGCCCACGGCGCAAACTCCCAGTTCGCCCCACGTTACAATCGGGTGCATGTGTGGAATCGTGGGGTACGTCGGTACCGACAAGAGCCTCGAGGTGCTTCTCGGCGGCCTGAAGCGCCTGGAGTACCGGGGTTACGACTCGGCCGGCGTCGCCGTGATCGGTCCTGATGGCAGCCTCGGCACGGCCAAGAAGGCTGGCAAGCTCTCGGCGCTGACCGACGAGCTCGCCGAGAACGGCATCCCGAACGGCGGCACCGGCATCGGCCACACCCGCTGGGCGACCCACGGTGGCCCGACCGACCGCAACGCGCACCCGCACCTCGGCGACGAGGGCCGGCTCGCGGTCATCCACAACGGCATCATCGAGAACTTCGCGACTCTGAAGGACGAGCTCCTCGCCGACGGATTCGCCTTCGAGTCGGAGACCGACACCGAGGTCGCCGCCGTGCTGCTCGGCCGCGAGTACCGCGCCACCGGTGACCTGAGCGAGGCGTTCCAGCGCGTCGTCTCCCGCCTGGAAGGCGCGTTCACGCTGCTCGCCCTGCACCAGGACCAGCCGCACGTCGTCGTTGGCGCCCGCCGCAACTCGCCCCTGGTGATCGGCCTGGGCGACGGCGAGAACTTCCTCGGCTCGGACGTCGCCGCATTCGTCGAGCACACGCACCGCGCGCTCGCGATCGGCCAGGACCAGATCGTCACCATCACCCCCGACTCCGTCACGGTCACCGACTTCGACGGCGCCGCCGTCGAGGTGGAGCCGTTCGAGGTCGCGTGGGACGCCTCCGCCGCCGAGAAGGGCGGCTGGTCGTCGTTCATGGCCAAGGAGATCGCCGAGGAGCCGGACGCTGTCGCCAACACCCTGCGCGGGCGCTTCGCGGACGGCGCGGTGCACATCCCGGAGCTCGACGCCCTGGGCGAGGACTTCTTCACCGGCATCGACCGCATCACGATCGTCGCCTGCGGCACCGCCGCGTACGCCGGCCTGGTCGGCAGTTACGCCATCGAGAAGTGGGCGCGCGTCCCCGTCACCGTCGAGCTCAGCCACGAGTTCCGGTACCGCGAGCCGGTCATCACCGACGGCACGCTCGTCATCTCGATCAGCCAGTCCGGCGAGACCATGGACACGCTGATGGCCGTCAAGTACGCCCGCGAGGCCGGCGCAAAGGCCATCTCGATCTGCAACACCCAGGGCGCGACCATCCCGCGCGAGTCCGACGCCGCGCTGTACACGCACGCCGGCCCGGAGGTCGCCGTCGCCTCGACCAAGGCGTTCGTCGCCCAGATCACCGCGCTCTACCTGTTCGGCCTGCACCTGGCGCGCGTGCGCGGCAGCCTCACGCCGGCGCAGCAGCGCGACGCCATCGACGAGCTGCAGTCGGTCCCGGGCAAGATCGCGACCGTCCTCGAGGCGCACGACACGATCGCGCAGCTGGCGCACTGGATGTCGGACACCCGCTCCGTGCTCTTCCTCGGCCGCAACGTCGGCTACCCGATCGCACTGGAGGGTGCGCTCAAGCTCAAGGAGCTCGCGTACATCCACGCGGAGGGCTTCGCTGCAGGCGAGCTCAAGCACGGCCCGATCGCTCTCATCGAGCCCGGCCAGCCGGTCTTCGTCGTGGTGCCGAGCCCGCGCTGGTCGGACGAGATGCACAAGAAGGTCGTCTCCAACATCCAGGAGATCCGCGCCCGCGGCGCCCGCATCATCGCCATCGCCGAGGCCGGAGACGCCGCCGTGCTCCCGTTCGCGGACGAGGTCATCCGCATCCCGCTCGCCGCCCCGCTCTTCGAGCCGCTGCTGAGCGTCGTGCCGCTGCAGATCTTCGCGATGGAGCTCTCCGCCGCGAAGGGACTGGACGTGGACCAGCCGCGCAACCTGGCCAAGTCGGTCACGGTCGAGTAGGAGCCCTTCGTGATCGCGGGCATCGGGGTCGACGTCGTCGACCTGGCACGTTTCGCGCGATCACTGGAGCGGACGCCGCGCCTGCGGGAGCGGTTGTTCACCGAGGCGGAGCGCGCCCTGCCCGTCCACTCCCTCGCCGCGCGGTTCGCGGCGAAGGAAGCGCTGATCAAGGCGCTCGGAGGGTCGGAGGGCGTCCGCTGGCACGACATGGAGATCGTGCCCGACGAGGAGAGGAACCCGGGCTTCGTGCTGCACAAGGTGGTCGAGCGACAGGTGCGCGAGCGGGGGATCGCGCACATCCACGTCTCGATGTCGCACGATGCGGGCATCGCCACGGCGTTCGTGGTGACGGAGCGCGACTCGTGAGCGCGCCGAGCGCTCCCTTCCGCGAGATCGTCGTCGACCTGGATGCGGTGACCGCGAACGTCGCCCGCCTGCGCGAGCTGATCGGCACCGAGCACGTGATGGCCGTCGTCAAGGCGAACGCCTACGGCCACGGGGCGGTCGCGTGCGCCAGGGCGGCGCTCGCCGGCGGCGCGGACTGGCTCGGCGTCGCGGACCTGTCGGAGGCGATGGAGCTGCGCGCGGCAGGCATCGACGCGCCGGTGCTCGCGTGGCTGCACGATCCCGACGAGGACTTCGTGGACGCGGTCGCCGCCGGAGTGGACATCGGCGTCTCGTCGATCGCGCAGCTGGAGGCCGTCGCCGGAGCTGCCAGGGGCGACGTGCCGGCCCGGGTACAGATCAAACTGGAGACCGGGCTGAGCCGCAACGGTGTCGCCGCCGGGGACTGGGATACGACGTTCGTCCGTGCCCGCGAGCTGGAGCGGGCCGGCGCCCTGACCGTGCGCGGCATCTTCAGCCACGTCTCCAACGCGTCGCCGGATGACGACCGCGCGGCGATCGACGCCTATCGTGACGGACTGGCCAGGGCGGCGGCCGCCGGGCTGACGCCCGACCTGACCCACATCGCCGCGAGCGCGGCCGCGCTGAGCCTCCCGGAGTCGCGCTTCTCGATGGTGCGCCTCGGGATCGCCTCGTACGGCCTCAGCCCGTTCGGCGCCGAGTCCGCCGCCGAGCTCGGCCTCCGGCCGGCCATGACCCTGCGCGGCCGGGTCGCGGCGGTGCGGAGGGTGCAGGCGGGCACGGGCGTCTCGTACGACTACACGTACCGCACCGAGAAGGAGACGACGCTCGTGCTCGTGCCACTCGGCTACGCGGAGGGGATCCCTCGGCACGCGTCCGGGCGCGGCCCGGTCTCGATCGGCGGCGAGCGGTACCGGATCGCGGGCCGAGTTGCGATGGACCAGTTCGTCGTCGACGTCGGCGATGCGGATGTGGAGGTCGGCGACGAGGTCGTGCTGTTCGGCGACCCGGCGACCGGCGTCCCCGGCGCCGACGACTGGGCGGAGGCCGCGGACACCATCAATTACGAGATCGTGACGCGCCTGGGCGGGCGTCTGCGGCGCAGCTACCGTGGCGGTGCGGCGTGAGCGGCACGTCCGTCCGGGAGCTGTCGGTCGCCACCAGCGAGGACATGCACGCACTGGGTGTCGAGCTGGCCGGGATGCTCCGGCCGGGCGACCTCGTGATCCTGAACGGCCCGCTCGGCGCGGGCAAGACGACGCTCACGCGCGGCATCGGCGAAGGTCTTGGCGTGCGGGGCCCGGTGACGAGCCCGACCTTCGTGCTCGCGCGCAGCCACCCGAGCCTGACCGGCGGCGCGCCGCTCGTGCACGTGGACGCCTACCGCCTCGGCAGCGCACTCGAGCTCGACGATCTCGACATCGACTTCGCGCACTCGGTCGTCGTCGTGGAGTGGGGCAGCGGGATGCTCGACGGCGTCGCGGAGTCCTGGCTGGAGGTGGACATCGTCCGGCCCACCGGCGCGGATGCCTCGGACGCCGCGGCAGCCGACACGCGCGAGGACGACGACACCGGCACTGACCTCGGCGCGGGCGACGGCGTGGACGATGACCTCGACGCCGACGAGCCCCGCCGCGTCACGCTCACCGGCTACGGACCGCGCTGGTCCGATCCCGCTTAGGCTGGAATCATGCTCCTCGCCATCGACACCTCCGCCGGAACGAGCGTCGCCGTGGTCGACCGCGACGGCGGCGTCCTCTCCGAGGTGATCGAGACCGACACCATGCGGCACGCCGAGGTCGTCGGCTCGCTGATCGCAGAGGCGATGCGCCTCTCCGGGGTCGAGGTGGCCGCACTCTCCGGCGTGGTCGCCGGGATGGGCCCCGGGCCGTTCACCGGGCTGCGGGTCGGGATCGCCGCGGCCAAGGCGTTCGCGTTCGGCGCAGGCAAGCCTCTCGTCCCGGTCGTGAGCCACGACGCGGTCGCGTTCGAGCGCTACGCAGGCGGGCACACCGGCCCGCTGCTCGTCGTCACGGACGCACGACGCCGCGAGCGCTACTGGACGGCGTACTCCGGCGCCGACGAGGCGGGCCTCCCCGTCCGGCTCGACGGGCCCGGTCTCGGCAAGCCGGACGAGCTGCCGCACCGCGACATCCCGCGCTTCGACGCCGAGGCCGTCTCCGCGGGCCGGCTCGGGATGCTCGCCGAGCTGCGCTTCGCCGCCGGGCTGCCGTTCGAGAGGGACGAGCCGCTCTACCTCCGTTCCCCCGACGTCACGCTGTCCGCCGGCCCCAAGCGGGTGAGCGCGTGACGGCCGCGGGCGCTCGCCGCGTCTGGCAGCTGCGCCGCGCCTCCGCCGAGGACGTGCCCGCCATCATGGAGCTGGAGCGTGCGACCTTCGTGAACGACGCGTGGTCGGAGCGGTCGATGATCGCGGAGGTGACCGGCGAGCACGGTTACTACCTCGTCGCCTTCCCTCCGGAGGACCCGGAGACCATCGACGGTTACGCCGGCCTGCTCGCCCCGGCCGGGGCGGCGGAGGGAGACATCCAGACGATCGCCGTCGCGCCGGCCGCGCGCCGCCACGGCCTGGGGCGGGCGCTGATGCAGGCGCTGATCGGGGAGGCGAGGAAGCGCGGGGCGCGGGACGTCTTCCTCGAGGTGCGTGCCGACAACCCGAACGCCCAGACCCTGTACCGCACGCTCGGCTTCGAGGAGATCGGCGTGCGGCCGAAGTACTACCAGCCGGACGGCGTCGACGCGATCGTGATGCGCCTCGCCATCCCCTCGACGGAGACCACCCTGGCATGAACAGCACCGCATCCACCGACGCCGGCCCCCTGGTCCTCGGCATCGAGACCTCCTGCGACGAGACCGGCGTCGGGATCGTCCGCGGCACCACCCTGCTCGCGAACACGATCGCGTCGTCGATGGAGGAGCACGCGCGGTACGGCGGCGTCGTGCCCGAGGTCGCGGCGCGCGCCCACCTCGAGGCGCTCACTCCGACCCTCAAGACCGCCGTGGCGGACGCCGGGATCGAGCTGGCCGACGTGGACGCGATCGCCGTGACCAGCGGACCGGGGCTGTCCGGAGCTCTGATGGTGGGCGTCGGCGCCGCGAAGGCTCTCGCGCTCTCGCTCGGCAAGCCGCTGTACGCGGTGAACCACCTGGTCGGCCACGTCGGCGCGGACGTGCTCGACGCGAACGGCGGGCCCGGCCATCCCGTGGAGCTGCCGACGGTCGCCCTGCTGGTCTCCGGCGGTCACACCTCCCTGCTCCTGGTGCGGGACCTGGTGTCGGATGTCGAGCTGCTCGGCGAGACCATCGACGACGCTGCGGGCGAGGCCTTCGACAAGGTGGCGCGCGTGCTCGGCCTGCCGTACCCGGGCGGACCGGAGATCGACAGGGTCGCCGCCGACGGCGACCCGAACGCCATCCGCTTCCCGCGCGGCCTGACCAAGCCGAAGGACCTGGAGAGGCACCGCTACGACTTCTCCTTCTCCGGGCTCAAGACCGCGGTCGCGCGCTGGGTGGAGCAGCGGCAGGACGCCGGCGAGGAGGTGCCGATCGCCGACGTCGCCGCGTCCTTCCGCGAGGCGGTGGTGGATGTGCTCATCGGCAAGGCGATCGCCGCGTGCCTCGACCACGACGTTCCGCGACTGCTGCTCGGCGGCGGCGTCGTCGCCAACGCACGGGTGCGGCAGGTCGCCGTGCAGCGCGCGGCGGAGGCGGGCATCGAGCTGCGCATCCCCGCGCTGTCGCTCTGCACGGACAACGGCGCGATGATCGCCGCTCTCGGTGCCCAGCTCATCATGGCGGGGCACGCGCCGAGCGGGCTCGGCTTCGGAGCGGACTCGACCCTGCCGGTCACGGACATCCAGGTCGCCGGCTGATCCACCCGGATCCGTCACGCACCGACCCCGCTCGTTGACACGACCCTGAGCCGCTGCGACGATGGATGCGGTACAGCATCCTCTCAGGAATACGCCAGACAGAAGGAGATGGGCACGATGACCGATCCGAACGCACCCGCCGTCCCGCCGGAGCCGGAGGGGGAGAACGGGGCCGGGTCCGTCCCGCCCGCGGCTCCCGTCCCGCCCGCGGACACCCCGGCGACGCCTCCGGCGCCTCCCGTCCCGCCCGCGGCGCCGGACTACGGCCAGCAGCCGTACGGCCAGCAGCCGCAGCAGCCCTACGGCCAGCCGCAGCAGCCGTACGGTCAGCCGCAGCAGCCATACGGTCAGCAGCCGCAGCAGCCCTACGGCCAGCCCGCCTACGGGCAGCCGGCCCCCGGCTACGCCCAGCCGTATGCCACGCCGGCGCAGAAGTCGCCCATTCTGAGCATCCTGTCGCTCGTCGGCGGCATCGTCGGCATCGTGCTGAACTTCATCTGGGGCATCGGCTTCCTGTTCGGTGCCGCCGCGGTCGTCCTCGGCTTCCTGGGCCGCAGGAAGGAGCCGCAGGCGAAGGGCTTCTGGCTCACCGGCATCATCCTCGGCTTCATCGCCGTGGCGTTCGCGATCATCTACTGGATCGTCCTGGCGATCATCTTCGCGAGCTTCTCGGCGCACTACAGCACCTACTGAGGCACGCGCCGAGCGGAGTCAGATCCGCTCGGCGAGCAGAGCGGTGTGCCGCCCGGCGATCCTGGTCAGGATCAGGGTCGCCGAGCGGTCGCCGCTCAGCGAGAGACGTTTGCGCAGCGCGGCGGGGTCCACATCCACGCCGCGCTTCTTGATCTCCAGTGTGCCGACGCCGCGCGTGCGCAGCGCGCGGCGCAGCTCCTTCTCCTGGTACGGCAGCGTGTCCAGGATGCGGAATCCCGCGGCGAACGGCGTCGTCACCGCCTCGTCCGCGGTGATGTATGCGATCCCGTCGGCCAGCATCCTGCCGCCGATGCGCCGGGCGAGGTCGCCGATCAGCCGGGCGCGGATGACCGCGCCGTCCGGCTCGTAGACGTACTCGCCGAGCTCTCCGGTCCCGACGTCCTCGCTGTCCGCCTCGGCGGTCAGCTCGTGCGCGTCGTCGCCGCGGACCACGAGCGCGGCCCGGCGGATGCCCGGCCGGGCGAGCGCTCCGAACCACAGCCCGACCTCCACGACCTGCCCGTCGGCGGATACCCACTGCGCCTCGGCGGTGGACGGGATCAGGTCGCGGTCGAATCCGGGACCGAGCTTCAGCCCGACGGAGCGTCCGGTCGCCAGCTCGTAGGCGAAGCCGAGCGATGGCGTGTAGTCGTCCGGGTCGGTGAGCCGCTCGGTCTCGGTGTGCCCGGCGGTGCGGCGGGCGGGGTCGAGGAAGACGCCGTCGAACGAGCGCAGGTCGACATCCTCCGCGCGGCGGTGCTCGACCGTGGCGGTCGGGAACGGCGCCAGGTTGAAGGCGGCGATCGCGGCGGTGACCTCGTCGGCCTCCACCGCCGTCACCTCGAGTTCGAGGGCGGCCAGGGCGAGCGCGTCCCCGCCGATCCCGCAGCCGAGGTCAGCGACCCGCTCGAGCCCCGCGGCGCGGTAGCGGCCGGCGTGCCGGGCGGCGATGGGCAGCCGCGTCGCCTGTTCGAGACCCGCCTCGGTGAAGAGCATCCGGGAGGCGAACTCGCCGAATTTCGCCTGCGCCTTCTTGCGCAGCTTCGCCTGCGTCAGCACGGCAGCCACGAGCCCCGGGGAGTGGCCGGCCTTGCGGAGGTCGGAGACCATCCTCAGCACGTCCTTCTCGGTGCGATAGGGCGGCAGGGAGTCGAGCAGCCGGAGCCCTTCAGGGCTGAGCAGCTCGACCAGTTCGGACCTGTCCATGGCACTCACGCTACCTTCTGGCACTCACGTTGCGGGACTGCTAACGCACCCTCTAGACTCATCGTTAGCACTCTCACCACGAGTTTGCTAACCCAGCGTTTCGCTCAAAAGACTGCGTTAACCAAAGAAAGAGGGTCAACCGTGTCGGTCTCCATCAAGCCGCTCGAAGATCGCATCGTCATCAAGCAGGTCGAGGCTGAGCAGACCACTGCTTCCGGTCTGGTCATCCCCGACACCGCCAAGGAGAAGCCCCAGGAGGGCGAGGTCGTGGCCGTCGGTCCCGGCCGCATCGACGACAACGGCAACCGCGTGCCGCTCGACGTCGCCGTCGGCGACAAGGTGATCTACTCGAAGTACGGCGGCACCGAGGTCAAGTTCGGCGGCGAGGACTTCCTCGTCCTCTCGGCTCGCGACGTGCTCGCGGTCGTGGTCCGCTGACCTGCTGACTCTTCGCACGAAGGCCCGGATGCGTGATGCATCCGGGCCTTCGTCATGCTGCGGCGCGCCCGGCGGATGTCGGCACAGCGGAGTAGTGTCGTGGGAGTGTCACAGCCCCTCACCGAGCACCGCAAGTCCGGACTGATCTACGCCATCTCGGCCTACGTGCTGTGGGGCATCCTGCCGATCTACTTCCTCTCCCTGGTGCCGGCGTCGGCGTGGGAGATCGTGGCCTGGCGCGTCATCTTCTCGCTCGCCTTCTGTGCGATCGCGCTGACGGTGACGCGCACCTGGCGGGCGTTCGGCGCTCTGCTGCGCGACCGTCGCGTCGTCCTGACGATGGGCCTCGCCGGGGCGCTCATCTACGTGAACTGGCAGACCTATGTCCTGGCCACCGTGAGCGGTCACGTCGTTGAGGCCGCGCTCGGCTACTTCATCAACCCGATCGTCACCGTCTTCCTGGGGGTGATCGTGCAGCGGGAGCGGCTGCGGATCGCCCAGTGGGTCGCGGTCGGCGTCAGCGTCGTCGCGGTGATCGTGCTTGCCGTCGGGTACGGGCAGGTGCCCTGGATCGCGCTCATCCTCGCGTTCTCGTTCGGCTTCTACGGCCTCATCAAGAAGCGCGTCGGAGGCCGGGTGGACGCCGTCTCCGGTCTCACCCTGGAGACGATGTGGCTCACCCCGGTCGCCGTCGTGCAGCTGATCGTCGTCGCGGTGACCGCCGGGCTCACCATCGGCACCGAGGGGCCGTGGCACGCGGTGCTTCTGGTCGGCGCCGGCGTCATCACCGCCGTCCCTCTGCTGTTCTTCGCCTCCGCCTCGCGCCGGCTGCCGCTGGTCTACATGGGCTTCATCCAGTACTTCGCGCCGTTCATCCAGTTCCTCGTCGGCGTCGACATCCTCCACGAGGCGATGCCGCCGGAGCGCTGGGTCGGCTTCGGCATCGTCTGGCTCGCCCTTCTCATCCTCAGCGTCGACATGATCGTGGCGGCGCACCAGGGCCGCAGGCAGGCCGAACTGGACCTCGCGACGGTGGACTGACGAACCTCGGAATACGCCCCCAGCTTCTGCCGTTACCATGAGACATCCACACTTGCGGCGACTCTAGATAGGGGTGAAATGGATCAGGCGGATCCGTTCGGATTCATCGGTTTGACCTACGACGACGTCATGCTCCTTCCCGGGTACACGGACGTCATCCCGAGCGAGGTTGACACCTCGACGCGCCTGACCAAGCGCATCACCATGGCCACCCCGCTGCTCTCCAGCGCGATGGACACCGTCACCGAGTCGCGCATGGCCGTCGCCATGGCGCGCCAGGGCGGCATCGGCATCCTGCACCGCAACCTCTCGATCGAGGACCAGGCGTCGCACGTCGACAAGGTGAAGCGGTCCGAGTCGGGGATGATCACGAATCCCGTGACCACGACGTCGGACGCCACCGTCGAAGAGGTGGACACGCTGTGCGGCCAGTTCCGCGTCTCCGGCCTCCCGGTGGTCGAGGCCGACGGCACCCTGGTCGGCATCATCACCAACCGCGACATGCGCTTCGTCTCCCCCTTCGAGCGCTCCACGACGCTCGTGCGCGACGTGATGACCCGCCAGCCGCTCATCACCGCGCCGGTCGGCATCGACCCGGATTCGGCCGTCGCGATCTTCGCCGAGCACAAGATCGAGAAGCTGCCGCTGGTGGATGCGGACGGCAAGCTCCGCGGCCTCATCACGGTCAAGGACTTCGACAAGAGCGAGAAGTACCCCAACGCCACCAAGGACGAGGAGGGCCGGCTCCGCGTCGGCGCAGCCGTCGGTTTCTTCGGCGACGGCTGGGAGCGCGCGATGACCCTCATCGACGCGGGCGTCGACGTCATCGTCGTCGACACCGCGAACGGCGAGAGCCGCGGGGTTCTCGACATCATCAGCCGGCTCAAGCACGAGCCCCGCGCCTCGCACGTCGACGTGATCGGCGGCCAGGCGGCGACGCGCTCCGGCGCCCAGGCGCTCATCGACGCCGGTGCGGACGCGATCAAGGTCGGTGTCGGCCCCGGCTCCATCTGCACCACCCGCGTCGTCGCCGGTGTCGGCGTCCCGCAGGTGACCGCGGTGTACGAGTCGTCGCTCGCCGCCCGCCCGGCCGGTGTCCCGCTGATCGCCGACGGCGGTCTGCAGTACTCGGGCGACATCGCCAAGGCGCTCGTCGCCGGGGCGGACACCGTCATGCTCGGCTCGCTGCTCGCCGGGACCGCGGAGTCGCCGGGCGACCTGGTCTTCGTCAACGGCAAGCAGTTCAAGAACTACCGCGGGATGGGCTCGCTCGGCGCGATGCAGACCCGCGGCAAGAAGACCTCGTACTCGCGCGACCGCTACTTCCAGGCGGACGTCCCGAGCGACGAGCAGCTCATCGCCGAGGGCATCGAGGGCCAGGTGCCCTACCGCGGCCCGCTCTCCGCGGTCGCGTACCAGCTGCTCGGCGGGCTGCGTCAGTCGATGTTCTACGTGGGCGCTCGCACCATCCCGGAGCTGAAGGAGCGCGGCAAGTTCGTGCGCATCACCCCGGCCGGGCTCAAGGAGTCGCACCCGCACGACGTCCAGATGGTCGTCGAGGCGCCGAACTACCGGCACTGAGGGTTACTCGCCGAAACCGCCGTCCACGTTCCCGTGGGCGGCGGTTTCGTCTATCCTGGAAGGCTTTGTCCGCTTTCCAGGTCAGGATCCGCTCATGGGCCACATCGACGTCTCCGGTGTCTCGTACACCCTCGCCGACGGTCGACCTCTTCTCGACGACGTCTCGTTCCGGGTCGGCGACGGCCGCATCTCCGCGCTGATCGGCGCGAACGGGGCGGGCAAGTCGACGCTGCTGCGGATCATCCGCGGCGAGCTGAAGCCGGATTCGGGGTCGGTGGTGATCGACGGCGGCCTCGGGGTCATGGACCAGTTCGTCGGCCACGTGCGCGACGACCGCACCGTGCGCGACCTGCTCGTTCAGGTCGCGCCCACGGCGGTGCGCGCGGCCGCCGAGCGCCTCGCCGCGGCCGAGGAGGCGATCATCGAGCGGGACGAGACGGACACGCAGCTGCGCTACGCCACCGCGCTCGCCGAGTACGCCGACGCCGGCGGCTACGACCAGGAGGTTCTCTGGGACC
Source organism: Leifsonia sp. NPDC080035 (assembly GCF_040050925.1). Lineage (NCBI taxonomy): Bacteria > Bacillati > Actinomycetota > Actinomycetes > Micrococcales > Microbacteriaceae > Leifsonia > Leifsonia sp. NPDC080035. The sequence goes on along the minus strand of NZ_CP157390.1, from coordinate 481,452 downwards.
ACTGCACGGTCGCCGCGCTCGGTATCCCGTTCGAGCGCGCCCAGTACCGATCGGTGCGCACCCTCTCCGGCGGTGAGCAGAAGCGGCTCGTGCTGGAGGCGTTGCTGCGCGGACCAGAGCAGGTGCTCCTGCTCGACGAGCCGGACAACTACCTGGACGTGCCGGGCAAGCGCTGGCTGGAGGAGCAGCTGCGCGCGACGCCGAAGACCGTGCTCCTGGTCTCCCACGACCGCGAACTGCTCGCCCGGGCGGCCGATCGCATCGTCACGCTGGAACTCGGCGCGGCGGGGAACACGACCTGGACGCACGGCGGTGGCTTCGACGGCTACCACGCCGCCCGCGAGGAGCGGATGGCCAGGCTCGAGGAGCTGCGCCGGCGCTGGGACGAGGAGCACGCGAAGCTGAAGGCGCTGGTCCTGCGCTTCAAGGAGAAGGCGAAGTACAACAGCGACCTCGCCTCCGCCTACCAGGCCGCCCAGACCCGGCTGTCGAAGTTCGAGGAGGCGGGGCCGCCGCAGGAACGCCCGCGCGAGCAGAACGTGCGGATGCGGCTGACGGGCTCCCGAACGGGCAGGCGTGTGCTCGAGTGCAGGCGCCTCGAGCTGACCGGCCTGATGCGGCCGTTCGACGCCGAGATCTGGTTCGGCGAGCGGATCGCGGTGCTCGGATCCAACGGCTCCGGCAAGTCGCACTTCCTGCGGCTGCTCGCGGCCGGAGGGACCGACCCCGACCCGTCGGCGGGTCATCTCGCCTCCGCCGACGTGGCGGGGGCTCCCGTGCCGCACACCGGCGTCGCGAAGCTCGGCGCGCGCGTGGCCCCCGGCCTGTTCGCGCAGGCGCACGAGCATCCCGAGCTCGTCGGCCGCACGCTTCTGGACATCCTGCACCGTGGCGACGACCGGCGCGACGGCATGCCGCGGGAGGCGGCCAGCCGGGTGCTCGACCGCTACGGTCTCGCCGCGTCAGCCGAGCAGACGTTCGAGTCGCTGTCGGGCGGCCAGCAGGCGCGGCTGCAGATCCTGCTGCTCGAGCTCTCCGGAGCGACCCTGCTGCTGCTCGACGAGCCGACGGACAACCTCGACCTCGTCTCGGCGGAGGCGCTGGAGGAGGGACTGGCCGGCTTCGAGGGGACGGTCGTCGCCGTCACCCACGACCGCTGGTTCGCGCGCGGCTTCGACCGCTTCCTCGTCTTCGGCGCCGATGGCGACGTGTACGAGTCGGACGAGCCGGTGTGGGACGAGAAGCGGGTCGCGCGGGCGCGGTGACGCTCCCGGCGGACGCCGCCGGGTGGGCCCCGCGATGCCCGGGTCATAGACTGAAGTGGTGAGCATGGAGATTGAGATCGGCCGCGCCAAGCGCGCCCGCCGCGTGTACGCCTTCGACGACGTCGCCGTGGTGCCCAGCCGCCGCACGCGCGACCCCGAGGACGTCTCGGTCTCCTGGACGATCGACGCGTACCAGTTCGCCATCCCCGTCATCGCGGCCCCGATGGACTCCGTCGTCTCCCCGACGACGGCCATCATGATGGGCCAGCTCGGCGGCCTCGGCGTGCTCGACCTCGAGGGTCTGTGGACCCGCTACGAGGACCCGGAGCCGCTGCTGGCCGAGATCCGCGAGCTGCCGGCCGAGCGCGCGACCCGCCGGATGCAGGAGATCTACGCCGAGCCGATCAAGCCGGAGCTGGTCACGAAGCGTCTCGCGGAGATCCGCGAGGGCGGCGTCACCGTCGCCGGTGCGCTCTCGCCCCAGCGCACCCAGGAGCTGTACCAGACGGTCGTGGAGGCGGGCGTCGACCTGTTCGTCATCCGCGGGACGACCGTCTCGGCCGAGCACGTCTCCAAAAACGTGGAGCCGCTCAACCTCAAGAAGTTCATCTACGAGCTCGACGTCCCCGTGATCGTTGGCGGCGCCGCGACCTATACCGCCGCCCTGCACCTGATGCGGACTGGCGCAGCGGGCGTGCTCGTCGGTTTCGGCGGCGGCGCGGCGTCCACCACCCGCTCCACCCTCGGCATCCACGCCCCGATGGCGACCGCGGTCGCCGACGTGGCGGGCGCACGCCGCGACTACATGGACGAGTCCGGCGGCCGCTACGTGCACGTCATCGCCGACGGCGGCCTCGGCAGCTCGGGCGACATCGTCAAGGCGATCGCCTGCGGCGCGGACGCGGTGATGCTGGGCTCGACGCTTGCCCGCGCGACCGACGCCCCCGGCGGCGGCTGGCACTGGGGCGCGGAGGCGCACCACCCGCACCTGCCGCGCGGCAACCGCGTGCAGGTCGGCCAGGTGGCACCGCTGGAGGAGATCCTGTACGGCCCCGCACCGGTGGCAGAGGGGTCTGCGAATCTGGTGGGAGCCCTGCGCCGGAGCATGGCGACCACGGGATACTCGGACCTGAAGGAGTTCCAGCGCGTCGAGGTGGTCGTCGCGCCCTATCAGACGCACTAGGTCTCGGCCGACGGCGGCCGGGGAGGAGGAAACGATGGCGACAACATCCCCGTCCAGGCTCGGCCCCGCCGAGCGCGCCGAAGCGATCGCCGCGCTGAAGGACACCGAACTCGACATCCTCGTCGTCGGCGGCGGCATCGTCGGCGTCGGCAGCGCGGTGGACGCGGTCACCCGCGGCCTGAGCGTCGGCCTGGTGGAGGCGCGCGACTTCGCGTCCGGCACCTCCAGCCGCTCGTCCAAGCTCGTCCACGGCGGCATCCGCTACCTGGAGCAGCTCGACTTCGGGCTCGTCCGGGAGGCGCTGATCGAGCGCGGCCTGCTGCTGCAGCGCATCGCGCCGCACCTGGTGAAGCCGGTACGGTTCCTCTACCCGCTGCACAAGCGGGTGTGGGAGCGGTTCTACATCGGCGCCGGGATGATGCTCTACGACATCTTCTCCTACACGGGTCTGCGCCCGCCGGGGGTCCCGCACCACCGGCACCTCAGCAAGCGCCAGGTGCTCCGCGCCATCCCGAGCCTCGCGAGCGACGCGCTCGTCGGTGGCATCACCTACTACGACGCCCAGGTGGACGACGCCCGCTACACCGCGACCCTGGCGCGCACCGCAGCGAACTACGGCGCGCACGTCGCCACCCGGGTCCGCGTGGAGGGATTCCTCAAGGTGGGGGAGCGGGTCGTCGGGGTGCAGGCGCACGACCTGGAGACCGGAGAGCGCTTCGAGATCCGCGCCAAGCAGGTCGTCAACGCGACCGGTGTGTGGACCGACGACACCCAGGCGATGGTCGGGGAGCGCGGCCAGTTCAAGGTGCGCGCGTCCAAGGGCATCCACCTCGTCGTGCCGCGCGACCGCTTCCAGTCGAAGATGGGCCTGCTGCTGCGCACCGAGAAGAGCGTCCTGTTCGTGATCCCGTGGGGGAGGCACTGGCTGATCGGCACCACCGACACCGACTGGCACCTCGACAAGGCGCACCCGGCGGCGACGGCGGCGGACATCGACTACCTGCTCGCCCACGTCAACGAGGTGCTCAACGTGCCGCTGACCAGGGAGGACGTGGAGGGCGTGTACGCCGGCCTCCGCCCGCTTCTGGCGGGGGAGTCGGAGGAGACCTCGAAGCTGTCCCGCGAGCACCTGGTGGCGCACTCCGTCCCCGGCCTCGTCGTGATCGCCGGCGGCAAGTGGACGACCTACCGGGTGATGGCCAAGGACGCGATCGACGCGGCCGTCGACGCCCTGGACGGCAAGATCCCCGCCAGCACCACCATGGAGATCCCGCTCGTCGGCGCCGAGGGCTACCAGGCCGCCTGGAACCGCCGCGGCCGGATCGCGTCGCAGAGCGGCCTGCATCCCGCCAGGATCGAGCACCTCCTGAACCGCTACGGGACGCTCGCCGAGGACATCCTGGAGCTGGTGCGCGAGAACCCGTCGCTCGCCGACGCGCTGCCGGGCGCGGACGACTACATCGGCGCCGAAGTCGTGTACGCGGCCTCACACGAGGGCGCCCTGCACCTGGAGGACGTGCTCGCCCGCCGCACCAGGATCTCGATCGAGGCGTGGGACCGCGGCGTCTCCGCGGCGCCCGTCGCGGCGTCGCTGATGGCCGGGGTGCTCGGCTGGGACAAGGCGCGGGAGGAGCGCGAGGTGCAGACCTACCTCAAGCGCGTCGCCGCCGAGCGGGAGAGCCAGCTGCAGCCCGACGACGAGTCCGCCGACCGCGTGCGGCTGGAGGCGCCGGACATCGTGGATGTGGACGCCGAGGCCGCGAAGGCGGCGAAGGTCACCCGCACCGCGAAGGCGTAGCACTCCCGCCGTCCACGCGAGGGACGCGTCGACGACGCGCCCCTCCCGTGCCCGGGCGGGCCGCGTCTGTACCCCGGGGGACGTCCAGCTGCCTCCGATAGGGTGGAAGCAGTGCCCGCGACGGATGGAGACGGATGATGGTTGACGTTCGACGGGTCAAACTGCCCGGGGTAGGGGTGTTGCACACCTTCGTCACGGACGACGGCGGCAAAGTCGGCGTGATCGCCCACCGGTCCGGGCACAGCGACCTGATCACGTTCTCGGATCACGAAGACGGCGCAGACGTCACCAAGGTGTCGTTGCGCCTCAGCGAGGACGAAGCGCATACGCTCGCCGAGCTGCTCGGCGGAACCCAGATCACGGAGTCGCTGACCGCCCTGGACCAGATCCCCGGGCTCAGCATCGACTGGTTCTCCGTGGACTACGAGGACTACATCGCCGGCCAGCAGCTCGGGGCCCCCGGCGACCGCGGCTTCGTCGGTCTCACCGTCGTGGCCGTCGTGCGCGGAGACTCCGCCAACCCCGCGCCCGCCCCCGACTTCAAGGTCTTCCCCGGCGACACGCTCGTGGTGGCGGGGACGCCGGAGAAGGTGGCGAAGGCGTTCGCGTTCTTCCGCACCGGCGAGACCGCTGCGCGGGCCGCTGCCGACGCGCCGCCGGGAGGCTGATCCATGCATCTCGGAGAAGACCTCATCGTTCTCGGCATCCTGCTGCTCGTCGCCTACGTGCTCGGACGCCTCGGCAAGCTGGTGGGTCTCCCCGCGATACCCATCTACATGCTCGTCGGGCTGCTCGCCAGCCCGCACACCGGCTGGTTCCCGCTCGACTTCGAGAGCCACTACATCGAGCTCATCGCGATCTTCGGGCTCATCCTGCTGCTGTTCAATCTCGGCCTGGAGTTCGACCAGGACGAGTTCTTCGGCAACTTCGGCAAGCTCGTCGTCTCCGGCGGCTCGTACATCCTCATCAACATGGGGGTCGGGCTCGTCTTCGGCTTCATGGTCGGCTGGGGCACCAGGGAGGCGCTCGTCATCGCGGGCATGACGGCCACGTCCTCCTCCGCGATCGTGACGAAATTGCTCATCGAGCTGCGGAGGCTGCCCAACACCGAGACGCCGATGATCCTCGGCGTCACGGTGGTCGAGGACATCTTCATCGCGATCTACCTGGCCATCATCTCGGTCGTGCTGAGCGGCGAGACCGACTTCTGGCCGATGGTCGGGAAACTGGCGATCGCGTTCCTGTTCCTCGTGGTCATGTTCACGATCGCACGCTGGGGCGGCCGGGTGGTGTCCCGGCTGTTCCGCACGAAGGACGACGAGCTCTTCACCATCCTGTTCTTCGGCCTGGCCGTGCTGTTCGCCGGTGTCGGCGAGATCCTGGGCGTGACGGACGCGATCGGAGCGTTCCTGATCGGCCTCGTGCTCGGCGCGACCAAGTACCGGAACAAGATCGAGCACATCGCCATCCCGCTGCGGGACGTGTTCGCCGCCTTCTTCTTCCTGAACTTCGGTCTCGCGCTCGACCCGGCGAAGTTCCCGTCCGTGCTCATACCGGTGCTCGCCGCCGTCGCCATGACGATCGTGCTCAACATCCTGGCCGGGCAGTTCGTCGCCTGGATCAACAAGATGGGACCGCAGGCCGGCATCAACACGACGGTGATCCTGCAGAACCGGGGCGAGTTCGCGCTCATCCTCGCGACCCTGTCGATCAGTGCCGGGCTGGATCCGCGCATCCAGCCGTTCGCCGGTTTGTACGTGCTGATCATGGCGGTCCTGGGGCCGATCCTCGCAGCGAACTCCGAGAAGATCGGTGCGATGATCCTACGGACCGGTAAACCCAAGCGGCGCAGCCGGCGGAAGACGCGCGACCCGATGCTGGACGAGGAGATCGCGCTCGTCGAGGCGGCCACCGCCGACCTGGACTCCGACACGCGCCGCGAGGGTACGAGCGCGGACGAGACGCGCCAGTCCGTCGATCGCATCGTCGAGCAGGCGATGCAGCAGCAGGACTCGGGTGAGATGCGAGAGCGGGACTGAGCCATTAGCGAGACGAACGACAGCGGTGAGACCACGCTGTTCCGGATGATGCTGCGCCCGCGCTGGATCGGTGCGCTGATCTTCGCGCTCGCGCTCGCTGCGGGCTTCGCCTGGCTCGGTCAGTGGCAGCTCGAGCGCGCCATCGAGTCGGGCAAGGCGGTCGAGGCGCCGAGCGAGACGGTGCTGCCGCTGGAGCAGGTGGCGAAGCCGGGCGGCCCGATCCGGGACGCCGCGGTCGGCCAGCTGGTGTCGTTCACGGCCACCTTCACGCCCGGGGACGAGCAGCTGCTGTACGACCGGCTGAACCTCGGCCGCAGCGGATACTGGGTCGTCAGCCACGCGACGGTGCAGATCGGCGGGAAGCCGGTCGCGCTCGCCGTGGCACGGGGCTGGGCGCCCGACGAGGCGACGGCGAAGGCCGCGGCCGCCCGGCTCGCGGACGAGCCGGCGAGCTCCCAGAGGATCGTCGGGCGCATCCTGCCCGACGAGCAGCCCGAGGTGCCCTCCGACAAGCAGAACCCGACGACCATGCGCACCCTCGGCGTCGGCGCGCTCTACAACCTGTGGCACGGCGTCGACGGGATGGACGTGTACTCCGCGTACGTCGTCGACCGCACGCCGCCCGCGGGGCTGACGAAGATCGACTCGCCTCCGCCGATCGCCCAGACGGAGCTGAACTGGCTCAACATCTTCTACGCGGCCGAGTGGATCATCTTCGCCGGCTTCGCGATCTTCCTCTGGTACCGCCTCGTGAAGGACGCGAAGCAGAGGGAGGATGAGCTCCGCGAGCTCGCCGAGGCCGACGCGTCGGCGGCAGGGACCCCGGCCGAGCCGCCCGCGCGGGGAAAGTAGAATAGCCTCATGCCCCTCGCTCCAAAACTCGAAGACTTCCCGAAGATCCGGGGGGCTCTGCGGTTCTACCAGGTGTTCGCGTACATCACGGGCATCATGCTGCTCCTGCTCTGCGCGGAGATGATCGTGAAGTACGGGCTCGGCTACGAGCTGTTCGCGTTCAGCAACTACGGCGCTCTGACGTTCGTCCCGGTGAAGACGGCCGTTGCGCCCACCGGCGTCGACCTCAGCACGGGCATCCTGATCGCGCACGGCTGGCTGTACGTCGTGTACCTGTTCTCCGACTTCCGCCTGTGGAGCCTGATGCGCTGGCCGTTCACGAAGTTCGTCATGATCGCCCTCGGCGGCGTCGTGCCGTTCCTGTCCTTCTTCGTGGAGGCGCGCATCAGCAAGCAGGTCAAGACCTATCTGGCCGGCCGTGAGGCCGAGGCCGCGAACCTCGTGGAGGCGACAAATTAGCACCGACGCAGCATTCAGCGACCTGCTGGGGGGAGCCGACTCGGCGAACCCGGCCGGGCCCGTCCTCGTGGTCGACTTCGGCGCGCAGTACGCGCAGCTGATCGCCCGGCGCGTTCGCGAGGCGAACGTGTACTCCGAGATCGTGCCGCACACCGTCACGGCCGCCGAGGTCGCCGCCAAGCGGCCCTCCGGCATCGTGCTCTCTGGCGGACCCTCGAGCGTGTATGAGGAGGGCGCCCCGGCACTCGACACCGGCATCCTCGAGCTCGGCGTCCCGGTGCTCGGCATCTGCTACGGCTTCCAGGTGATGGCGACCGCCCTCGGCGGCGAGGTCGCGAAGACCGGCCGCCGCGAGTACGGCTCGACCGCGGTGCGCATCCCCGGCAGCGCGAACGAGAGCAGCCTCCTCGGCGGCCAGCCCGAGGAGCAGACGGCGTGGATGAGCCACGGCGACTCCGTCTCGCGCGCACCGGAGGGCTTCGAGGTTCTCGCCTCGACCGACGACACCCCGGTCGCCGCGTTCGCGAACGACGAGCGGAAGCTCTACGGCGTGCAGTGGCACCCGGAGGTGAAGCACTCGGTGTACGGCCAGGCCGTTCTCGAGAACTTCCTGCACCGCGCCGCCGGCATCCCCGCCGACTGGAACAGCGGCAACGTGATCACCGACCAGGTGGCCGCGATCCGCGCGCAGGTCGGCAGCGGCCGCGTTCTGTGCGCGCTCTCCGGCGGCGTCGACTCCGCCGTCGCGGCGGCGCTCGTGCACAAGGCCGTCGGCGACCAGCTCGTGTGCGTGTTCGTCGACCACGGTCTGCTCCGCAAGGACGAGGCCCGGCAGGTCGAGGTGGACTACGTCGCCTCCACCGGTGTGCGCCTGGTGACGGTGAATGCTCAGGAGCAGTTCCTGTCCGCGCTCGCCGGCGTCAGCGACCCGGAGACCAAGCGCAAAATCATCGGCCGTGAGTTCATCCGCGTGTTCGAGCAGGCGCAGGCGGACCTCATCGCCGAGGCGGAGAGCGACGGCGACCCCATCCGCTTCCTGGTGCAGGGCACGCTCTACCCGGACGTGGTGGAGTCGGGCGGCGGCACCGGAACGGCGAACATCAAGAGCCACCACAACGTGGGCGGGCTCCCCGAGGATCTGCAGTTCGAGCTCGTCGAGCCGCTGCGCACGCTGTTCAAGGACGAGGTGCGGGCGATCGGCCGCGAGCTCGGCCTCCCGGAGGCCATCGTCGGCCGTCAGCCGTTCCCCGGCCCGGGCCTCGGCATCCGCATCGTCGGCGAGGTCACACAGGAGCGCCTCGACCTGCTGCGCGAGGCCGACGCGATCGTGCGCGCCGAGCTGACCGCGGCCGGCCTCGACGCCGAGATCTGGCAGTGCCCGGTGGTGCTGCTCGCGGACGTCCGCTCGGTCGGCGTCCAGGGCGACGGCCGCACCTACGGTCACCCGATCGTGCTGCGCCCGGTCTCCAGCGAGGACGCGATGACGGCCGACTGGACGCGCCTGCCGTACGACCTGCTGGCGAGGATCTCCAACCGCATCACGAACGAGGTGGACGGGGTCAACCGCGTGGTGCTCGACGTGACGTCGAAGCCGCCGGGGACCATCGAGTGGGAGTGACCCCTCGGGGTAGCGAGAAGGGCCGGGATGCGTTCGCATCCCGGCCCTTCTGCTTTGCGCTGCTCTGCTCTGCTCTGCGCGTCGCTCCCGACTAGTCGCGGGAGATGGCCAGCAGTCGCAGGATCTCCAGGTACAGCCAGATGACGGTGACCATGATGCCGAAGGCGCCGGACCAGCCGAAGATGCGCGGTGCGCGGTTCTTCACGCCGCGCTGGATGAAGTCGAAGTCGAGCACCAGCGAGTAGGCGCCCATGATGACGACCAGCACGCCGATGATCAGGCCCAGCTTGATGCCGGTGTTGCCGAGCTCCACACTGTTCAGGCCGAACGCACCGTTCGTGACGCCCGTCCACATCAGGATGACGTTGATGAGCGAGTACGCGAGGTAGCCGAACATCGCGATGAGGAAGACCTTGGTCGCCTTCGCGGACGCGCGCACCTTGCCGGAGGCGAAGAGTGCGAGGGTCACGCCGACGACGGCGAGCGTGCCGATGACCGCCTGGATGACGATGCCCGGCCAGTTGGTCTCGAAGATCATCGAGATGGCGCCGATGAAGATGCCCTGCGCGCCCGCGTAGCTCAGGACGAGCGCCGGCGACGGCTTCTTCTTGAAGATGTTGACGAGGGCGAGGACGAAGCCGATCAGCGCCGCCGGGAGGGCGAGCGCGGGGACGAGCCAGCCGACGACGGCGCCCGCGACCAGGACCGCGAACGAGATCGCCGTCTTGTTGATGGTGTCCTCGACCGTCATCCGGTCGGTGTCGACCGACGACGCGGACGGCGCCTGGTACATCTGCTCCAGGTTCTCCGCGGTCAGCGTGGAGGCCGTCTGAGCCTGGCCGCCGTTCTGGAAGGCCGGATTGGTCGAGAATGCCGGGTTGGTGAGTGCCATGGGTTCCTCGCTCTGTGGTGGGACCGTGCGACGGTCTCGGTCAGACCAATCTATCCGTTCGTTTTCTGAGAGTTCTGACAGATTGCCATGAATCGACTGCGACCGCGATCCAGCGGGCCAGCCAGGCCGCGGCGACGATCGTGGCGGAGCTGACCAGCACCGTGATCCAGCCCTGCTCGTATGTGTGGATGGTCTGGCCGAGCATGACGCTCGCGGCGATCGGGAGAACCAGCACGGCATAGGAAGGGAGCGGCCGCAGCCGGACGAGCAGCCAGGCGGCCAGCATCACGGCGTAGCACCACGCGAACCCGGAACCGCCGAGCATGAGCCAGGTGAAGCCGAGCACCGGGAGCGGAACCGCGACGCGCCGCCCGATGGTCGAGGGCATCACCGCCCAGGCCGCCGGCTGCAGGAGGGAGCCGGCCAGCAGGAACGGCAGGCTGTACGCGGTGGTGATGAGGATGCATCCCGTGCCGACGACGAGGAGGCCGATCGCCGCCAGCAGACGCGGGCGGTACGCGCCCCAGCGCAGCTCCAGCCGGCTCGCGGGCTCCCGCCACCCGGATCGCCCGGCGCTCCACGCCGAGCGCCACCCGGCGCGCCATCCGGCGCGGCGGTCGGGGGGAGCGGCGGCGGGCACGGCTCGATTCTCGCACCACGCGGGCTCCCGCAGGCAGCCCCCGAGCGCGGGCTAGGATCGCCACATGCGTGCCCGGCGTTCCCCCCTTGTGATCGGTCACCGCGGCGCGCCCGGGTACCGGCCGGAGCACACCTCCGCCGCGTACGAGCTGGCGTTCGCACTGGGGGCGGATGCGGTCGAGCCGGACATCGTCGCCACCAAGGACGGTGTCCTCGTCCTGCGCCACGAGAACGAGATCTCCGGCACAACCACGGTCGCCGACCACCCCGAGTTCGCGGACCGCCGCTGCACGAAGGAGGTCGACGGCGTCCCCCTGACGGGATGGTTCACCGAGGACTTCACCTGGCAGGAGCTGTCGACGCTCCGGGCGAAGGAGCGGCTGCCCGGTCTCCGCCAGGCGAGCGCGACCTTCGACGGGCGCTACCCGATCCTGCGGCTCGCGGACCTGCTGGCTCTGGTCGACAGGGCCTCCGACGACGCGGGACGCGCCCTCGGCCTGGTCGCCGAGCTGAAGCACGCCACGTATTTCGAGGCAGCGGGCCTCCCGCTCGACGAGCTCTTCATGGCCGAGTTGACCGAAGCGGGCTGGCCCGAGCATCCGGGTCTCGTCGTGGAGAGCTTCGAGAAGACCATCCTCGGCCGGCTCCACGAACGTGGTTTCCGCGGCTCCCGCGTCTACCTCCTCGAGTCGGAGGGCGCCCCCGCCGACAGGGTCGCCACCCTCGGCGCGGCCGCTCCCGGCTACTCGACCGACCTCACCCTGCGCGGCCTGTACGCGCTCGGCTCCGCCGCGTCGCCGGCCGACCGGGTGGACGGGATCAGCGTGGACACCGCGCAGGTGCTGCACGCCGGCTCCGTCTCGATCGGCCTCTTCGGCGAGGACCAGGGCGGTGTCGACATCGGCGCCGTCACCTCCGACCTCGTCGACTCGGCGCATTCGGCGGGGCTCTCGGTCTACACGTGGACCCTGCGGCCGGAGAACGCCGAGCTGCCCGCCGACTTCCGCTCGGACGGCCGCGACGACGAGTGGGGCGACTGGCGTCGCCTCTACTCCATCCTTCTGCACTCGGGCGTCGACGGGGTATTCGCCGACCATCCCGACCTCGCCGTCGCCGTGCGCGACGGCCGCTGACCGTCCCGAGCCGCCCGGTGTCACCGTCCCCGGCGGAATGACAGTGGGGACGGCTAAAATCGATGGAGACATGACGAGCCTCCCCGACGCCCCCTCCCCGTCCTCCTCCGTTCCGATCATCCTCGACGGCTGGGAGGGCGATCCGCGCTCGGGCGCCACCGCCGCGGTGGGCGGCGCGGCCGGTCAGGGCGGCTCCGGTGGTGCAGGCGGTTCCGGCGGTCACCGCGGGCCGAACGACCGGCTGTTCGCCGGCCTCAACCCGCAGCAGCGCGAGGCGGCCGAATACCGCGGCCAGGCGCTGCTCATCGTCGCGGGCGCCGGGTCGGGCAAGACCAGCGTCCTCACCCGGCGCATCGCCGGCCTGATCGAGAGTCGCGAGGCGTGGCCGAGCGAGATCCTGGCGATCACGTTCACCAACAAGGCGGCGAATGAGATGCGCGAGCGCGTCGAGCAGCTTCTGGGCGGCAAGGCGCAGGGGATGTGGATCTCGACGTTCCACTCGGCGTGCGTCCGCATCCTCCGGCGCGAGGCGGAGACGATCGGCAAGACCCAGAGCTTCACCATCTACGACTCCGGTGACTCGCGGGCGCTCCTCAAGCGGATCATCAAGGAGCTCGACGCCGACACGCTCGGCTTCACCGTCTCCGGCGCCGCCGGCCGGATCTCCAAGCTCAAGAACGAGTTGACGGACATCGAGACCTTCGCGCGCTCGGCGAACCTGAGCGATCCGAAGGAGGTCATGTTCCTGGAGATCTTCCGCCAGTACACGCGCGCCCTCCGTCGCGCGAACGCGTTCGACTTCGACGACCTGATCGCCGAGACCGTGTTCCTGTTCCGGGCCTTCCCGAAGGTCGCGGCGCTGTACCAGACCCGGTTCCGGCACATCCTCGTCGACGAGTACCAGGACACCAACCACGCTCAGTACGCGCTCATCCGGGAGCTGACCCGGCCCGTCGCGCCCGACATCGCCGACGAGATGGAGTCGCACGGTCGCAACGTCGCGAAGCTGCGCGACGCGGTCGGCGTCATCCCGAGCGCCTCCCTCACGGTCGTCGGCGACTCCGATCAGTCGATCTACGCGTTCCGCGGAGCGGACATCCGCAACATCGTCGAGTTCGAGCGGGACTTCCCCGGCGCGAAGGTGGTGCTGCTCGAGCAGAACTACCGTTCGACGCAGAACATCCTCAGCGCGGCCAACGCGGTGATCGCGAACAACTTCGACCGCAAGGACAAGAACCTGTGGACGGCCGTCGGCGACGGCGAGAAGATCATCGGCTACACGGGCTACTCGGGACACGACGAGGCGCAGTTCGTCGCCGACGAGATCGAGAAGCTGCACGCGGCGGGCACCGACTACAAGGACATCGCGGTCTTCTACCGCACGAACGCCCAGACCCGTGCGCTCGAGGAGATCTTCATCCGGTCGGCTCTGCCGTACAAGGTGATGGGCGGCACGAAGTTCTACGAGCGTGCCGAGATCAAGGACGCGATGGCGTACCTGATCACCGTCGCGAACCCGGATGACACCCTCGCGCTCCGCCGCATCCTGAACACCCCCAAGCGCGGTATCGGCCCGGCGACGGAGACGCAGCTGGCCAGCTACGCCGAGGACAACGGCATGACGTTCCGGGAGGCCATGCGCGACGCGGGCTCCCTCGGGCTGGGCCCGAAGGTGACGGCCGCGATCCTCCAGCTCTCCGGGCTGCTCGACGAGGCCGCTGCGAAGGTCGATCCGCAGAATCCCGCTGGAGTCTCGGCCGTCGCCGACGTGCTGACCTTCCTGCTCGACGGCAGCGGTTACCTGGAGGTGCTGCGCAACAGCCGTGATCCGCAGGACGAGGCACGCGCAGAGAACGTCGACGAGCTGGTCGCGGTGACGCGCGAGTTCGCGCGCAACAACCCCGAGGGCACCCTGGTGGACTTCCTGACGGAGGTGTCGCTGGTCGCAGCCGCCGACGAGATCGACGACTCCAGCGGCGCGGTGTCGCTGATGACCCTGCACACGGCGAAGGGCCTCGAGTACGACGCCGTCTTCCTCACCGGCATCGAGGAGGACCTGCTCCCGCATCGCATGTCGGCGAACGAGCCCGGCGGGCCTGCCGAGGAGCGGCGGCTGTTCTATGTGGGCATCACCCGCGCCAAGAAGCGCCTGTTCCTCTCGCTCGCCATGACCCGCGCCCAGTTCGGCGAGACCGCCGTCGCCATGCCGAGCCGTTACCTTCAAGAGATCCCCGCAGAGCTCATCGAGTGGAGGCAGTCGCCGGGCGCGGCGAACGGCCGTGGCGGGACGCAGTCACGCGCCCTCAACGCGCGCCGGCCGGGGATCGGCGGCGGGTCAGGCGGCCGCTGGAACGAGAGCTTCTCGTCCGGCGGTTTCACGGCGACCGCCGAACGACCGAAGGCGGAGTGGCCGAACCGCGTCACCGGTAAGGTGCGCGACAACGGCGACCTGGAGCTCGTGGCTGGCGACCGCATCCGCCACGCGGACTTCGGCGAGGGCCGTGTCACCAACGTGACCGGCGAGGGCGCGAAGCGCGTCGCGCACGTCCAGTTCGAGAAGGTGGGCGCGAAGAAGCTCCTCATCAAGATCGCCCCGATCGACAAGCTGTGAGGCCGGCCGGACTCGCCTCGATGAGCGTCGAGGTCGGTTTCCGCGCGGCGACCGCCGTTGCCATCCCCCTCCTCGTGCTTCTGGCGCTCGGGCGGCTGGACCTCGCCGCGTACGCGACGTTCGGAGCCTTCACCGCTCTGTACGGGCGCAACGAGCCGTACCGGCTGCGGTTGAGGAGCGTGACCGTGGCGGGCATCGCGCTGCTGGTCAGCATCGCCCTGGGGATCGTGGTCGCCGCACTCGGCGAGCCGCTTCCGCTGCTGACGTTGCTGCTCGTCATCGTCGTGGCCGGGGGCACCTTCCTTTCGTCCGGTTTCCAGCTGCTGCCCGCGCAGCCGCTGTTCTTCGTCTTCGCCCTCCTGGTCTGCGGCGCTATCCCCACACCCGCCGCAGAGATCCTGCCCCGCATCGCGCTCGCCGTGCTCGTGGCGGCGTTCTCGTGGCTGCTGACGATGTCGGGATGGCTCGTCCGGCGCGTGGCCGCCCGCGCGGGCGGTGCAGGGGCGCGCGAGTCGGTGCTGCTCAAGGAGCTCCGGCGCCGGCCGAGCGTCGACCGGACCGTGTTCCGCGATCCGCGCGTCTGGCTGACCGTGGGGCAGAACGTGGTCGGTGTCGTCCTCGCAGGCGGGGTCGCCGTCGTCTTCGGTCTCGGCCACGCGTACTGGGCAGTGGTGAGCCTGGTCGCCGTCATCCCGCCGGCGCGTGCCGCGCACTCCATCTCGCGGTCGCTGCACCGCATCGTCGGCACGATCGTGGGTGTCGGCGTGACCGC
Source organism: Leifsonia sp. NPDC080035 (assembly GCF_040050925.1). Classification (NCBI taxonomy): domain Bacteria; kingdom Bacillati; phylum Actinomycetota; class Actinomycetes; order Micrococcales; family Microbacteriaceae; genus Leifsonia; species Leifsonia sp. NPDC080035. The sequence goes on along the minus strand of NZ_CP157390.1, from coordinate 466,191 downwards.
CCTGATCCTGGTCTGGTCGCCGCCGCCGATCGTCGTCATCCTCGTGATCGTCGTGTGCCAGTTCTTCGCCGAGATGCTGGTCGGACGCCACTACGGCACGGCGCTCGTCTTCATCACGCCGATGGCCCTCTCCGTCTCGCACCTCGCCAGCCCGGCACCGCTCAGCGCCCTCGTCGTGGACAGGGTCCTCGAAACGGTGCTCGGGGCCGGCGTCGGCATCGTGCTGGTGCTCCTCGCGCGCTGGCTGGAGCGCTCGCGCGGTCTTGCTCCCTAACCGGAGGAGGGATCGGGGTGTCCCGTCGCCCCGGGCCGCGCGCGTGCGGCCCGGCGCAGCCGGCGGAGGTATGCGTCGCGTGAGGCGTGCCGCAGGCGGGCGGGGAGTCTCGGGTACACGGCCGCGGTCAGCCGCATCCGGCGTTCGAAGCGGTCCTGCTGCTTCTCGGTCCACGGCAGCCCGAAGCTCTCCCGGACGGACGCGGGGAGCAGGCCGGCCGTGACCAGCCTGACGTCGGGAAGCAGCAGCCGCATCCAGCCCGGAACCCCGCGCGGATACAGGATCTGCCGGGACACCGCCAGGGTCGCGTCGTTGACGCGCAGGCCCGCGATCATGTCCTGCCAGTAGACGTCGAAGTCGTCGAGCGTCGCGGGCCAGCGCTCCGGCGGGACCTGGAGGTTGACGCCCAGCTCCCGGAACTCGTTGTAGGCCTCCTCCGCCGCCTGCGGTTCGAGCGGTCCGTGCACACGCGCGTACAGATCCATCATCGTGTGGTAGATCGTGGCGGAGACCCAGAGCTGGAGACTGGGGTCGAAGGCGTTGTACGCCGGTCCGGCTCCGTCCGCGGTTCCACGCACCGGAACGTGCGCCCTGTTCACCCGGCGTCGCACGGTCGCGAACTCCTCCGGGGTCGCGAAGAGTCCGGCGGTGAGGAACACCATCGTGGCGTGGAACCGATCCATGACCCGGTTCGCGAAGTCGCTGTGCTCGGCGACGCCACGGCCGATCGCCGGGTGAGCGATCTGCAGGAGCAGCGCGCAGCCCCCGCCCGCCACCACGAGGGACTCCGCCGCGATGCGCCGCAGGGGACTGGTCTCTTCGCGCCCATCCGTGTCCACCGTTCCATGCTGCCGGGCTCTCCTGAGCGTGCGCGGTGCGTTGCGCCGTCACCGGCGGCTCCCCTCGTCGAGCGGGACGAACGTGGCCCGGCGGGGAGTCTGCCGGCGCGCGCGCCGTCGCCGTCCGAGGAACACCAGACCGGTCCCGCCGAGTGCGCTCGCCGCGGCCAACCCGGCGGGGAGGACGGCGTCGGATGCGCCGGTGGCGGCGAGTTCGGTCGGCCCGGACGACGGAAGGGAGACGGAAGCCGGTGCCGCCGCGAGCGTCACCTCCGATGCGACCCCGAACGCGGACTGCCAGGGCCGGAGCCGCTGGCCGCCGGCGTCGGGCGGGGTGCGTTCCGGCCGGATGCGTTCCGTCCAGACGTAGTAGCCCGCGGCCGCGAGCTCGCAGGCCGGTGTTTCGTACTCGCCCGGTCCCGTCACGATCGTCTCGACGGCACAGGCCTCTGGCGCGCCCTCGGGGACCGCAGGCGCCTCCTGCACGCGCTCCGCGAACGGGCCGTGCAGGGTGCTCTCGACGACAGCCTCCACCGGTGACAGCCCTTCCTCCGTCTCGTGGACACCCCACGACGGGAGCAGCCCCTCTCCCGTGTCGACCGAGACCGTCAGCCTGTCGGCGACGCGGGCGCCCGGCTCCGCGGTCGCCGTGCTGGTGACGGTCTCGACACGTGGCTGGAACGGCAGCGGTGACGGACCCGACACCGTGGCGTCGCCGTGCGCCTCTGCTGTCGCGGGAACGGCGATCAGGACGGCCTGGGCGTCGTCGCGTGGGACCGCGACCTTGATGGTCGGGCCGTAGGGGAGTGCGCGGAAGGTCGCGGCAGCGGAGACGGAGACCGTCGGATCCTGACCGGTGGGGACGATGGCGATGTCGGTGCCGGAGGGGACGTCCGCCACCGACGTGCCGTCCTCGAACGTCGCACCGTCGAGGGTCACGTGGGCGCGGTGCGCGCCCGGCTTCAGGTGCTCCGCTCCGCTCAGCCGGTCGACCGTGAGCTCGACACGCAGGCGTCCGGCCCCTGTCTCCGCCAGCTCGAGCACGAGGTCGGCGTGCACGCCCGTCGAGGCGAGCCTGCCCGCCTCGTCCGCCATCTGGCGTGCCCGCGCCAGCACGGCGCCCGCGTCGCCTTCCGCTCGTGCAGCGACCTCTTCGGCCGTGTGCCCGCCGAGCCCCGCGACGAGCCAGGTCGCGATCTGCCCGGCGGCCGCCGTGAGCCGGTCGCTCGTGCCGGCCCAGGTGCGGGAGATGTATGCGAGCTGGGCGGACTGCGCGGGTGTGTACCAGCCGAGGGCGGCACCGTCCCGGTAGTCGAGCACGTGACCGGTCGGACTCTCCTTCCCAGCGTTCAGGCAGAAGCCCTGCGTGCCGTCGTCGAGGCGGTACGTGCCGAGCCACCAGCCGTCGCTCGAGAGGTAGCCGGGCCCGTGCCCGTTCCCGCTTAGCGCGTGGGCCGGCGCAGCACCGGCCACGCCGTTCACCACCGCCAGGAAGACGGCGAGACCGGCCAGAGCGATCGAGGTGAGGAGGTGCCTTGTGCGGTTCGTCATGCGGACAGGCTCGCCGGGAGCACAATCGCGTGGAGCCGGATGCGGAGATCTGTGGAGAGCCCTGCGCGGTGCCACCCCTGTGAGGGACCGCAGGATTCGGGCTGTTCAGGCGGACGCGCTAAAGTTCTTCCTGGCGAATTTATCTCGGCGTCGAGCTATTCTCCCGCCGTACCGCCCAGCAGATAACAGCCGGAAGCGTCACGAACGCAACGGACCATCAGCGGATTGGATAACCGTGGATCTATACGAGTACCAGGCCAGAGACCTGTTTGAGAAGTACGGGGTCCCGGTCCTTCCGGGCATCGTCGCGGACACTCCGGAGGAGGTGCGGGCGGCCGCCGAGAAGCTCGGCGGCGTGACCGTCGTCAAGGCGCAGGTCAAGGTCGGAGGCCGAGGCAAGGCAGGCGGCGTCAAGGTCGCCAAGACCCCGGCCGACGCCGAGGAGGCCGCCAAGGCCATCCTGGGCCTGGACATCAAGGGCCACGTGGTCCGTCGCGTCATGGTCGCGGGCGGCGCCCGGATCGCGCGCGAGTTCTACTTCTCGGTGCTCCTCGACCGCGCCAACCGCTCCTACCTGTCGCTCACGAGCGTCGAGGGCGGCATGGAGATCGAGCAGCTCGCCGTCGAGAAGCCGGAGGCGCTCGCCCGCATCGAAGTGGACCCGCGAGGCGGCGTCGACCACGCCAAGGCGGTCGAGATCGCCAAGGCGGCCGGATTCCCCGAGGAGCTCGTCGAGAAGGTCGCCGACGTCTTCGTCAAGCTGTACGAGGTCTACACCGGCGAGGACGCGACGCTCGTCGAGGTCAACCCGCTCGTTCTCACGGAGGAGGGCGACATCATCGCCCTCGACGGCAAGGTCTCGCTCGACGAGAACGCCGACTTCCGCCACCCCGACCACGAGGCGCTCGAGGACAAGGCCGCCGCCGACCCGCTGGAGGCCAAGGCCAAGGCCGCCAACCTCAACTACGTCAAGCTGGACGGCCAGGTCGGCATCATCGGCAACGGAGCCGGCCTCGTGATGTCGACGCTCGACGTCGTCGCCTACGCGGGCGAGAAGCACAAGGGCGTCAAGCCCGCCAACTTCCTCGACATCGGCGGCGGCGCGTCCGCCGAGGTCATGGCGGCGGGCCTCGACGTCATCCTGAACGACCCGCAGGTCAAGAGCGTGTTCGTCAACGTCTTCGGTGGCATCACGGCCTGCGACGCCGTCGCGAACGGCATCGTGAAGGCACTGGAGATCCTGGGCGACGAGGCGAACAAGCCGCTGGTCGTCCGCCTGGACGGCAACAACGTCGAGGAGGGCCGCCGCATCCTCACCGAGGCGAACCACCCGCTGGTCACCCTCGCTCTCACCATGGACGAAGGCGCCGACAAGGCCGCCGAGCTGGCCGCGAAGTAAGCAAGGACGTACAAGAGAATGTCTATCTTCCTCAACAAGGACTCCAAGGTCATCGTCCAGGGCATCACCGGCGGCGAGGGCACCAAGCACACCGCGCTCATGCTGAAGGCGGGCACGCAGGTCGTCGGCGGCGTCAACGCGCGCAAGGCCGGCACCACGGTCACCCACGGCGACGTCGAGCTCCCCGTGTTCGGCACCGTCGTCGAGGCCATCGAGAAGACGGGCGCCGACGTGTCGATCATCTTCGTGCCGCCGGCGTTCGCGAAGGACGCGATGGTGGAGGCGATCGACGCCGAGATCCCGCTGCTGGTCGTCATCACCGAGGGCATCCCGGTGCAGGACTCGGCCGAGGCGTGGGCGTACGCCAAGGAGAAGGGCAACAAGACCCGGATCATCGGCCCGAACTGCCCCGGCATCATCACCCCGGGCGAGTCGCTCGTCGGCATCACGCCGGCGACGATCACCGGCAAGGGCCCGATCGGCCTCGTCTCCAAGTCGGGCACGCTGACCTACCAGATGATGTACGAGCTGCGCGACCTCGGCTTCTCCACCGCCATCGGCATCGGCGGGGACCCGGTGATCGGCACCACGCACATCGACGCGCTCGCCGCGTTCGAGGCGGACCCCGAGACGAAGGCGATCGTGATGATCGGCGAGATCGGCGGCGACGCCGAGGAGCGCGCGGCCGACTTCATCAAGGCGAACGTCACGAAGCCGGTCGTCGGCTACGTCGCCGGTTTCACCGCGCCCGAGGGCAAGACCATGGGTCACGCCGGCGCGATCGTCTCCGGCTCGGCCGGAACCGCGCAGGCGAAGAAGGAGGCCCTGGAGGCCGCGGGCGTGAAGGTCGGCAAGACCCCGTCCGAGACCGCGGCGCTGCTGCGCGAGGTCTACGCGGCGCTCTGATCCACCCGCTCGAGAAGGGCCGGACTCCCGCACGGGATCCGGCCCTTCTCGTGTTCTCCACAGCCTGAATTCGGCCCTGCCCGGCACGGATCCCCGGCGTTACAGTGAGCACACCCGTGGAAGGGGTGATCCGGATGCCGCGCGTGACCAACGCCGAACTGCTGCAGCGCCTCGCCGCCCTCGAGGCCGAGAACGCGGAGCTCAGAAGCCGGATCGCCGTGGCGGGCGGCACGACCGAGGAGCTGCCGGTCGTCGACCCGATCGCCGCGACCAAGCGAAGTCGCGGCTGGGGGTGGACGCTGCTCGCCGTCGTGCTGATCGTCGTCGGCGCGATCCTCGCCCCCGTCGCGGTCGTCGCGTCCTGGGCCAAGGTGCAGCTCACGGACACGGACGCCTTCGTCGCGACCTACGCGCCGCTCGCGCACGATCCCGGCGTCCAGGCGTACGTGACCGACGAGGCGGTGAAGGTGATCCAGGACTCCGTGGACATCCCCGCGCTCACCTCGCAGGTGGTCGACGGCATCACCGAGCTCGGCACCGGCCCAGCGGCGACGAAGGCGCTGGATGCGCTGAAGGCGCCGCTCGCGCAGGGCATCGTCTCGCTCATCCACACCACCGTCGGCAACTTCGTCTCGTCCGACGCGTTCGCGCAGGTCTGGCAGGAGGCGCTGCGCGCGTCGCACACGCAACTCGTCGCCACGATGCAGGGCGATCCGAAGGCCGCCATCTCCGTCGGCTCCGACGGATCGGTCGGCGTGCAACTCGGGCCGATCATCGACAGGGTGAAACAGCTGCTGGTGGACCGCGGAATCACGTTCGCCTCGCAGATCCCGACGGTCGATCGCACGATCACGATCGCGCAGAACTCGTCCATCCCGACGCTGCAGATCTTCTACGGGGTGGCGGTGGCGGCAGGAGCCTGGCTGCCCTGGGTCGCGATCGGCCTGCTGGCGCTCGGCGTGATCGTCGCGCGGCGCCGTGCGCTCGCCCTCATCGGCGCCGCCGTGGCGCTGGGGGTGGCGATGGTCGTGGTCGTGGCCGGCATCGGCATCGGCGGGCTGATCTTCGTGGGATCGGTGTCGCCGGCCCTGATCCCGGCCGGTGTGGCGGAGACGATCTTCGGCACGGTCACGACGCCCATGCAGGACACCGGCGTCGCGGTCCTGGTGCTCGCCGTGGTCGTCGCGATCGTCGCCTGGTATGCGGGACCGTTCGGCGTGCCGCGTCGGCTGCGCGGCTTCTTCGGGTCCGGGGTGACCTGGGTCCGCGAGGCGGCGGAACGGCACGGGATCTCGACGGGCAGGGCGGGGGAGTGGATCTACGCTCAGCGCGTCCTCCTCCGTGCCGCCGTCGCGGTGATCGCGGCGGCGGTCGTGCTCTTCGTCCGGCCGCTGACTCCGGCGCTGATCGTCTGGACTCTCGTCATCGCGGCCGTCGTGATCGCGATCCTGGAGCTGGTCCAGAGGCCGGTGATCACGGTGCCGGAGAACGCAGGCGACGACACCCCGATCATGACCGTCTCCTGAGCGCCGAAGTGTCGGCCGGTGGGCGGCGCGTGCTCCCGGTAGGCTCCATCCGGTCATGAATCGCACAACCGTCGCCCTGCTCGCCGCGCTCCCGGTTGGGTGCGGCCGGGCATGAACCGCGCGACCGTCGCCCTGCTCGCCGCGCTCGAAGCCGTCATCGTCGCGGCCATCGGGCTGGCCGTCTGCCTGGTGCCTCTGACCGTGCTGTGGGCGACGCAGTACCAGCTCGGTGCGTCGTTCCTGGTGATCTGGAGGGCCGCAGCGGATGTCTGGCTGGTGGGTCACGGCGTGAATCTCACGATCGCACTCGACCCGCAGACCGTCGCGACGCTGGGACTGCCCGGAGCCGCGGAGCCGTTCCAGGTCACCATCGCGCTGCTCGGGTTCGCGGTGCTCACGGCCGGGCTCGGCGTGCGGACCGGGATGCGCGCGTCGGAGACCCCGTTCCGGGCGACCGGGGCGCTCAGTGCGCTCGGGACGTTCTTGGCCGTCGCAGCGATCGTGACGGTCACCGCGGGCAGCGCGCCGGTGCAGCCTTCGCCTTGGCAAGGAGTGCTGCTGCCGCCGTTCGTCTACGCGCTCGGCATCGGCGCCGGCTTCGGGTTCGCCGCGCTGCGCTCCCCGCGTTCCGCGGTCGTTGCAGACACGCCCGCGGCGACGGGCACCGGTTCCCCCGCACAGAGCCGCGATGAGGTGTCCGGGCCCAGCGTCCTCGGCGCGGCGATGCCGGGCGTCGTCGCCGTCCGGGAACGGGTCGCAGCGATCCCGGCACCCGTGCGAGCGGGCGCCCTGGGGGCCGTGCGTGCCGGAAGCGCCGCCGCCGCCATCGTGATCGGGATCGCCGCCCTGGTCCTCGCGCTGCTGATCTTCGGGAACTACGGGACGATCATCAGCCTCTACGAGCAGCTGCAGAGCGGGGTGGCCGGCGGGATCGCGCTCACCATCGCCCAGCTGGCGTTCCTTCCCAACCTCGTCGTCTGGCTGGCGTCCTGGCTGATCGGCCCGGGATTCGCGATCGGCACCGGCTCCGCCGTCAGCCCCATCGGCACCGCGCTCGGGCCGGTCCCGGGGCTTCCGCTCTTCGGTGTGATCCCCGCGCACGGCTACAGCTTCGGGCTGGTCGGGATCGTGGTGCCGCTGCTCGCCGGCTTCCTGGCCGCCGCGCTGCTCCGCGGCACCCGTCGCACGCAGACCGACGGGCCGCTCGCGCTTGCGCTGACGGCCCTCGGCATCGGCGTCGTCGCAGGGATCGAACTGGGCCTCCTCGCCTGGTGGTCGTCCGGTGCGCTCGGGCCGGGCAGACTGCACGACGTCGGTCCCAACCCGTGGCTGGTCGGCGCGCTCGCCGCGGCCGAGGTCGCGGTGGCTGCGGCGATCGGGCTCATCGCCGGAGCCCGCGCCAGGCGCTGACCGCGCCCGAGAGTGGCCGCGGTCCCGCCGCCGGTCGGAGCGCCCCTCCCCGGGTGGGTAGGCTTGTCGCGTGCTCTCGATTGTCGTGCTGATCTCCGGCGGTGGCTCCAATCTGCGCGCTCTGCTGGAGGCGGCGGCCGACGCCGAGTTCCCGGCGCGCGTCGTCGCGGTCGGAGCGGACAGGGAGGCGGACGGCCTCGCTCACGCGGAGGAGTTCGGCATCCCCACCTTCACCGTGCCGTTCACCTCGTACGACAGCCGCGAGGAGTGGGGGGATGCGCTGCTGGAGCAGATCCGGCAGTGGCAGCCCGACCTCGTGGTGCTGTCCGGCTTCATGCGCCTCGTTCCGCCGCGCGTCGTGGAGGCGCTCACCCCCTTCCTCATCAACACCCACCCGGCGTACCTGCCCGAGTTCCCCGGTGCGCACGGCGTGCGGGACGCGCTCGCGGCCGGCGTCACGCAGACCGGAGCGAGCCTGATCGTCGTCGACAACGGTGTCGACGCGGGGCCCGTGATCAGCCAGGAGCGCGTCCCCGTGGAGCCCTCGGACACCGAGGCCAGCCTCCACGACCGCATCAAACCCGTGGAGCGGCGGCTGCTCATCGACGCCGTCCTCGACATCGCCAACGGCCACATCGACCTCAAGGAGCTTTCCCGAGCATGAGCGGACCCCGTCACGACGCCAGCCTCTACCGCGAGCGGGATGTGGTCCCCATCCGCCGCGCGCTGATCTCGGTCAGCGACAAGACCGGTCTGCTCGACCTCGCGAAGGCGCTCGCCGACGCGGGCGTCGAGATCGTCTCCACCGGCTCCACCGCCCAGACCATCCGCGACGCCGGGCACGCCGTGACCGACGTCGCGAGCGTCACCGGCTTCCCGGAGTCGCTGGACGGCCGCGTCAAGACGCTGCACCCGGCCATCCACTCCGGTCTGCTCGCCGATCTGCGTCTGGCGTCGCACGAGGACCAGCTGAAAGACCTCGGCATCGAGCCGTTCGAGCTCGTCGTCGTGAATCTCTACCCGTTCGTCGAGACCGTCGCCTCCGGTGCCGTCGGGAACGACGTGGTCGAGCAGATCGACATCGGCGGCCCCGCGATGGTGCGCGCCGCGGCGAAGAACCACGCGAACGTCGCGATCGTGGTCTCGCCGGACGACTACGCGGACGTCGCCGCGGCGATCGCCGCCGGCGGCACGAGCTTCGAGCAGCGCCGCGAGCTCGCGGCACGCGCGTTCGCCCACACGGCCGCGTACGACGGCGCGGTCGCGGCCTGGTTCGCTGGCGATGCACCGTCGACCGACGACTTCGCCGAACGCTTCGAGGTGCGCGCCGAGCTGAAGCAGACCCTCCGCTATGGCGAGAACTCGCACCAGGCCGCCGCGCTGTACGCGGACCCGGCCGGTCACGGCATCGCCCAGGCGACGCAGCTCGGCGGCAAGGAGATGTCCTACAACAACTACGTGGACGCCGACGCCGCGCTGCGCAGCGCGTACGACTTCGCCGAGCCCGCGGTCGCCATCATCAAGCACGCGAACCCGTGCGGCATCGCCGTCGCAGAGGACATCGCCGACGCCCACCGCAAGGCCCACGAGTGCGACCCGGTCTCCGCGTACGGCGGCGTCATCGCGGCGAACCGCACGGTGACCCTGGCGATGGCCGAGACCGTGAAGGGCATCTTCACCGAGGTCCTCATCGCCCCGGCGTACGAGCCGGAGGCGCTGGAGCTGCTGCAGACCAAGAAGAATCTGCGCATCCTGCAGCTGCCGGAGGGCTACGCGCGCGCGACGACGGAGTTCCGGCAGATCTCCGGCGGGGTGCTTGTGCAGGACAGCGACCGCTTCGACGCCTTCGACTCCTCGGGATGGACGCTCGTCTCCGGCGAGGAGGCCGACGCCGCAACCCGCGCCGACCTGGAGTTCGCGTGGAAGGCGTGCCGTGCGGTCAAGTCGAACGCCATCCTGCTCGCCAAGGACGGCGCGTCCGTCGGCGTCGGCATGGGCCAGGTCAACCGCGTCGACTCGTGCAACCTCGCGGTGAGCCGGGCCGGCGAGCGGGCGGCGGGCTCCGTCGCCGCGTCGGACGCGTTCTTCCCGTTCGCGGACGGCCCCGAGATCCTGATCGCCGCCGGTGTATCCGCGATCGTGCAGCCGGGCGGGTCCATCCGCGACGAGGATGTGATCGCGGCGGCGAAGGCGGCCGGCGTCACGATGTACTTCACGGGAGAGCGGCACTTCTTCCACTGAGCGCCCCTCGGAGCGCGCGACTGAGCGCGCCACTGAGCGCGCCCGCACGATTGCGGCCCCTCGTGGGACGCGGGAGAATGGACGGCGGTCCACAAGACCGCTGAACATTTCACCGCGATCCCACGAGGAGACACCGATGTCCGTCCTGCCCGCAGACCTGCCGCACGAAACACTGCACGTTGTGAAGGGGAGGCGGAGCGGCCTCACCATCAGCATCGCGGTGCACTCCACCGTCCTCGGTCCCGCCCTCGGCGGCTGCCGGGTGTGGACGTACGACTCCTGGCAGGAGGCGATCGCCGACTCGCTGCGCCTGGCCGAGGGGATGACGATGAAGAACGCCGCGGCCGGTCTGAACCGCGGTGGCGGCAAGGCCGTCGTGTACGTTCCGCGCGGACGCGAGCTGACGCCGACCGACAAGTACGAGGTCATGCTCGACCTGGGCGACGCCGTGGAGAGCCTCGGCGGGAGTTACATGACGGCCGAGGACGTCGGCACGAGCGCGGAGGACATGTCCGTCGTCGCCTCGCGGACCGTGCACGTCTGCGGCCTGCCGCCCGCGGAGGGTGGCGTCGGCGAGCCGAGCGACGCGACCGCCGCCGGGGTCTACGCTGGACTGCTGTCGACGCTGGAGCGGGCCTTCGGCAGCCGTTCGGTCTCCGGACGCCGGGTCACCGTGCTCGGGCTCGGCCACGTCGGCTCCCTCATCGCGATGCGCCTCGCCAGCGAGGGCGCCGTGCTGACCGTCACCGACGTCAACCCGGCCAAGCGCGCGCTGGCGGATGCGCTCGGGGCCACCTGGGTCGAGCCGGCCGAGGCGCACCGGGTCGAGGGCGACCTGTTCGTACCCGCCGGGGTCGGCGGCGTCCTGACGGACGAGGTGATCGACGAGCTGCGTGTGCGCGCCGTGGTCGGTCCCGCGAACAACCAGCTCGCCGAGCGCTCCGGCGCCGCCAGGCTCGCCGCCCGCGGCATCCTCTGGGCGCCGGACTTCGTCGTCAACGCGGGAGGGGTGATCTTCCTCTCGATGATGAACGAGGAGGACCCGTCCGCCGCCGCGACGCAGGAACGCGTCGAGCGGATCGGGGACACCGTCACCCGCATCTTCGAGGCGGCCGACGAGCGCGGGATCACCACCCTCGAGGCGGCGGAGGAGCTCGCCGTCGCACGCCTGCGCGAGCCAGCGAACGCATAGCAAGCGTCCGCTAGGTTGGAGTCCATGACTTCTTCGTGGGCCCGCCGGCTCGTCGCATCCATCGTGTCCGCCGTCGCGGTCGCCGCCATCGGTCTGGTGGCGGCGACCGTGGTGCTGCTCGTCGCCAACAGCCTGAACATCAACGCGCTCGGCACGATCATGCAGTACGTGGTGTGGAACGCGCTGGTCGCGCTGGTGCTCTCGTTCGCCGGTGCGCTGCTCGGCGGGATGGAGCGGCGCTGGATCGCGGTCGTGACGGGCCTGGTGGTCGGGCTGGTCAGCACCTTCCTCGGCACGATCGTGCTGTTCACGTCGCTCAAGGTGACGCTGTCCGGCACCGCCTGGGAGCAGATCTTCCAGTGGTTCCTGAGCCTGAACCTCCCGTTCTGGCTGGCGGTCGCCATCGCCTTCCCGACGGCCGGTTACGCCATCTACCGCGTGCTCACCGCCCCCGGACCGGGCGAGACGGGGCGCCGCATCGCCCTGGTGCGCATCCCGGCGGCCAACCTCGCGGAGGGGCTCGTCACACACATCGAGCGCGAGGCGATCGACACCGAGCTCGCGGACAAGCAGTGGGACGGCTACGTCTCGGCGCTCTCCGAGGCCGGCTGGCAGACCGTCGAGGTCGCCAGCGCCGACCGTCTCGCGGACTCGGTGTTCGTCGAGGACACCGCCGTCGTCTTCGGCGACACCGCGGTCATCACGCGCCCAGGGGCCGACTCGCGCCGGCCCGAGACCGCGGGCACCGAGGCGGCGCTGCGCTCCCAGGGGCTGCGCCTGGAGCGCATCGAGGAGCCGGGCACGCTCGAGGGCGGCGACGTCCTCAAGGTCGGCGACACCGTGTACGTCGGCCGGGGCGGTCGCACGAACGCCGAGGGCATCCGCCAGCTGCGCGCCATCGCCTCCCGGCTCGGCTACACCGTCGTCGCCGTGCCGGTCACCAAGGCCCTGCACCTGAAGACCGCGGTCACCGCGCTGCCCGACGGCACGGTCATCGGCTACGAGCCGATCGTGGACGAGCCCCGCCTGTTCGAGCGCTTCCTGCCCATCCCTGAAGCGCACGGCACCGCGGTGGTCGTGCTGGACGAGGAGACCGTGCTGATGTCGTCGTCGGCTCCGCAGTCCATCGCGCTCGTCGAGGACCTCGGCTACACCGTCATCCCCGTCGACATCAGCGAGTTCGAGAAGCTCGAGGGCTGCGTCACCTGCCTCTCGATCCGCATCCGCTGACCGGGCCCGGCGGCGGCCGGCGTCACTCCCGCGTGCAGGCCAGCGCGCCGGTGAGCGTGGCGTCGACCGGGATCGGCGGACCGTTCGCGGTGATGGTCGCGGTGCCGGGAAGCGCGTCGAAAAGCACCTCGTCGCCCCTCGGCGCGAACGGCGCCACCGAGCTGAACACCAGTTCCGAACCGGTGATGGTGACCCCATAGCGCGATGAGACGTGGACGTAGTCGGCGGCGATCTGGTCGCCGACGCCCGGCCGTGGGGTGTTGCGGATCACGATGCCGCCGTTCGGCCGGATCCTGCAGTCCACCTCCGGCAGCCGCACCGTCACCTCGCGCCCGACCGCGAGCCGCACGGTGAGGCGCGTCGTCGCCGCGTCGACACCCGCGTTCGTGCCCGCGTAGACAGCCCACCCGACCGCTGCCAACAGGGCCACGAACGAGGCGAAGGCGCCGAGGACGACGCGGAGGCCGGGAGCGGATGCGGGCATGAAGCGGACGCTAGCACGCGAAAAGAAACCAGCCGGCACTATTGCGTTGCGCCGAAACCTGGCAATAAGCTGTAGGGCTGCCTTGTTGCGGCATTCGGAAGAAGAGCATCGGGCTACGGGAGGACGCCATGACAACGACAGAGAACACACGAACCGTGACGGTGTTCGGGCTCGTCGCTGCCGCGTACGCGTCCCCGGAGCAAGCCCCCGCCTGGTAGGTCCCAGGACGTAGAGCGCTTCCGGCTGACGTCGCCGGTACACCGTCCGGGCATCCGTGGGCCCGGAACCTCGCACGAGGACCGCCTTCGCGGCTCACAAGCGACGCCTTTTCGCGACCTCTCAGCACACCTCATACGGGTCGGAGCCGACCCATCGAAGAAAACGCATTCACAGAGAAAACGGAACTCATGTCTATCGCTGAAACACCTCAGCACCCGCCCCAAAGAGAAGAGAAGAAGCGGACCGGGACGGTCCGCACCCTGCTGCGCATCCTGCCGTTCGCCAAGTCGGCCGCGCCGCGCATCGTCCTCGGCATGGTCGCTGCCCTGCTCGCGAGCCTCGTGGCCCTGAGCATCCCGCAGGTGCTGCGCTGGCTGGTCGACGGACCGCTGTCGACCGGCGACCCCAGCGCGGTCTGGCCCGCGGCCCTGCTCGTGGTCGGCCTCGGCGCGGCCGAGGCGGTGTTCATCTCGCTGCGACGCTGGTTCGTGCTCACCCCGGGCACGCACGTCGAGGCGCGGATGCGCAACGCCCTGTACGAGAAGCTGCAGGACCTGCCCGTCGCGTTCCACGACCGCTGGCCGAGCGGCCAGCTGCTCTCGCGCGCCGTCAGCGACCTGAGCCTGATCCGCCGCTGGTTGTCGTTCGGCATCGTGCTGCTCGTGGTCAACGTGGTCACGATCATCGTCGGATTCGTCATCCTGATCGGCTGGAACTGGCTGCTCGGGCTGATCTTCCTCGTGCTGTCGGTGCCGCTCTGGATCTACGGCTTCGTGTTCGAGAAGAAGTACTCGATCGTGGCGCGCCGCAGCCAGGACCAGGCGGGCGACCTCGCGACCGCCGTCGAGGAGTCGGTGCACGGCATCCGCGTGCTGAAGGCGTTCGGGCGCGGCAAGCACGCCCTGAAGAAGTTCGAGTCGCAGGCCGAGCAGCTGCGCGGCACGGAGATCGAGAAGGCCAAGGCGATCGCCGGCATCTGGCTGTGGCTGCTGCTGGTGCCGGACGTCGCGTTCGGCATCTGCCTGGTCGTCGGCGTCTGGCTGGCCTCGCAGGACGCGCTCTCGGTCGGCGAGCTGGTGGCGTTCTTCGCCACCGCGACCGTGCTGCGCTTCCCGATCGAGTCGATCGGCTTCCTGCTCTCGATGACGTTCGACACGCGCACCGCGGCCGACCGGTTCTTCGAGGTGATGGACGAGACGAACGCGATCACCGACCCTGCCGAGCCCAAGAAGATCACGGACCCGAAGGGCGAGCTCGTCTTCGACGATGTGCACTTCCGGTACCAGGACTCGCCCGAGCGGTTCCCCGATCTGCTCGACGGCATCCAGCTGCGGGTGGAACCGGGGGAGACGATGGCACTCGTCGGCCTGACCGGCAGCGGCAAGTCGACGATGACCGCTCTCACCACGCGTCTGTACGACGTGACGGGAGGCGCGGTGCGCGTGGACGGCGTCGACGTGCGCGACCTCACCCGGTACGACCTGCGCAAGGCGATCGCCATGGCGTTCGAGGACGCGACGCTGTTCTCGGCCTCCGTGCGCGATAACGTCCTGCTCGGCCGCGACGGGCTCGATCCCACCTCGCCCGAGGCGGAGAAGGTGCTGACCGAGGCGCTCGAGATCGCGCAGGCCGGCTTCGTGTACGAGCTGCCGGAGGGCGTGGAGACGAAGGTCGGCGAGGAGGGGCTCAGCCTCTCGGGCGGCCAGCGTCAGCGTCTTGCGCTCGCCCGTGCGGTCGCGGCCGCGCCGAGCATCCTGGTGCTCGACGACCCGCTGTCCGCGCTGGATGTGGACACCGAGGCGCTGGTGGAGGCCGCGCTCCGGCGCGTGCTCGCGTCCACCACGGCCCTCGTCGTCGCGCACCGTCCGTCGACGGTGATGCTGGCCGACCGGGTCGCCCTGCTGGAGGACGGCCGGATCACGGCCGTCGGCACGCACCACGACCTGCTCGCCACCAGCGAGCACTACCGTTTCGTCCTCTCGAGTCTCGAGGACGATCAGAACGACGAGCTCCTTCAGGAGGTGAACCTGTGAGCACCGCAACCGTCCTCGGGGTCGAAGGCGAAGAGCGCAACGACCTCAACAAGGCGGAGAGCCGCCAGATCCGCCGCCGTTCGCTGCGCCTGCTCGGCTCCCTCCTGCACCCGCTGCGGGTGCGGCTGGTGCTGACCGCGATCGTCGTCGTGATCAGCACGGCCGGCCAGGTCGCCGGGCCGGCGATCATCGCGTTCGGCATCGACAACGGCATCAGCGCGCTGAAGTCGCAGGACTGGATGCCCGTCGCGGCAGCCGGTGTCGCGTACCTGGTCACCGGCGTCATCGGTGCCGTGCTGATCGCCTGGTACACCGTGCTGAGCGCTCGGATCAGCCAGGCCATCCTGATCGATCTGCGCAAGCGGGTCTTCCTGCACACCCAGAAGCTGTCGCTCGAGTTCCACGAGTCGTACACGTCCGGCCGCATCATCTCGCGGCAGACGAGCGACCTCGACTCGATCCGCGAGCTGCTGGACTCCGGCATCAACCAGCTGGTGCAGGGCTTCCTGTACATGCTGTTCATCGCGATCGCGCTGTTCGCGCTCGACTGGGTGAGCGGTGTGGTGCTGGTCTGCTCGCTGGTGCCGCTGTACCTGCTCACCCGCTGGTTCCAGAAGCGGTCGCAGGTGCTGTTCCGCATCTCGCGGGTGGCGTCGGCGAAGCTCATCGTGCACTTCGTGGAGACCATGACCGGCATCCGCGCGGTCAAGGCGTTCCGCAAGGAGAAGCGCAACGAGAAGGAGTTCGGCGGCCTCGTGGAGGAGTACCGCGACGTCAACGCGCGCGTCATCCAGCTGTTCGGGATCTTCGACCCCGGACTGGTGATGATCGGCAACGTCACGGTCGGCGTCGTGCTGCTCGTCGGCGGCTTCCGGGTCGCGGACGGACAGCTCGCCATCGGCGTCCTGCTCGCGGCGCTGCTCTACACCCGCCGGTTCTTCGACCCGATGGAGGAGATGGCGATGTTCTACAACTCCTACCAGTCGGCCGCGGCCGCGCTCGAGAAGATCTCGGGCGTGCTGGAGGAGGAGCCGAGCGTGCCCGACCCCGTGAAGGCGGTCGACCTCTGGACGGCGGAGGGGCACGTGCGCTTCGACGACGTGACCTTCGCCTACAAGAAGGACCGCGTCATCCTTCCGGAGTTCAGCCTGGACATCCCTGCGGGGCAGACCATCGCGCTCGTCGGCTCGACCGGTGCGGGCAAGTCAACCCTGGCGAAGCTCATCTCGCGGTTCTACGACCCGAGCGAGGGCTCCGTCACGCTGGACGGGGTCGACCTGCGCGACATGCACCCGAAGGACCTGCGCCGCGCGATCGTCATGGTCACGCAGGAGGCGTACCTCTTCTCCGGGTCGGTCGCGGACAACATCGCGCTCGGCAAGCCGGACGCGACGCGCGAAGAGATCGTGGAGGCCGCGGCCGCGGTCGGCGCCCACGAGTTCATCCAGGGTCTGCCGAACGGCTACGACACCGACGTGAACAAGCGCGGCGGCCGGGTGTCGGCAGGTCAGCGCCAGCTGATCTCGTTCGCGCGAGCCTTCCTCGCGAACCCGGCGGTGCTCATCCTGGACGAGGCGACCAGCTCGCTCGACATCCCGAGCGAGCGCCTGGTGCAGGAGGCGCTGCAGACGCTGCTCGCCGACCGCACCGCCGTGATCATCGCGCACCGCCTGTCGACGGTCGCGATCGCGGACCGAGTGCTGGTGATGGAGCACGGGAAGGTCGTCGAAGACGGCGCACCGGACGAGCTCATCTCGGGCACCGGACGGTTCGCGCAGCTGCACGCCGCCTGGCGGGACTCGCTGGTCTAGCGGGACGACAGGTGGTGCCGGCGGGCCCGCGGGAGGAAGCCATTCTCCCGCGGGCCCGCCGCCATGGTCGGTGGACGAGGGTCGAGTTCAGCCCGCCGACCAGGCCTGGGATCCGCGCGGCCGGAGCACGCGATGCGCGCCGCCGGACCGTCCGCGGAAGAAGGGGACGCCGAAGAGGGGGATGCCCGGGAACCGTCTCGGCTCGTCACGCAGCACGACGACTTCGGCGCCGGCGTCGATGCACGCGCTGGCGACGGACGGTTCGACGTCGCGCTCCACGGTGCCGCCGAGGATGAGGAGGCAGCCAGCCGTGACCGCCCGGCCGGCGGAGGCCGTGACGATGATCCCGGAGGTCGCCGGTGCGACGATCCCGCGGATCGCGCGCGCCAGCTCGGCGCGCTCGGCGGGGCGGGACGCGGCGCGGCCGGGGAAGCCCTCGCCGAGGTCGAGCAGCGGCAGCCGGGATCCGGTCGCGGCCTCGATGTCGGCGGCGACGCCCATGGCGTGGACGATCTCGGTCACGTACGCGGCGGGGGAGGCCTCCGCAGGAACGGTGAGGGAGAGCCCGGCGATCGGGAGTCCGGCGTTCAGCGCCGCGCGCGCGATGTCGAGCACCTCCTCGTGCGACACACCACCGGGTGCGCGGTGGGCCGGCCGCGTGGCGCCGCTCGGCCGCAGCCGGAGCAGCGGCCGGAGGGCGCCGCGGTTCGCGGGCAACTGGGCCAGCACCGCGAGGTCGCGCATCCCGCCGACGACGAAGCGCCGGACGCCCAGGTCGTAGGCGGCGCGGGTCGATGCGGGATGCGTCGACGGGGCCGCCAGCATCAGCCGCCGCGGGTCGGCGCCCACGCGCAGCAGCGCCGGAAGCGCCTGCTCGTGGGTGACCTCGAACCCGCCGTCGCGCTCGGCGACCGTGGCGATGAGATCGGGATGCGCCAGCGCGCTGACGTCGTAGTGGACGTCCACCCACGGGAACGCGTCGCGGAGGCGGCGGTACTGGCGGCGTGCCCGTTCGAGGTCGATGACGACGAGCGGGAGCTCGTGGCGACCGGCGAGGGCCGCGAGAGTCTCCTCGCCGGCGATCGTCTCCTCGCGCTCGTCGCGGGGTTCCGTGCCCACCGCGACCGCCCCGGCGTCCGTCTGGACGGCGCCGGTCGGGCCGGCGGTTCGGGTTGCGGTGGGCATCGGGTCTCCTCGGGTATCTGAGCTTGTCTCATATGGTGCGGCCGGGCGTCGCTGCCCCGCATCCGGGGGGTCACCCGTTCTGGGTGCGTGGCTGCACGGATGCGGTGGCACGGCGCCGGCGGAGAAGATGGTTGGCATGTGCCTCCGTGTTGTGATCGTCGACGACCACGCACGCTTCCGCGCGCAGGCCGCCCAGCTCCTCGCGCTGGAGCGCTTCGCGGTCGTCGGGGACGCCGAGACCGGTGCGGGTGGAGTGGAGCTCAGCCGCAGGCTGACCCCCGACGTGGTGCTGCTGGATGTCGGCCTGCCCGACGGCAGCGGCTTCGACCTGGTCGGCGCGATGCACGAGACCGGGGCGGCCGTCGTCCTCACCTCCAGCCGCTCGGTGCGCGACTACGGAACCAGGGTCTTCGACTGCGGCGCCGAGGGGTTCATCAGCAAGGCGGAACTGACCGGTGAGGCGATTCGCAGCCTGCTAAGGTAAGCGCGTGGTCGCGGGGCAGAGTTCGGGGTCCCGCCCGCTTCGGGTCGCGGTAGCGGACGATGCAGTCCTGCTCCGAGAAGGCATCGGTCAGATCCTGCGTGCGGGCGGAGTGGATGTGGTGGCGTCGGTGGACACCGCCGAGCAGCTGCTCGCCGTCGTGGCCTCCGACGACGCGATCGACGCCGTCGTGCTGGACATCCGCATGCCGCCGACCCACACGGACGAGGGTCTCGCCGCGCTGGAGCGGCTGCGCGCCTCCGGGTCGCCCGTCGGCGTCCTGCTCCTCTCGATGTACACCAATGCGGTGTACGCCATCCGCGCGATGAGCGCCGGCAGCGGCACCGGCTACCTGCTGAAGGACCGGGTGGCCGACGCCGACGCCCTGGTCAACGCCGTTCGGACGGTCGCCTCCGGCGGCTCCGTCGTCGACCCGGAGGTCGTCCAGCTGCTCGTCGCGGCCCGCTCGACCGAGGCGACCGTGGAGTCGCTGTCCACGCGGGAGCGGGACGTGCTGCGCCTGATGGCGGAGGGGCGCAGCAACGTCGGGATCGCGGGGGCGCTGCACGTGAGCCTGCGCACCGTGGAGTCGCACATCGGGCACATCATGGCGAAGCTCGGCGTCGAGGACTCCGCCGAGGGACACCGCCGCGTGCTCGCCGTGCTCCGCTTCCTCGGCCGGGACAGCTGACTGTGAACGCGGCGCGCCTCTGGCTCCGCGCGCTCGCGGTGACGGTGACCGTCGCGTCCAATGTGCTCGCTCAGGTGTTCAGCGCGATGGTGGATGACTACGGCCCCCGCCCGGCGGGCATCGGCTGGGCCGCGGTGTTCGTCGGGGTCGCCCTCGTCTACGTCATCTGCGCGGTGATCGCCTGGCGCGTCGTCCGCAGCCCGGTTCCGGGCTGGGTGATGGTCGGCGCCGCCCTGTTCTGGTCGGCGGGCGCGTGGTACCCGCTCGCCCGCGATGTCGGCTGGGCGTGGCCGCTGCTCGCCGGCGTCACCGACCTGTGGGCGGTCTTCGTCGGCTTCCTTGTGCTCTGCTATCCGAGCGGCCGGATCGAGTCTCGCTTCGACCGCTGGATGATCGGCTCGGTCGCTGCGGCGTTCCTCGTCCGTTTCGTCGGCATCCTGCTGTTCTCCATGCCGACGCGGGCCGTGTGCGGGTGCGTGCGGAACGCGTTCGCCGTGTTCCCGAGCGTCGACGCGGACTTCGCGCTCGGCCTCGCCTGGCGGCTGGTCGGCCTCGCCCTGATGCTCACCGTCGCGGTGCGGCTGACCGTCCGTTGGTTCACCAGCTCGCTGCCCGCGCGCCGGGTGTCGTTCGTGATGCCGCTGGCGCTGCTGCTCTGGGTGTACGGCACCCTTCAGGACTCACTGCAGTTCGCGTTCGACCTCGGCTGGGCGGGCAGCGTCATCGAGTTCATCCCGCCGGTCGCCATCGCGCTCATCCCGCCCGCCTTCGTCGCCGGCGTGCTCTACGCACGCGGTCTGCGCTCGCGCGTCGCCGACCTGGTCATCGTCGCCCGGGACAAGGTGGACCGCGGACTGTGGGAGTCGAGCCTCGCGCGGACACTGCACGACAGCTCGCTGCGCGTGTTCTGGTGGGACGAGACGCGGCACGCCTATGTGACGGGTGCGGGAGAGCCTGCACTCGACCCGGAGGCGCGCAACCGGCCGGGCCGCTCCACCCTCTCCATCGACTCGGACCAGGGGCCAATCGCGCTGATCGAGCATGACGTCGCGCTCAGCCAGGACGACCGGCTGCTCGACGCGGTCTCGTCCGCCCTGCTGCTCTCCGTCGACAACGACCGGCTGCGTGCCCGGCTGGAGCAGACCATCCAGGAGCTGCGGGAGTCGCGGCTGCGCATCGTCGAGGAGGGTTACCACGCCCGGCGGCGCCTGGAACGGGACCTGCACGACGGCTCGCAGCAGCAGCTCGTCTCCCTCGCGATCAGTCTGCGCATCGCCACCGCGAAGGCGGAGGCCGCCGGGAACGCCGAGGTCGTGAGCGATCTCGAGGGCGCGTCCGCCCAGCTCGCCGACGCGCTCAGGGAGCTGCGGGAGCTGGCCCGCGGCATCCACCCGACGGTGCTCACCGACGGGGATCTGCGGTCCGCGATCCAGGAGCTGGCCCAGCGCAGCCACCTGCCGGTCGAGGTGCGGGTGGACACGACGGAGCCGCTTCCGAACGTGATCGCGGAGACCATCTACTACTGCGTGTCGGAGTGCCTCGCGAACGCGGCGAAGCACGCGCAGGCGAGGAACGTCGCCGTGCTGGTCACCCGCGAGGACGACGTCGTCACGGTCGTGGTGAAGGACGACGGCCGCGGCGGAGCCCGCATCGAGCAGGGCGGCGGACTCGAGGGCCTGCGGGACCGGGTGGAGACGGTCGACGGTCACGTGGACGTGCGCTCGGTCGCCGGCCTCGGCACCATCGTCGAGCTGACCATCCCGGCGCGGGCGCCGCAGGGGACGGAGGGCTGACGCGGGCTCAGACTTTCGGCATCGGCGTGGCGATGCCGGTCGAGACCTGTGTGCCGCAAGCCCGATGCCAGCATCTGCGCTGAGGGCTATGCGGCACACCGGTGGTGCGATCACGTTGGGATCACCCGGGGCCCGAGTGGGTCAGGGCTGGTAGGGCATCGTCGTGGCGATACCGGTCGTGACCTTGAACGAGAGAGGAATGTCTCCCACGGATCCCTTGACCACCTGCCTGGCCCACTCTTCGTCCTCGGGTGTTGCGATCCAGATCGTGAGGCCACCGGTGTAGATGTTCGGGTGCAGTCCTCGAATCATCGGCGCACTATCTGTGTCTATGAGATCCATGAAGTGCAGCATTTCGTTCAGAGAGTGCGGGACTTCGTGGATGTCGATCCGGGCGACCGGGAGTCGTTGCTTGAGCGCGTCGATCTCATCGAGGACTTGGCGCGAGCCGTCTTTGACGAAGATCGCGAAGCCCACGTAGCCGGAGCAGAAGGCAGTTCCTGCGACCTCGTCGGGGTGTGTGTTCGCGATCTCCTCGAGAGGTGCGGCGACGTCTCGCTGGTCGCCGACATATGGGTGGGTCCAGACCTGATCGCCCTCGCTGGTGTATGTCACACACCCGACGGTTGTCGTCGTGGGCGTCGGCGATGCGGCGGCGAATCCTGTTGACGTGGGGACTGGGTGCGCGCACCCGCAGAGAAGCGTTCCGGCGGCGCCAAGAACAAGGAGAGCCGTTGTGCCGCGGACGCGCAGAACCTTGCCGCTGCGCATCTTCATCCGAGCTGCGTGTTCGAGTTCCATGCTCTCACCCCGTTGAGCTGCGTGCAGTAGTAGGTCGTGGTGTTGGTTGCCGTGACGATACCGGCCACGATGACGCCGCCGTCGCCGTCAGCGTAATAGCAGGGGCCTCCTGAGTCTCCGCCACGAAAGCCGGCGTTGTCGGAGTTCTTTCCGTTGCTGTTGTCGTGTCGCATCACTGTGGTGTATTTGCGCTCAATGCCGTCGGAGATGTCCTTGGCGGGCATTACGTGATTGACCGCGGTGATGAAGTAACGGCAGATCTGTCCGGTGGTGCTTCCAGAGGTACACAAGCTGTCCCCAAGGGATCGTGAACCCCAGTTCACGCCGGTGATCGGCAGAGACGACGAGTCGTTCGTTGCGGCGCCGCTGAAGGTTCGCAGCCCATACGAGCTGCCCTTGAGGAGTTTCCAGTCGCCGTAGAGTTTGGCGTTGCCCGGGTAGGCGGTCGTGTGCTGGGTCCCAACGGTGTTGCCGGCGTTCCAGTATTGCGATGCTGTGCAGTGCCCGGCAGTCAGCATCATGAAGACGCCGTTCACCTTCAGCGGGATCCCTCCCGAGCACCGACCGCCCGTGGTGCTCGTGCACGATCCTGAGGTGGGGCAGAGGGCCCCGCCCATGTAGTAGGCCGGGATATCGGAGTACCTGTGGTAAGCAGGGTCAGCCGGCTCAGCCTCGAGAGACACTCCTGCCGGAGTGTCTCCGCCGATGACAGAATCGAACTCCTGGCTGAACTTCTTGGATTGCCCAGGGCTGACGCCGCCACCCGGTCGCACGACGAAGGTAAGACCTCCGGTGAGGATGTCCGGGTGCATTCCCACGATCCCGAGGGCCTCCATCCTCTGGCGTGGCATCTTATCCATCATGGCGAGCATTTCGGTCATGGAGTGCTTGACGATGTACTGGTAGACGGTGGATTCCGGATGGGCGACGGCGACAGCCTCGATCTGGTCGCTGATCGCTTTGGCGTTCGACGTGACGAAGATGGCGACGGCCTCGCGGTGTGAACAGTGGGCCGTTCCCGCCACCAGGTCCTGGTTGTCGTTCGCGATGTCCTGTAGGTCGTTCGCCAGGCGGTCCAGTTCTGGTGTCGAGTCCTCGAACCACTCTGGTACACCGTCGTCATCGAACTCCACGCATGTTCCGCCGCCCGCACCCTTGAGGCTGACGTTGTCAGGCCGTGGAGCCGCCACCGCCGGTGAAACGGCGGCAAGTGACACGATTCCGGCCAGTGCGATGACGGCAACGACTCTGTTGCGGTGAACTCTCATGCAGGTATTCCTGCCAGGCGCGGTGTCGCGCGCGTCGTCGTTGCGCCCGGATGCAGTGGAGGGTCAGGACGGAATCAGCGGCATTCTTCGGATTCGACGGAGCAGGGCAAGTTGGGAGAGCGCAATTGCGTGCGGTCGATCGGCGGTCTGCGTGTGCTCCTGGGCGATCGGCCTCGTCGAATCCGTGCCGCCCGGTTCGGTGCTACTTCGCGGCGGTGCGGGCCGCGTAGACCTGGGAGCCGATCGCGAACGCGCTCCAGCCGTCGGCGCACTTTGATGCGGTCGAGGGGATGCCGGTGACCGGCCACCAGCTGTCGTCGATGGTCGGCTTGGGGGCGGTGGTCTGGGTCTTGCAGACGCCGTCCACGAGCAGCTTCTTCGAGGCGTAGGTCATGATCGCGGCGCCGGTCTCGGTGTCGTAGTCGACACGGATCACCGTGGCGTCGTCCGGGATGAACGTCGGCGAGCCGATGGGCGAGGTGTCCGCGGCCTTGAACTCCTTGGCGGTGTCGTAGATCGCCGGCTCCACGTGTGGGGTGAACGCGGCCACGACCGAGCACCCGGAGAGGGCGAACGCGAGGGGGACGACGGTCAGCGCGATGCCGGCGCGGCGGGAACGGGGCACGGAAGCTCCTGTGAGGACGGTGGACGATCTCTGCCAGTCAACACCATGAACCTGGGACACACATCGGTCTGGGGGATGATCCCGCCTACGGGGTGTGCCGGGCCGCTCGCAGGTCGACGCGGTAGGCGATGGTGCCGCCGCCGAGCAGGGGAGTGCCCTCCGCACGGTAGTACTGGAGCGCGATGTGCTCGTGGCCCAGCGCCGGGTGCCCGCTCGCGCGGACCACGCGCCACCAGGGCACCTCTCCGCCGTAGTACGCCATGACCTGGCCGACCATGCGGGCGGCGCGCGAGCCGAGGGCGGCGGCGACGTCGCCGTAGGTCATCACCCGGCCCGGCGGGATGGAGTCGACCACCGCGAGCACCCGCGAGGCGAAGTCTTCGCCGTCGCCCTGCCCCGCCGGCTGCGCGTCAGAGCTCGAGGGCACCGATCGTCTCGCCGTACTGGGTCTCGCCGATCGGCTGGAAGCCGCTGCGGAGGAAGAACTGCTCGGGGCCGAGCTCGCCGGACTCCCAGATCACGTGAAGACGGTCGTGCCCGCGCTTGCGCGCCTCGTCCGCGAGCGCCCGCACCGCGAAGGTGCCGATGCCACGACCCTGGTCGTCGGCGTCGACGTTGATGCGCCAGAGGATCGCGCGGAACTCCTCGTGCTGAGCGTGCGGGTCGAAGTCGCCCATGATGAAGCCGACGACCTCGTCGCCGTCGAGGACGACGCGCTGCCAGGAGGTGCTGGGGTCGGCGACGGCCGCCGCGGCCGAGTAGGACACGGGAGCGATGAACTGCTCCTGCCCCGGCTTCAACGTGAGCGCGTTCGCCGCGACGACGTTCTTCGCGCTCAACTCTTCCAGTCTCAACTCAGCCATATCGAAAGGGTAACGTGCGGGGACGACACGGCATAGTCGCGGCCAATCTGACCGTCGCCTGGACGAATTTGTCTCGATGTCAAGATAGTTGCCGCGCTCCGGTAAGCTGTCGTCGGCTGAAACACGGCAGAGACCCAGGAGAACCAGTGGACAAGATCAAGGTTGAAGGAACGGTCGTCGAGCTCGACGGCGACGAGATGACGCGCATCATCTGGCAGGCGATCAAGGACTCGCTCATCCACCCGTACCTCGACGTGAACCTCGAGTACTACGACCTCGGCATCCAGAAGCGCGACGAGACCGACGACCAGATCACCATCGACGCGGCGCACGCGATCCAGAAGCACGGCGTCGGCGTCAAGTGCGCCACCATCACCCCCGACGAGGCCCGCGTCGAGGAGTTCGGCCTGAAGAAGATGTGGAAGAGCCCGAACGGCACGATCCGCAACATCCTGGGCGGCGTCGTCTTCCGCGAGCCGATCATCATCTCCAACATCCCGCGCCTGGTCCCCGGCTGGAACAAGCCGATCGTCATCGGCCGTCACGCCTTCGGCGACCAGTACCGCGCCACCGACTTCACCTTCGACGGCCCCGGCACCCTCACCATGAGCTTCCAGCCGGCCGACGGCGGCGAGGCGCAGTCCTTCGAGATCTACCAGGCGCCCGGCGCCGGCGTCGCGATGGGCATGTACAACCAGGACGAGTCCATCCGCGACTTCGCCCGCGCCTCCTTCAACTACGGCCTCGACCGTCAGTACCCGGTCTACCTGTCGACCAAGAACACGATCCTCAAGGCCTACGACGGCCGGTTCAAGGACCTGTTCCAGGAGGTCTTCGACACCGAGTACAAGGAGAAGTTCGACGCGGCCGGCCTCACCTACGAGCACCGCCTGATCGACGACATGGTCGCCTCCAGCCTCAAGTGGGAGGGCGGCTACGTCTGGGCCTGCAAGAACTACGACGGCGACGTGCAGTCCGACACCGTCGCGCAGGGCTTCGGCTCGCTCGGCCTGATGACCTCCGTGCTGACCACCCCGGACGGCTCGGTCGTCGAGGCGGAGGCCGCGCACGGCACCGTCACGCGTCACTACCGCCAGTACCAGCAGGGCAAGGCCACCTCCACCAACCCGATCGCCTCGATCTACGCCTGGACGCGCGGCCTCGCGCACCGCGGCAAGCTCGACGGCAACCAGGACCTCATCGACTTCACCCACACCCTCGAGGACGTCGTGGTGAAGACGGTCGAGGAGGGCAAGATGACCAAGGACCTCGCGCTCCTCGTCGGCCCGGATCAGAAGTTCCTCACCACCGAGGAGTTCCTGGACGCGATCAGCGAGAACCTCAAGGCGCGCCTGAGCTGAGTCCCGCCCGCCGAACGAACGAGCCGGCCCTTCCCATCGGGGAGGGCCGGCTTCGTCGTTCCGAGGAGCGGCGCCTAGGAGGCTTCGTCGGCGAGCATGGTGCGCAGCTCGGCGATGCGGCCGTCGCGCACGGTGATCACGTCGATCCCGCGCGCGACCGGTGCGCCCTCCGGTCCGAGCGTCCAGGCCAGGGCACCGGAGTCCGTCCCCGCGTAGGCGGGGCCGTCCGCGCGGAAGACGAACGCGTCGGGCGCGCCGGAGAGCAGGGCCTCGGCCTTGGCGGCGAGGGCGTCGCGGCCGGTGACCGAGCCCTCGGGGTCGGAGAACACGACGTCCTCCGCGTAGACCTCGTCGATCGCGGCGCGACGGCGGGCGGCGTCGCGCTCGCCGAAGACACGGTGCAGGTTGGCGTCCAGGAGTTCCGAGATGGTGGGCATTCCCGCATGCTATCCGCGATCGCTACACTCCCGCTCGGGAGGTGGGGATGGCACTGTTCGGCGGGCACCACGAGCACCATGGTCAAGACGGGCGCGACGGGCACGATCGGCACGATCCGATGCCGGAGGATCCGACCGTCGCGATGGAGCGGTACGAGTACGTGCTCGCGACGGCGCAGCCGGACCGGCAGTACGCCGTGCACGCCGAGGCGTTCGGGAGGCTGACGGACGCGGAGCGCGAGGAGCTGCGCGCGCGGCTGGCCGAGGCGGTACCGCCGGCGGACGCGCCGATCGACGCGCGACCGGAGACGCTCGCGCGGGTGGCGACGGACGCGGAGCGGACGGCGAGCGGAAGCCTCGCGCGCATCCTCGGCCCGCTGCTGCCGACCGTGGCGGCGGTGGTCGTCGCGTCGCCGCCGGCCATCGCGCTGTTCCCGTACGAATACGGCGCGGTCACCGGGCAGTGGGCGGAGGACGCCGAGGAGGACGGCGGCTTCTTCTGAGGCCGCGGACGAGGGGAGAGCAGTGGAGGAACAGACGTTCGACGTCGTCATCATCGGCGGCGGCGCGGTGGCGGAGAACGTGGCCGAACGCGCGGTGCAGGGCGGGCTCAGCGCCGTCCTGATCGAGCACGAGCTGGTGGGCGGGGAGTGCTCGTTCTGGGCGTGCATCCCCTCGAAGGCGCTGCTGCGTCCCGCGCAGAGCCTGCGCGAGGCGCGCGCGGTCGAGGGCGCGACCGAGGCGGTCACCGGAGACGTGGATGTGGAGGCGGTGCTCGCGCGCCGCGATCGCCTCGTCTACGACTGGTCGGACCAGAGCCAGGTCGACTGGGTGGACGGCGCCGGCATCGCCCTCCTCCGCGGGCACGGCAGGCTCGCGGGGGAGAAGCGCGTGATCGTGACCGCGTCCGACGGCAGCGAGACGGAGGTGGAGGCGCGGTCGGCCGTCGTGATCTCCACAGGATCGGATCCGGTCGTCCCCGACATCCCCGGGCTCCGCGCGAGCGAGCCGTGGACCAGCCGCGACGCGACCAGTGTCAAGCAGGTCCCGAAGAGCCTCGCGATCATCGGCGGCGGGGTCGTCGGCGCGGAGATGGCGACGGCGTACGCGGGCTTCGGCTGCACGGTCACGCTGATCTCTCGCGGCGGTCTCCTGGACGCGATGGAGCCGTTCGCCGGCGAGCTGGTCGCCGCGTCCCTACGGAGGCTGGGCGCGACGGTGCTGCTCGACACCGGGATCAGCAGGGTCGAGCGGAACAGCGAGGGGGTGCGCATCGAGACCGACGGCGGCGAGCCGGTCGTGGCAGAGGAGGTGCTGGTGGCGACGGGGCGGCGGCCGCGCACGGACGCGATCGGGCTCGAGACCGTCGGGCTGCATCCCGGAGACTGGCTCCCCACCGACGACACCCTCCGGATCCCCGGCCACGACTGGCTCTACGCGGTCGGCGACGTGACCCATCGCGCGCTCCTCACCCATCAGGGCAAGTACCAGGCGCGCATCGCCGGCGACGTGATCGCCGCGCGGGCGGCGGGGGAGGAGGTGAGCGACGAGCCCTGGGGCGCCCACGTCGCCACCGCCGACCACGAAGCGGTGCCGCAGGTGACGTTCACCGAGCCGGAGGTGGCGTCGGTCGGCCTGACCGAGTCCGCCGCGCGGGCGGCGGGCTACCCGGTGAGCGTCGCCGACTACGACATCGGGTGGGTCGCCGGGGCGGTCGTGCGCGCAGACGGATACGAGGGCAGGGCCAGGATGGTCGTCGACGACGAGCGCAGGGTCGTCCTCGGTGTGACGCTCGTCGGGCCCGACGTCGGCGACATGCTGCACGCCGCAACGACCGCCGTGGTCGGGCAGGTGCCGATCGAGCGGCTCTGGCATGCCGTGCCGTCGTACCCGACGGTGAGTGAGATCTGGCTCCGGCTCCTGGAGACCTACCGGCTGGACCAGCGCAGGAAATCCCGAGAGTAAGGAGTGACTGACATGTACATGAAGCTCGAGGTGGTCGTGCTCCCCGTCTCCGACGTGGATCGGGCGAAGGCGTTCTACGCCGGGCTCGGCTGGCGGGAGGACGCCGACTTCACGGTGGACGAGGGATATCGGGTGGTGCAGTTCACCCCGCCGGAGTCGGAGGCGTCGATCATCTTCGGCACCGGCCTCACGACCGCAGAGCCCGGCTCGACGCAGGGCCTGCAGCTGACCGTCTACGACATCGACGAGGCTCGGGAGGCGCTCATCGCCGGCGGCGCCGACGTCTCGGAGCTCTGGCACGACGAGACCGGCGTCTTCCACCACGCGGGCACCGCCGGACGGGTCCCCGGCCCGCATCCCGAGCGCGCCGACTACTCCACCTTCGCCTCCTTCTCGGACCCGGACGGCAACGGCTGGATCCTGCAGGAGATCAAGAAGCGGCTGCCGGGACGATGAGCGAGGCGACTGACGAGATGACCGCGGTCCTGCTCGACCATCTGAAGCAGGCGGCCGCCGCCCACGGCATCCACGAGAAGGAGGAGCTGGGCGGCGTCTACGACGAGCAGTGGCCGGAGTGGTACACGGAGCACATGGTGGAGACGCTGACGGCGGCGGGCTGGCGGCTGGTGCGCACCGGCTGAGCGGCGGTGACAGACGCTGCGTCAGGAGCGGAGTGCGTCCAGGGCCGCCATGTCGTCGGCGGAGAGCTCGAAGTCGACGTCGGCGTTCGCCGCGATGCGGCTGGGCGTTGTCGACTTCGGCAGCGGGAGCACATCGTGCTGCAGCAGGTAGCGGATGCTCACCTGGGCGACCGACTTACCGTACTTCTCGGCGATGGCGGCGATGTCCTCGTTGTCGAGCAGGCGGCCGGTCGCCAGCGGCGAGTAGCCCTCGACGAGGATGTCGCGCTCGCGGCAGAACGCCGTCGTCTCCGGCTGGGTGTTGCCGACGAACCAACGGATCTGGTTCGCGTGCGGCACCACCGTGGTCGCGCCGAGCAGTGACTCGAGGTCGGCGACCTGGAAGTTGCTCACACCGATCGAGCGGGTGCGTCCGGCGTCGTAGAGCTCCTCGAACACCTTCCAGACCTCGATGTTTCCGGCGCGGTGGTCGCTGCCCTGGTCGCTCCACGGCCACGGCGCATGGATCAGGTACAGGTCGACGTGCCCGAGGTCGAGCAGCTCGCTGGAGCGCTCGAACGCGTGCCGGGCGCCCTCGGCGTCCTTCACCTCGGCCGGGCACTTGGTGGTGATGAAGATCTCGTCGCGCGGGATGCCGCTGTCACGAACGGCGCGGCCGACGCTCGCCTCGTTGCCGTACGCGCGGGCGGTGTCGATGTGCCGGTAGCCGGTGTCGAGCGCGGCGCGGACAGAGTCGTAGGTCTCGGGGCCGTCCGGGATCTGCCAGGTGCCGAATCCGATCTTCGGGATCTCGACGCCGTTGGAGAGGGTGAAGGTGTCAGTCAGTGCGGGCATGGGCCACATGGTAGCCGCCCTCAGCGCGCGGTCCAGCCCCCGTCGATCGCGAGCGTCTGACCGGTGACGAGGGAGGCGGCGGGGGAGGCGAGGAACGCGACGGCGCCGGACACCTCGGCGGGCTTCCCGAGCCGGTGCAGCGCGGCGATCCGCTCGATCGTGTCCGCGCGGAAGTCGTCGTCCGAGAGCGCTGCGGCCGTCCCGTCCGTCTCGATGAAGGTGGGGGCGACGGCGTTCACGCGGATGCCGTACTCGCCCCATTCGACGGCGAGGCAGCGGGTGAGGTGCACGACGGCGGCCTTCGCCGCGCAGTACGACGACTCGCCGGGGAGTGCGACGAGGCCGGCCTGCGAGGCGACGTTGACGATCGCGCCGCCGCCGTTCTCCCGCATCGAGCCTGCCAGGTGCTGGGAGAGGAAGAACGTCGAGCGGGTGTTCAGCTGCCAGACGCGGTCGAAGTCCTCCTCCGTCACGGAGAGCGCTGGCGCGTCGATCCCGCCGCCGGCGTTGTTGACCAGGATGTCGATCGGCCCGAGTTCGGCGATCGCGGCGTCGATGGCGGCGCGGCAGGCGGCGAGATCGAGCACATCCATGCGGATCGCGCTGGCGGCGACGCCGAACGCGGAGAGCTCCTCGACGAGGGCGGCGGAGCCCTCAGGGTCGCGTACCCCCACGATGACGTCGGCGCCCTGGCCGGCGAGCTCGAGGGCGATCTCGCGGCCGAGGCCGCGGCTCGCGGCGGTCACGAGGGCGCGGGAGCCGGAGAGGGCGAACGGCGTGCGGGCGGGTGCGGGGGATGCGGTCATGCCTGGATCGTAGCCGCGCCCGCCCGCGGTCCAGAATGGGAGCATGTCCGACGCCGACCTGCTCCTGAGCCGTTTCGTCCGTTCCGTCGACCGGGAGGGGCTCGGGGCGTACGGCGCCGTCGCGCTCGTCGGCGAGGAGGAGAGCGAGCACCGCTGGCGCAGCGACGACCGCGAGAACCTGTACTCGGTCTCCAAGGGTGTCAGCGCCCTCGCGGCCGGCATCGCCATCGACGAGGGGCTGCTCTCCCCGGGCACCACGGTCCTCGAGGCGCTGCCGGACCTGGAGCGGGGCGAGGGTGTCGACGGGGTGACGCTCCGCGACCTGCTGACCATGTCGAGCGGGATCGACTTCGTCTGGTTCGGGGATGAGCCGGTGCCGGGAGCCGACCTGGCCCAGGAGATGCTGCGCAGGCCGACCAGCGGCCCGGGGGAGACCTTCCAGTACTCGGACGCCAGCACCTACGTCGCCATGCGGATGCTGGCCGCGCGCGTCGGCGACGTGCGCGACTGGCTGCTCCCGCGCCTGTTCGACCCGCTGGGGATCGACAACCCGCAGTGGATGCGCTGCCCGCTGGGGCACATCATGGGCGGCACCGGTCTGCAGCTGCGCACCGGCGAGCTCGCCCGGATCGGTCGGCTGCTGCGCGACCGCGGCGAGTGGCGCGGTCGGCGCCTCGTGAGCGCCGGCTGGATCGACGCGATGCACGCCGACTGGCGCGGGACGGGACTGGGAGCGACCAGCGACCGGTACGGCATCGCGGTCTGGGCGGGTCCGTCGGGGCTCTGGCGTCTCGACGGCCGCTACGGGCAGTACGTGGTCGTCGACGACGGCCGCGGGGCGGTGCTCACCGTCACGGCGCACGAGGAGTTCCGGCACGGCCGCCTGCTCGAACTCGCGCACGAGGCGATCCAGGCCTGACGCTTCGCAGGTTACGAGTTTGTTTCGATGCTTGCGTTTCTTTTGTTCGTAAGCTTTACTAACAAACATGACCACGACGGATGTGCACGGAAGCGCCTCGGCTGCCCCCGAGCGCGGCGCGTCCATCGGGTCGGCGGCAGGGGCCCGCGGGCTCGCCCCGGGGCGGGCGTTGCGCCCCAGTGCGAAGGTCCTGCCCGAGCACGCGCGCAGCCACAACCGATCGCTCGTCCTGCAGACCCTCTACCGGTCGGGGGAGCGCAGCCGCGCCGACATCGCCCGCGAGACCGGTCTGACCCGGGTCACCGTCTCGGACCTCGTCGCAGAGCTGCTCGCCGAAGGGCTCGTCGTCGAGCTCGGCCAGCGCGAGGCCGCCCGACCGGGCAAGCCCGCCGTACTGCTCGACATCAACCGCACCGCGCACCAGATCGTCGGCGTCGACCTCAGCGACCATGACCGCTTCCGCGGGTCGGTCATGGACCTCGACGGACGCGCCCTCGCCTCCGCGGAGGTCCCCCTCGACGACGCCACCGGCGACGCCGCGACCGCGAAGGTCACCGACCTCGTCGACCGGCTGATCGGGATGGCGACCGCGCCCATCCTCGGAATCGGCGTCGGCTCGCCCGGTGTCGTGGACCTCACCGGCACCATCCTCACCGCCCCGAACCTCGGCTGGAGCGGACTCCGCCTGCAGGAACTGCTCGCCGAGCGGACCGGGCGTCCCGTCGTCGTCGCGAACGACGCGAACGCGGCCGTGCTCGCCGAGCACAGCTACGGGGACGCGTCAGGGGACATGATGCTCATCCGCGTCGGCCACGGCATCGGCGCCGGCCTGATCGTCGCCGGCGCCCTGGTCTACGGCAGCCACTTCGCCGCCGGCGAGATCGGCCAGGTCATGGTCGGGACGGACCTCGGGCTCGAGGCGACCTACCGCAGGGACCAGGTGCTCGAGCACTGGCTGAGCGTCCCCCAGCTGCAGCGCGGCATCGACGCCGCCCGGGCCGCAGGCGCCGACGCCACGCCCATCCTGCGTGAGGCCGGGCAGCGTCTCGGCATCGCGCTCGCGCCGGTCGTCGGCGCCCTCAACCTGTCGGAGATCGTGCTCAGCGGCCCGGCGGAACTGCTCGATGGCGCCCTCGCCGAGGCGACCATCCACACGCTCCGGAGCCGGACGCTGGCCGAGAACCATGCCGACCTCGCGCTCCGGATGACCACGCAGGGGCAGGACATCGTCCTGCGCGGCG
Organism: Leifsonia sp. NPDC080035; assembly: GCF_040050925.1. Taxonomy (NCBI): domain Bacteria; kingdom Bacillati; phylum Actinomycetota; class Actinomycetes; order Micrococcales; family Microbacteriaceae; genus Leifsonia; species Leifsonia sp. NPDC080035. The sequence continues at coordinate 433,165 of NZ_CP157390.1, read as the reverse complement.
CGGCCGTACTCGTCCTCTCCGGACAACTCGGGGTCTCGTGACACAGCATGCGCGAACCACGACCCCTGCACCGACGGTGTGACGCGACTCGCACACATCGACCACCGAAGAAAGCCCCACAACCCTCACGAAAGGACAGCGCTATGAAGAGAAAGCTCGTCGGCCTCGCCGCAGTGGCTACGGCTTCCGCTCTCGTGCTCGCCGGATGCGCCTCGGGCGGAGGCTCTGCCCCCAGCACCGACGGCAAGGGCAAGACGGTCACCCTGTGGCTCGTCGGCTCGGACACCCCGGATGAGCTCCGCAACTACCTGAAGACGGAGTTCAAGAAGGAGACCGGCGCCACGCTGAAGATCGAGCAGCAGGACTGGGGAGACATCGTCACCAAGCTCACCACCGCGCTCCCCGACGCCAACAACACCCCCGACGTGACCGAGATGGGCAACACCCAGTCGCCGACGTTCACCAACGTCGGTGCGTTCCTCGACATCTCCGACATGTACAAGGACCTCGGTGGCGACAACCTGCTGAAGTCCTTCGTCGACGCCGGCAAGGTGGACGGCAAGAACTACACGCTGCCGTACTACTTCGGCTCGCGCTACATGTTCTACCGCAAGGACATCTACGCGGCCGCCGGAGCGACCGTCCCGACCACGCTCGACCAGTTCAACACCACCGTGGCGGACATCACCGCCAAGAACCCGAAGAACATCGCCAACTTCTCCGGCTTCTTCCTCGGCGGCCAGGACTGGCGCGACGGCCTCTCGTGGATCTTCGCGAACGGCGGCGACATCGCCCAGAAGAAGGGTGACAAGTGGGTCGCCACCCTCGACTCCGAGGGGTCGCAGAAGGGCCTGAAGCAGCTGCAGGACCTGTACAAGAACGCGTCCAAGGCGCCGAACGACGCCAAGGACTCGAACCAGTACATCTACCTGAACGACAGCGACCAGACCACGGACGCCAACGGCAACAAGACGGGTGACACCTCGCTCGCCGCCGCCACCATCATGGCCCCGGGCTGGGCGCACTGGTCGATCGGCGACCTGTCCACCAAGGACGGCAAGGCGGTCCGCACCTGGAACGACGCCACGTTCGGCACCTACGTGCTGCCGGGCAACGACGGCAAGCCGGCCCCGGTCTTCGCGGGTGGCTCGAACATCGGCATCTCGGCCAAGTCCAAGAACCCGGGCCTGTCCAAGACGCTCCTGAAGATCATCTTCTCCAAGGAGTACCAGGAGATGCTCGGCAAGAACGGCCTGGGCCCGGCGAACAAGGACTACGTCTCCTCGCTCGGTGACGACCAGTTCGCGAAGGCGCTCATCGAGTCGGCCTCCAACTCCAAGCTCACCCCGGCGGCCCCGGGCTGGGCGAAGGTGGAGGCGGCGAACGTGATGGAGGAGTTCTTCTCCAAGATCCGCGACGCGTCCGACCTGAAGGCCCTCGCCCAGGAGTACGACACCAAGATCGACGCTCTCCTCAACGAGAAGAACGGCTGATCCCACTCCGCCCCGCGGCAGCACGGCGAGGGCGCGGAAGCCTCTTCCGCGCCCTCGCCCCTGCCACCAGACTGACGAAACACACGGAAGGAGGACCGTCGTGACCGCGACCCAGGAGCACGTGAAGGCTTCCGCCGCCCCGCGTAGCCCGAAGACGCAGGGAGCGCGCCGCTCGCGCAGACGCCCGATCGCGCCCTACGTCCTGCTGCTGCCCGCCATCCTGATCCTGCTGCTCGCGCTCGGCTACCCGATCCTCTGGCAGCTGATCACCTCGATGCAGCACTTCGGACTCGCGCAGCAGTTCGGCCAGCCGGCGCCGTTCGTGTGGTTCGACAACTACATCCAGCTGTTCTCCGACTCCTACATGTGGATCGTCGTCGCGCGATCCATCGCCTTCTGTCTCGTGACCGCGGCGGTGACGGTGGTCATCGGCGTCGGACTCGCGCTGCTGATGAGCGGGGTCGGGAAGTTCGCCAGGATCTTCCTGCAGATCACCCTGCTGCTGGCCTGGGCCATGCCTGTCGTCGCCGCGATGACCGTCTGGAACTGGCTGTTCGACTGGCGCCGCGGCATCGTGAACTCGGTGCTCACCTCGATGGGGCTCGACTTCCAGAACCACAACTGGCTGCAGAACCCGCTCTCGTTCTTCTTCGTCGCCATGGTCATCGTGGTGTGGATGAGCGTCCCGTTCGTCGCCTTCTCGGTGTACGCCGGCCTCACCCAGGTCTCCAGCGAGGTGCTGGAGGCGGCACAGATGGACGGTGCGAAGGGCTTCCAGCGGCTGCGCCACATCATCCTGCCGATGATCAGACCGGTGCTCGGCATCGTGCTGCTGCTCCAGATCATCTGGGACCTGCGGGTGTTCACCCAGATCAAACTGCTGCAGGACAAAGGCTCCATCGCCAGCGAGACCAACCTGCTCGGCACCTACATCTACCAGCTCGGCGTCGGATCGAGCGACTTCGCGATGGCGAGCGCCGTCTCGGTGTTCGTGCTCATCCTGACCATCGCCCTCAGCTGGTTCTACGTGCGTTCGCTGCTCAAGGAGGACGAATCGTGACCGCCACCGCACAGGCCACCGCGACCGCGACCGGCCGCACCGGCCGCAAGCTCAGGCAGAAGGTCCGGCCCGGCCGCATCCTGCTCGGCGTGCTCGCAGTGGTGCTCGGCCTGATCTGGGTCTTCCCGGTCTACTGGATGCTCAACTCGTCGCTGCTGCCGAACGTCGTGCTGCAGAGCACCACCCCGACCTGGCTGCCCTTCGGCGGATCGTTCGACAACTTCTCCGCCGTGATCGGCGGCGGGACGTTCTTCCCAGCGCTCGGCATGAGCCTCGTCGTCGCGATCATCACCGTCGTCTTCTGCCTGGGCTTCGCGTTCCTCGCGGCACTGGCGATCAGCCGGTTCAAGTTCCGCGGGCGCAAGTCCTTCGTGCTGGCGGTGCTGCTCATCCAGATGCTGCCGGCCGAGGGCCTGTTCATCGCGCAGTACAAGCTGATGGGCTCGCTCGGGCTCCTGAACACGGTGATCGGCGTCAGCATCATCTACATCGCCGCCGTCGTGCCGTTCACGATCTGGATGCTGCGCGGCTTCGTCGCCGGCATCCCCGCCGACCTCGAGGAGGCGGCGATGGTCGACGGCCTCAGCCGCACGCAGGCGTTCCTGCGCATCACCTTCCCGCTGCTCGCGCCCGGCCTCGTCGCCTCCGGCGTGTACGCGTTCCTGCAGGCCTGGAACGAGTTCACGGTGGCGCTGGTCATCCTGCAGGAGAACAGCAGCCAGACGCTGCCGCTCTGGCTGCGCGGGTTCATCCAGCAGTCCGCGTCGCGAGCGACCGACTGGGGCCAGGTGATGGCCGCATCCACGCTCGTCGCCGTTCCCGTGATCATCTTCTTCCTGATCGTGCAGGGGCGGATGACCAGCGGCCTGGTCAGCGGGGCGGTCAAGGGGTGAGCGGCGCGTCGGTCACCGAGGAAACCCTGACCGACAGCGGGCTCCGACGGCGCATCGCCGCCACCCTCCTCCCCGGCTTCGTGGGCACCACGCTGCCGGTGTGGCTGGAGGAGCGGCTGCGCGGGGGCCTGGGCGGGGTCTGCATCTTCGGCCAGAACATCGTCTCGGCCGCGCAGCTGCGCGAGCTGACGGACGCGATCCGCGCCGCGAACCCGGACGCCGTGATCGCGATCGACGAGGAGGGCGGCGACGTCACCCGCCTCTACTACGACAGCGGATCGCCGTACCCCGGCAACGCCGTGCTCGGCCGGCTGGCGGACACGGACTACACCGAATCGGTCGCCCGCCGGGTGGGACTTCAGCTGCGCGCCGCCGGCGTGAACCTCGACTTCGCCCCCGACGTCGACATCAACTCGAACGCCGAGAACCCCGTGATCGGCGTGCGCAGCTTCGGCTCGACGCCGGAGGTCGTCGCAGAGCAGAGCGCCGCGTGGACCAGGGGGCTGCAGTCCGCGGGCGTCGCCGCCTGCGCGAAGCACTTCCCAGGCCATGGCGACGCGGGCGCCGACTCGCACCTCGAGCTGCCCGTCGTCGACCTCGACCCCGCGCAGTTGCGCGAGCGCGAGCTGCAGCCGTTCCGCGCCGTCATCGAGGCCGGCACCCGCACGGTGATGACCTCGCACATCCTGCTGACCAGGATCGATCCCGACCTCCCCGCGACGTTCAGCCGCACGATCGTCGAGGGGCTGCTGCGCGGCGAGCTCGGCTTCGACGGGCTCGTCGTCACGGACGCGCTCGACATGCACGGGGCGAGCGGTGAGCGCGGCATCCCGGAGGCGGCCGTGCTGGCGCTCGCCGCCGGCTGCGACCTGCTCTGCATCGGCACCGAGAACACCGACGAGCAGCTGACGGAGATCGAGGATGCGGTGCTCGCGGCGATCGCCGCCGGCCGGCTGAGCGCGGAGCGGGTGGGGGAGGCCGCCGCCCGAGTGCGCGGCCTCGCCGCCGGCCTGAGCGAGCCGGACGCCGCGCCGGAGGGCGCGGCGCAGGACGACCGCATCGACCCGGCCGACGTCTCCCGCGTGCTCGGCGCCTTCGATGTGTCCGCGGACGCCGCCGAATGGCTGCGCGCGCACCACGGCCGCTACTCGGTCGTGCGCATCGACACGGTCGCGAACATCGCCGTCGGGCAGGCGCCGTGGGGACCGTTCGCCGCCGCGGCGGCGGACCCCGGTACGCCCGCGGCGGCCGCGTTCACCGCGAACCCGGCGGTCGTGTTCACCGAGGGCGACCATCCCGACCTCGTGCTGGCGGCGCGGTCGCCCGTGCTCGTCGTCGGCAAGGACAACCACCGGCACGCGTTCGCGCGCGAGGCGATCGACCGGCTGCGGGCGGAGCGCGACAGCGTCCTCGTCGTGGACATGGGCTGGCCGAGCGAGGACCGGCGGTACGCCGACATCGCGACTTTCGGCGCATCCCGGCTGGTCGGCACCGCACTCCTTGATCTGCTGGGGCGCGGGACGTGAGACTGGGAATCGACATCGGCGGCACCAAGACCGACGCGGTCGCCGTCGACGACGGCGGCGTGCTCGCGCAGCGGGTCCGGCTGGCCACCGGGTTCGGCCACGCGGCCGTGGTCGAGACGGCGGTGACAGCGGTCTCCCGCATCGGCGAGCTGACCGGCCTCTCGGCGGCGGGCTTCGACTCGATCGGCATCGGCATCCCCGGCATGGTGGACAACGCGTCCGGTCACGTCGCGCACGCGGTGAACCTCGGCGTCGAGCGGCTGGCGCTCGGCGGGGAGCTGGCGGGACGGCTCGGCGTCGGCGTGCGGGTCGAGAACGACGTGAAGGCGGCGGCGCTCGGCGCCTACCACCTGCTCGGGATGCGCGGAACGATGGCCTACCTGAACCTCGGCACGGGCATGGCGGCGGGCATCGTCGCCGACGGCCGGCTCTGGCGCGGCGCGACGGGCATCGCGGGCGAGATCGGGCACCTGCCCGTCGACCCGGCCGGCGCACCATGCGCGTGCGGTCAACGTGGTTGCCTGGAGACCGTGGCGAGCGGTTCCGGCATCGCCAGGCAGTGGCCGACCGACGACCCGCTGCCGGTGCGCGCGGTCTTCGCCGCGGCCGCCGACGGCGACCCCGCCGCCCGGGCGATCACCGCTAGGCTTGCCGAAGGCATAGCTGCAGCGGTGCGGGTCCTCGTGCTGACGGTCGACGTCGACGCCGTGGTGATCGGCGGCGGCCTCCGGCATCTCGGGGACCGGCTGCTCTGCGACGTCCACGAGGTGCTCGACGGCTGGGCGCGGACATCCCCGTTCCTCGCCTCGCTCGCGCTGTCGCAGCGCGTGCGCCTCGTCCCGGAAGGCACACCCGTCGCCGCGCTGGGCGCGGCACTCGTTGGAGGAGCACATGGCTGAAGTCGTCGTCGTCGCGGACAAGGAGGCGGCGGGCGAGCTCGCGGCCGAGTCCATCCTGGACCTGATCGCGGCGAAGCCGGACGCGGTGCTGGGACTGGCGACCGGGTCCACCCCGCTGCCGGTGTACCGCGCGCTCGCGCGGCGCGTTGCGGAGCGCGGCATCGATGTGTCGCACGTGCGCGGCTACGCCCTCGACGAGTACGTCGGCCTGCCCTCCGGGCACCCGGAGTCGTACCGCTCGGTGATCACGCGGGAGGTGGTGGAGCCGCTCGGCCTCACGCCCTCGCTCATCCACACGCCGAACGGCGCACGGGAGACGATCGAGCACGCCGGCGCCGACTACGAGAAGGCGATCGCGGAGTCCGGCGGCGTCGACGTGCAGATCCTCGGCATCGGCACCGACGGCCACATCGGCTTCAACGAGCCCGGCTCGTCGTTCGCCTCGATCACCCGCGTGAAGACGCTCACCGAGCAGACCCGCAAGGACAACGCGCGCTTCTTCGACAGCGAGGACGACGTGCCCATGCACTGCATCACGCAGGGGCTGTCCACGATCCTCCGCGCGCGGCACCTGCTCCTGCTCGCGTTCGGCGAGGGCAAGGCGGAGGCGCTGGCCGGGGCCGTGGAGGGGCCGGTGTCGGCGTCCAACCCGGGATCGGCCATCCAGCTGCACCCGCACGTGACCGTGCTCGTCGACGAGGCCGCCGCGTCGCGGCTGAAGAACATCGACTACTACCGGTACGCCTACGCGCACAAGCCGGCCTGGCAGAAGCTGTAGGCGCGTTCCGGCTCGTCGTCGATTCCGGAGTTGCGGTCAGACCAGGAAGCGGCCGTCGGCCAGGACGCGCTGCACGCGCCACTCGTGGTCGAGCAGCACCGCGTCCGCCGCGTAGCCGGTGTGCAGGCGGCCGAGGCGGTGATCCTCGCCGAGCACCCGCGCCGGGGTGCGCGTGAGTGCGGCGACGGCCTGCACCGGGTCCAGCCCCACCAAGGTGATCGCGTTGCGGAGCGCGACGTCCTGCGTGAGCGTGGAGCCGGCGATCGTGGAGGTGCCGGAGAGCACTGCGAGGCCGTCCTTCACGGTGACGTTGAGGCCGCCGAGCCGGTAGTCGCCGTCGGAGGCGCCGGCCGCGGCCATCGCGTCCGTCACCAGAGAGACGCGTCCGGGCGCCTCGTGGAACAGCAGCCGGGCGACGGACGGATGCACATGCAGCCCGTCCAGGATGAGCTCGAGCGTCACCTCGGGATTCTCGATCGCGGCCATCACCGGGCCGGGGGCGCGGTGGTGGATGCCGTTCATCGCGTTGAACGCGTGCACCAGCAGCCGCGCGCCCACCTCGAACGCCCGCGCCGCCTGCTCGTAGTCGGCGGCGGTGTGGCCGACTCCGACCACGACGCCCGCCTCGATCAGCACGCCGATCGTCTCCAGCGCGTTGGGAAGCTCCGGCGCGATCGTCGTCGTCCGCAGCGTCCCGCGGGCGGCGCCGATCAGCTCCTCCACCATCTCCGGGCCGGGCTCGCGCAGGAAGGCGGCGTCGTGCGCGCCGCGCCGCTCCGGCGCGAGGAACGGCCCCTCCAGGTGGGAGCCGAGGATGAGCGGGTCGACCGCCGCGAGGTCCGCGACGATGCCGAGGCTCTCGCGGAGGGAGGCGAGCGGGTTCGCGACGTGCGAGACGAGCGCGCGGGTGGTCCCGTGGGAGCGGTGTGTGGCGAGGGCGGCCAGCATCTGGTCCGGACCGTCATCGTAGGGGTGACCGCCGCCACCGTGGCAGTGCAGGTCGATGAAGCCGGGGGTCAGCCAGTGCCCGTGCGCGTCGACGACCTCACGGCCGGGGACCTGTGCGGCCTCGCGCCAGCCGATGCCGGTGCCGGTGCCGGTGATCGTTCCGCCGTCCGCGACCAGCCAGAATTCGTCGACCAGCCCGTCCGCGTCCACCTTGCGGGCATCGTGGACGACGATGCCGCTCATGCGAACTCGCGTCGTCCGTTGATGATGCCGGAGACGGTGGCGACGACGGCGAAGATCACCGCAACGATCGGCTGCCCGAGATCCCACCAGGCGAACGCCGCGGTGCCCATCACCGCGATCTCGACGATGGCCTTCACGAACGGGTCGACCCGGAGCACCGCCTTCGGCGACCGGAACAGCGCCCAGAGCAGGATCGCCAGCACCGGCGCGCCGATGCCGATCACGATGTTCCAGGGCAGCGGCCAGGCGATGAAGCCCCAGATGCCGAGCGAGACGACGGCGAACAGCTCCAGCACGAACCGGAGGATGTCGTTCGGCCCGATCCGTGCGGGCGTCTGCTGGTCTTGCGCGGAATTCACCGGATCAGTCTACCGGCGGCGCTCAGCTGCCGGCCGCACGCAGATGTGCCCCGAATCGTGGTTCTGACACGGCCAGAACCACGACTTGCGCCAAATCGCCGCTCGGTGGCGGTGCCTCAGCGGAAGATGATCGTCCTCGCGCCGTCGAGCAGCACCCGGTCCTCGGCGAACCACTTCACCGCCTGGGTCAGCGTGCGGCTCTCCTCGTCCTGGCCGATCGACACGAGCTCGCTGACGCTGCGCGTGTGGTCCACCCGCACGACGTTCTGCTCGATGATCGGGCCCTCGTCCAGGTCGCTGGTCACGAAGTGGGCGGTGGCGCCGATCAGCTTCACTCCGCGGGCGTGCGCCTGGCGGTACGGGTTCGCGCCCTTGAAGCCGGGGAGGAAGGAGTGGTGGATGTTGATCGCCCGGCCGGCGAGGCGCTCGCACAGCTCGGGGGAGAGGATCTGCATGTAGCGGGCGAGCACGACCAGCTCGATGTCGTGCTCCTCGACCGCCTCCAGGATGCGCGCCTCGAACGCGGCCTTCGACGCGGCGTCGGTCACCGGCCGCGACTCGAACGGCACCCCGTAGAACCCGGCGAGGTCGCGGAGGGTGCCGTGGTTGGAGAGCACGAGCGGGATATCGACCGGCAGCTGGCCGCCGCGCTGGCGGAACAGCAGGTCGTTCAGGCAGTGCGCAGCGGTGGAGACCAGCACCAGCGTGCGCAGCGGCCGGCCGACGTTGTCCACCCGGTGCGACATGTCGAACTGCGCGACGACGGGGGCGAGCGCCCGCTCGAACTCGGCGCGGTCGGCCTCCGACTCCACCTGCAGGCGCATGAAGAAGCGGCCGGTATCGGTGCTCGCGAACTGCTGGCTCTCCGTGATGTTGCCGCGCGCGGCCACGATGGCGCCGCTGACGGCGTGCACGATGCCGGGGCGGTCGGCGCAGCTGAACGTCAGAACCCAGTGGTTCGGGCGGGTCTGAGGGGTCGAGACGGAGGAATCCACCCGTCAAGGGTAGCGGGCGGCGCGGGTTCGGCCGCGTCGCGCTTGACCGGTGTTCGCCCGGTGCAGTTGGATCGGTGCATGACCAGCACAGGCGAGGACGCGCCGGACCGGGCCGGCAGCGCGGCGACCACCTTCGGCGTCGAGCTGAACGGGCTCAACACCATCCACGAGAGCGAGCGAAAGGGTCGCGCCCGCGACCTTTTCTGGCCCTGGTTCGGCGCGAACGTGTCCGTGTTCGGGCTCAGCTACGGGTCGTTCCTGCTCGGCTTCGGCATCTCGTTCTGGCAGGCGACGATCGTCGGCGTGATCGGCATCGTGGCCTCGTTCCTGCTCTGCGGGGTCATCGCGCTCGCGGGCAAGCGCGGCTCCGCCCCGACGATGGTGCTCAGCCGCGCGGTGTTCGGGGTGGAGGGCAACCGCGTGCCGTCCGCGCTGTCCTGGCTGCTGACGGTCGGCTGGGAGACCGTGCTCACGGCGCTCGCGGCGCTCGCGACGGCGACCGTGTTCACCCAGCTCGGCTGGGAGGGCGGCGTCGTCACCAAGCTCGTCGCCCTGATCGTGGTGGTCGCGCTGGTGATCGCGGGAGGCGTCATCGGCTTCCACCTGATCATGCGGATGCAGATGGTGATCACGATCGTGACCGGCGTGCTCACCGTCGTGTACATCGCGCTGGTGCTCGGGCACATCGACCTCGGCGCGGTGAGCGCGCTTCCGGCGGGCGACGTCCCGCACGTCGTCGGCGGGTTCGTGTTCATGCTCACCGGCTTCGGACTCGGCTGGGTCAACGCCGCCGCCGACTACTCGCGCTACCTCCCGCGCGGCACGCGCTCCTCCGGGGTGGTGGGCTGGACGACCTTCGGCTCGTCGCTCGCGCCGGTCATCCTGCTCATCTTCGGGATCCTGCTCGCCGGCTCGTCGGAGAAGCTCTCGACGGCGATCGCGGCCGACCCGATCGGCGCGCTCGCGTCCCTGCTGCCGACCTGGTTCCTGGTGCCCTTCGTGATCGTCGCCGTGCTCGGACTGGTCGGGGGAGCGGTGCTCGACATCTACTCGTCCGGCCTCGCGCTGCTGAGCGTCGGCGTCCGGGTGCCGCGGTTCGTCGCCGCCGGCATCGACGGCGTCATCATGACCGCGGGCGCCGTCTACGTCGTGTTCTTCGCGAACGGCTTCCTCGTGCCGTTCCAGGGCTTCCTGATCACGCTCGGCGTGCCGATCGCCGCGTGGTGCGGCATCTTCGTCGCCGACATCGCGCTGCGCCGCCGCGACTACGCGGAGGCGGAGCTGTACGACCGGCGCGGGCGCTACGGCTCGGTGCGCTGGCTGCCGATCGCGCTCATCGTGATCGGCACCGCGATCGGCTGGGGGCTGGTGACGAACACCGCGGCCTCCTGGCTGAGCTGGCAGGGCTACCTGCTCGGACCGATCGGCGGCACGAGCGGCGACTGGGCGTACGCGAACCTGGGCGTGCTCGTCTCGCTCGCGATCGGCTTCCTCGGCACCCTGCTCTTCGGGCGCTCCGCGATCCGCAGGCAGGAGGAGCGATGAGCGCGCCTGTCCTGGTGGTCATCGACATGCAGCAGGTGTTCGGCGACCCCGCGAGCGAGTGGTTCACGCCCCGGTTCGCCGAGGCGGAGGCCGTGATCGCCGGGATGCTGCCGGCGTTCGGCGACCGGGTGGTGTTCACCCGGTTCGTGGCGCCGGAGCGGCCGCAGGGCGCGTGGGTGTCGTACTACGAGCAGTGGCCGTTCGCGCTCGTCCCGGACGATGACCCGATCTACGACCAGGTGCTCTCGTTCCGCGACACCGGGCATCCCGTCGTCTCCGCTCCGACGTTCGGCAAGTGGGGGCCGCAGCTGCGGGAGGCGATCGGCGACGCCGACGAGATCGTGCTGGCCGGGGTCTCCACCGACTGCTGCGTGCTCTCGACCGCGCTCGCCGCGGCGGACGCGGGCGTGCGGGTGCTCGTCGCCGCGGACGCCTGCGCCGGGCTCAGCGACGAGGACCACCGGCGGGCGCTCGACGCGATGGCGCTCTACGCGCCGCTGATCGAGATCGGGGACAGCGCGCGCTACGCCGCACGCGCATAGGATCCCCGCATGTCGTTCGATGGTGTCGCCGCCGCGTCCTACGACAGCTTCATGGGCAGGTACTCGACCCCGCTCGCGTCGCTCTTCGCGGCCAGCGCGCGTCTGCCGGAGACCGGACGGGTCCTCGATGTCGGCAGCGGTCCCGGCGCCCTGACCGGCGTGCTCGCCGCGCGGTACGGCGTCGCGAACGTGGCCGCCGTCGACCCGGCGGACGCGTTCGTCGCGGCGCTCCGCTCCCGACTGCCCGGGGTGGATGCCCGCGTCGCCTCCGCCGAGTCGCTGCCGTTCCCCGATGACGCGTTCGACGCCGCGCTGGCCGCGCTGGTCGTGCACTTCATGGCAGACCCGCACCGCGGCGTCGGTGAGCTGGTGCGGGTCACGAGGCCGGGCGGCGCGGTGGCAGCGTGCGTGTGGGATTTCGCCGGCGGCCGGGCGCCGCAGAGCCTGTTCTTCGGCGCGCTGCGCGACGTCGCCCGCGACGTCGACGACGAGACCGATCGGACGGGCGCGCGCGGAGGCGATCTCCCGGCGCTGCTGCGGGCGGCGGGATGCGTGGAGGTCCGCGAGACCGAGCTGACGGTGGAGGTGCCGTACCCGGGCTTCGACGACTGGTGGCAGCCGTACACGCTCGGCGTCTCACCCGCTGGACGTCAGCTCGCCGCGCTCGACCCCGGTGACCGGGACCGGGTGCGCTCCCTGTGCCGTGACCGGCTGCCGAGCGGACCCGTCGTGGTCTCGGCGAAGGCGTGGAGCGCGAGCGGGATCGTCCCGTCTTCCGGGCGCGGCTGAGGCGGCGTCCGGTCAGCCGATCGTGATCGGCACGTCTGCGACCAGGCCGCGCCGGCCGCCGCTGGCGTAGGCCGCGCCGATGCGGTGCTCACCGGGCGACGTCCAGGCGTAGTAGCCGCTCGCGCTGCCGTCCGGGCCGAGGGTGAGGCTGTACCCGGCGGAGCGCCCATCCGCCATGACCAGGACGGTGTGCCCGGCGGCCCCGGTCACCCAGAGCCCGATGGTGGTCCCGGTGACCTCGGCGCGGACGCTCGGCAGCCGCACGCTCCCCGCGCGCGCAGCGCTGAGCGCCGAGACGTTGCCGAGCGGGTCGGTCTGCCGGGCGGCGAGCGCGAACGCGGCCCGCACACCGGTCAGACCGGCGGTGGTCCAGCGCCCGGCCGGGTCGGCGGTGACGGTCGCCTGCAGCGCATCGCCGTCGAAGACCTGGACGCTCGCGCCGGGCTCGGCGGTGCCGCTCACGATCGGCGCGAGGAGCCCGGCGTCCGCACCGGCGCCGGTGTCGACGGCGGTCAGGACGGGAGCGAGCGCGGTCCTGTCGACGACGAGGCGCACCGTCGCGGCCGGGGAGGTGTGGCCGTTCACGGTCTGCGCCGCGGACAGCGTCCAGCCGCCGTCGCCGAGGGCGGAGATCGGCACGGCGATGGACCACGCTCCGCGCGCATCCACCGTCGTCGCGGCGAGGCGCGTTGCGCCCGCGGCGATGCCGACGGTCGCGCCGGGAGCGCCGGTCCCGGACACAACCACGCTGCGGGCCGCGGTGGCGGTGCCCGACGCGGGCGTGAGGATGGCCGGGGCGGCGGGTGCCCCGGGAGCGGCGGGTGCCCCGGGAGCGGCGGGTGCCCCGGGAGTGGCGGCGGGATCGGACGCGGACGGGCTCGGCGTGGAGGACGGCCGCGCTGCGGGGGCGCCGGGGGCGCCGACCGTCACGGGGAGCTCGGGTGCGCCCCCGGGCGGCGCGACGGGGAGCCGGACCTCGGCATCGGGCGGCGACACGGCGGTCGACGACGAATCCTGCGGCGCCGAGGTCCCGGGCGCCCGGCCGGCGGTCTCGGCGGAGACAGGTGCGCCGAACAGCTGCGGGCCGAGCACCACCGCGCCAGCGATCGCCGCTGCCACCAGGATGCCGCCCGCGGCGATCCCCACGACCGCACCGGTCGAGCCGCCGCCCGCGCCGCCACCTGAGCCAGAGCCCCCGGTCGTGCCGCCCGCACCGCCACCGCCCGCTGCCCCGCCGCCGCCCGCCGTGCCGCTGACCGCCGTGCCGCCGACCGCCGCCGCCGGCAGGGCGGCCCCCGCGGTGCCGAGCGCGTACGGCACCGCATTCGCGCCGGTCTGCATCCACGCGGTGTACGCCGCCGTCGCCCCGACACCGACGGTGAGCGGCAGCAGCACCAGGGCGAGCCTGCTGCCCACCTCCTCCGCCTCGGCGGCGACGACGCTGCAGCGCGCGCACTCGGCAAGGTGCCCCTCCACCTTCCCGGTGTCGCGCTTCGAGAGCCCGCCACGCGCGTAGGCGCCGAGGCGCTCCGTGGTCCAGCGGCAGTCCGAGTCCTCGGGGACCGACGCCAGGTGCGCCTGCACCCACGCCTGCCGCAGGCCCTCGCGTGCACGGTACGAGAGCGCCGCGACCGCGTTCGCCGACATCCCGAGCAGGGGCGCCACCTCGGCGGGCTTCATCGCCTCCACCTCGCAGTACCAGAGCACCTCCTGCCAGCGCGTCGGGAGCGAGCGGAACGCCTGCGCCGTGAGCGAGCGGTCGAGCGCATCCATCGTGGCGTCGTCGCCGAACGCCGGATCCTCGACCGACTCGACGTCCTCGATGGGTGTCTCCCGCCTGGCGCGCCCCCACGACGCGGCGACGCTGCGGATGGTCGTGAACAGGTAGGCGCGGAACGAGCTGGTGGGGCCCTTGCCCCGGCCGATCGCGGCGAAGATCTTGGCGTACGACTCGGCGATGAGGTCGTCCGCGTCGAAGGTGGAGGTCAGCGAGCGGGCGACGGTCAGGCCGGCGCGGGCGTGACGGCGCCACAGCTCCGCGAAGGCGGCGCGGTCGCCGCTCCTGGTGAGTTCCACCAGTTCGGCGTCGGACAGCTCGGTTCCGGGGTGCGACGAGTCGGGATGCACCCATCGAGTGTGCCGCATCCGCGCCCCGAAAACCCAATGGCCCGGCGCGTCGTGGCCGCGCCGGAGAATCTTCCGAGATTTCTCGCGAAACCGCGTCATAGGCGGTCACGGCGTGCGTCTCTTCCTTCGTGCGCGGCGGTCCCGCCAGGGGGCGGGTGCAGCGCACGGTGATAGATGACCCGAACATCCGTCACCGCGGGGAGGATTGGTGGCCGGGCCCGTGCTCGCACGGGCCCGGCCCCGTTCGTTCTCAGCGGGGGAGCGGAGCGCCGTCCCGCCACACCTGCAGCACGCGGAAGTCCTCGTCCAGGAGAACCGCGTCGGCGGCGTAGCCCGGCGCGAGCAGTCCGAGATCGTGCCCCCGGCCGATCGCAGCGGCGGGCGTCGACGTGAGCGCGGTCACCGCGTCCTCCACGCGAACGCCGACCTGTGTCACGGCGCGGCGCAGCGCCGAGTCGAGGGTCAACGTGGAACCGGCGATGGAGCCGCCGCCCGCCAGCCGGGCGACGCCGTCGCGCACCTCGACGTCGAGCGAGCCGAGCACGTAGTCGCCGTCCTCCGCCCCCGCCGCCGCCATCGCGTCCGTGATCAGGGCGATGCGACCCGGGGCGGACGCGAAGGCGATCCGCACGACCTCCGGGTGCACGTGCACGCCGTCGTTGATGACCTCGACCGTCACCCCGGGGGTGCGCGTCGCCGCGGCGACGGGACCGGGCGCGCGGTGATGGATGCCGTCCATTCCGTTGAAGGCGTGCGTGAGGATGCTCGCCCCGGCGTCGAAGGCGGCGAGCGTCTGGTCGTAGTCGGCGCCCGTGTGGCCCACCGCCACCGCAACGCCGGCCGCGTGGAACGCGCGGACCGCATCCAGGCCGCCTGGCAGCTCGGGCGCCAGCGTGATCTGCCGCAGCGTGCCGCCCGCGGCCTCCAGCAGCAGGTCGATGTCGGCCGGGCCGGCGGGGCGCAGCAGCGCGGGGTCGTGCGCGCCCTTGTGGCCGACGTCGAGGAACGGGCCCTCCAGGTGCGAACCGAGGATGCGCGGGTCCGTGCCGGTGAGCGCAGCGACGCCGCGGGCGCGCTCGGCGAGGACCTCGACCGGGGCCGTCACGAGGGAGACGACGAAGCGCGTCGTCCCGTGCGCCTGGTGCATGTCGAGCGCCGTGCGGATCGCGTCGTCGCCGTCATCGAAATTGGTGCCGCCGCCGCCGTGGGTGTGGATGTCGACGAAGCCGGGGGTCAGCCAGCCGCCGTCGGCGTCGGTGACCACCGCATCCTGGTCACCGGCTGCGCTCGCCTGCCAGTCGTCCCCCGCCCCGGTCTCGGCGACGCGGTCGCCCTCGAAGCGGACCCAGCCGCCGTGGACGATGCGGCCGCCGGAGACGAGACGGGCGGAGTGGATCACATGCGCGGTCATCCCCACCAACCTACGCGACGATCACTTCGATGCCGTGCTCGACGAAGGCCGCGCGCTGCTCGTCGGTGATCCCGTCGTCGGTGATCAGCGTCGTCAGCACCTTCGGTCCGCCGAGCGTTGCGAACGCCTTGCGGCCGATCTTGCTGGAGTCGGCGACGACCACCGACCGCGTGGCCCGGCGCGCCATCAGCGAGTTCACGCTCGCCTCGCCCTCGTCGTGCACGGTCGCGCCGACGATCGGGTCGATGCCGTTGACGCCGATGAACGCGATGTCCATCGTGATCTTCTCCAGCACCACGTCGCTGTAGGGGCCGACCAGCTCGTAGGAGCGAGCGTGCACGACGCCGCCGGTGACGACGGTCTTGATCTGCGGCCGCATCACCAGCTGTGCCGCGATGTTGATCGCGTTCGTCACCACCGTCAGGTTCGGATGCGGCGACGGCTCCATCAGGTCGGGGCGCGAGCCGAGAACGGTCGCGACCGCGGTGCTCGTGGTCCCCCCGCACAGCCCGACCACCGCGCCGCGCGGCACCAGAGCGCTCGCCGCCTGCGCGATCCGCAGCTTCTCGGGGGTGTGCTGCTCGCGCTTGTAGCGGATGGGGAGGTCGTAGGCGACGGACTGGCCGATCGCCCCGCCGCGCGTCCTCGTCAGCAGCTGCTGGGAGGCGAGCGCGTCGAGGTCGCGCCGGGCGGTCGCCGCCGACACGTCCAGCTTCGCCACGATCTCCTCGACCTCGATCTGCCCGTCCTCGGCCAGCAGGTCGAGGACCGCGTTCAGGCGTTCCGCTCTGTTCATCCTCGTGCCGTCTCCGTTCCGCTCGCCGCGCGCGCGGCGACGTCGAACACTGTCATCAGGCGCGCCGCCTCCGTGGCCACCGCGGCACGTCCCTCCCGCACGTAGCGACGGGAGTCCACCACGCCGGGCTCGTCCGCGAGGAACGCGCGGATCGCCTCGGTGAAGAACCGGTTCAGCTGGGTGGAGACGTTGACCTTGGTGATTCCGGAGCGGATCGCCGCCTCGATCGTCTCATCCGGGACGCCGCTGGAGCCGTGCAACACGAGGGGGACGGGCACGGCGTGGCGCAGCGCGGCGATCAGCCCCAGGTCGAGCCTGGCGGTCCGTTCGGTCATCGCGTGCGAGCTGCCGACGGCGACGGCCAGCGCATCGACACCGGTCTCCGCCACGAACCGCCGTGCCTCGGCCGGGTCGGTCCGCACCCCGGGCGCGTGCGCGCCGTCCTTCCCGCCGATCTCGCCGAGCTCCCCCTCCACCGAGACCTCGTTGGCGTGCGCGTACTCGACGACGCGGACGGTCGCGGCCACGTTCTCCTCGTACGGCAGCGTGGAGCCGTCGAACATCACCGAGCCGAAGCCGAGATCGATCGCGTGCCTGGTCAACTCCTCGTCCTCGGCGTGGTCGAGGTGCACGGCGACGTGCGCGGGGGAGTCGGATGCGAGCGCGAGCGCGGCCCGCGCGATCGGCTCGAGGGAGCCGTGGTACCGGACGCAGTTCTGCGAGATCTGCAGGATGACAGGCAGCCGCGTCTCCTCCGCCGCCGCCACGATGGCCTCCGCCGTCTCCAGGTGGATGACGTTGAACGCCGCGACGCCGGTGCGGCGCGCCGCGGCGCCGTGCAGCAGCTCGAGCGTCGGCACGAGGGGCATGGGTCCTCCGGGGGTCAGAGAGTCGGGCGGTCAGGCGGTCAGGCGGTCAGGCGGTCAGAGGGTCACGAGGCGCGCCTCGAACTCCGGGTAGGCGGCGTCGAGCTCTCCGGCGAGCGGGGCCAGGACGGCCGCCGCCGACCAGGCGGTCGCGCGCCGGAGCAGGCGCTCCGGGTCGTCGACGCCCTCGGCGAGGAGGGACGCGACGGCGGCGACCGCGGCGTCGCCCGCCCCGGTCGCGTTGCCGCTGAGCGGCTGAGCGAGGCGGACCCCCACCGGCTCCGCACCGGTGGCGACGGCGAGCATCCCCTCCGCGCCGAGCGAGACCAGCACCAGCCCGGCGCCGGCATCCAGCAGCGTGCGCGCGCCGGCGACCGGGTCGTCCGCGCCGACCGTGTCGGCGAGCTCGCGCCGGTTCGGCTTCAGCACGGTCGCGCCCGCCTCCGCCGCGAGCAGCAGGGCACGGCCGGTCGCATCGATCACGCTCGGGACGCCGCGACGGCGGGCGATCGCCACCAGCTCCGCGTAGAACCCGTCCGGTGCGTCCGTCGGCAGGCTGCCGGAGCCGACGATGGTCGCGGCGGGGATCGCGAGCCGCTCGGCGGCGTCGTGCAGCGCCTTCCACTCGGCCGTGCCGAGCGGTTCGCCCGCCTCGTTGAAGATGGTGGTCTCGCCGGCGGCCTCGTCCACGATCGCGATGCTGCTGCGCGTGGCGGCGGCGACAGGGACCAGCTCGGACGGCAGCGCGTCCGCCTCCAGGTCCTCCGCCAGACGCAGCCCGGATGCGCCGCCCGCCGTGGTCAGGGCGAACGCCGCTCCACCGGTCTGCGCGATCACGCGCGCGACGTTCAGCCCCTTGCCGCCCGCGCGGGAGGCGGGGGCCTGCACCCGGTGCGTCTCGCCGGGTTCGAGCGCGGCGACCCGGTAGGTCACGTCGATCGCCGGGTTGGGGGTGACGGTCAGGATCATCGCGCGTCCTCCGAGACGGTCGTGGCCAGCAGGTCCCTGGCGCGCAGCGCGGCGCCGATGACACCGGCGTTCTCGCCGATGCTCGCGGGGAGCAGGGCGGGACGGCGGTGGAAGGTGAGGATGCCGTCGAGCTTCTCGGCGAGCGGGACGAACAGCGCGTCTCCTGCCTGGGACAGTCCGCCGCCGATGACGATGGCCTCGGGTGCGAGCAGCGCGACGGTGTGCGAGAGCCCCAGCGCGAGCGCGTCCAGCGCGCTCTCCCAGATCTCCGCCGCCTGCTGGTCGCCGGCCTGTGCCCTCTCGAGCACCTCGCGGGCGCCCGGGACCGGCACGCCGGTCGCTGCCGTGTAGCGGCGCGCGATCGCGGCGGCGGAGGCGACCGCCTCCAGGCAGCCGCGGCCCCCGCAGGCGCACGCGGGGCCCTCGGCGACCCGCGAGTGGCCGATCTCGCCGGCCATCCCGCCCCCGGTGTGCAGGCGGCCGTCCACGAAGATCGCGCCGGCGATGCCGGTGCCGATGGCGAGCACGATCACGTCGCGGTACGGCGCCGCCGCGCCCAGGCGGTACTCGGCCTCCCCGGCACCGCGGACGTCGTGGCTGAAGGAGACCGGGATGCCGAGGGCGTCCGCCGCGCGGTCGCGGAACGGGTAGTCCTGCCAGCCGAGGTTCTCGGCGAACACACCGATGCCGGTGTCGTCGTCCACGTGCCCGGGCACGAGCAGTCCCGCCGCGGCAGGCCGGATGCCGGGGTGGGCGGAGGCGAAGCGCTCGCCGAGCTCGGCGACCGCCGCGACCACCGCGTCCCCGGTGCGCTCGCCGTCCAGCGGCGTCGGCCGGCGGACCACCTCGACGATGCGGCCGTCGGCATCCACCAGGGCGGCCTTCATGTCCGTGCCGCCGACGTCGAACGCGAGCACCGGCCTGCCGGCGCCGAGGGGCGCAGTGGAGAGCCCGCCGGCCGCTGCGGGGGAGATGTGACCGTTCACGACGACAGGATGACAGATCGGGTGAGATTGCGAGGCCGGTCGGGGTCCAGCCCCGCGCGACGGGCGCGCTCCAGGGCGACCCGCTGAGCGCGGACGAGGTCCGCCATCCCGTCGACTGGCTCGTTCTCGAAGCGGGCTCCGGTCGCGGCGACGTCCGCGGCCAGGCCGGCGGGGGCCGTCCCGAACATCCAGGTGACGCGGCCGGGGGCGGCGATCGCGATCGGGCCGTGGCGGTACTCCTTGGCCGGGTACGACTCCGTCCATGACTGCGACGCCTCGCGCATCTTGAGCGCCGCCTCGTGCGCGAGGCCGACGGTCCAGCCCGCGCCGAGGAAGGCGTACTGGTCCGCGGCGACGAGCGCGTCGTCGAGCTCCTCGTCGATCGCGGTCCGGGCCTGCTCGATCACCGGGCCGAGGTCCTCGCCGAGGGAGGCGCGCACCAGCGCGAGCGTCGTCGTCGCGAAGCGGGTCTGCACGACCGAGCGCTCGTCGGCGAACGGGAGGAGGATGGCGTCGTCCACCAGGTCGACGAGGGGAGTCTCCGGATCGCCGACGACGCCGACCGTGCGGGCGCGGCTCCCGGAGGCGCGGAGGGCGTCGAGCAGTTCGAGCACCTCCGTGGTGGTCCCGGAGCGGGTGAGGGCGACGACCGCGTCGTAATCGCGGTCGACGAACGCCTCGGACGCGGCGAACGCGTCGGTCACGCCCAGGCCGGCCGTCTCGCGCAGCGCGGCGTAGGACTGCGCCATGAACCACGACGTGCCGCAGCCGACGACCGCGATGCGCTCGCCGCGGCGGGGGAGCAGCGCCTGCTCCGCGGTGAGGGCAGCCGCCTGCGCCCACGTCTCGGGCTGGGAGCGCAGCTCCGCCTCCATGTGCGCGCCGGGGCGCGTGCTCTCCGGCCCCGTGTCCGGGCTGGATTCCTGCGTCACTTCTCGACTCCTCGCTTCGTCCGGTGATCCGTCGTGTCAATGATTGCTTATGAGCGATATCGCTGTCTAGTGAGCAACTTCAATCGTTTACACCCGAGAGTGCCGGAATCCCGGCGATCTCAGCAAAACTCCGGTAACGATCTGCGTCCTGGTCCTTGACGCGGCTCCGCGAATACGCAATTATTCGAGCATCCAATGAGTGCAAGTGATTGTTTTTGAGCGAAACAAATCACGAAGCATCACCAGCTACGCATCGTCGCGCAGTTCCAATCAGCTTCAGCGGCGGTTCGTGATCCTTCGAGAGTGAGGAAAGTCGATGAAGAAGTCTCTGCGGTGGGGGGCCGCCGTCGCCACTGCGGCGGTCGCATCCTTGACGCTGGCCTCCTGCGGATTCAGCGGAGGGTCGGGCGGATCGACGGGCGGGGCGCAGAAGCTCGACCTGATGGTCGCCAGCTACTCCGACAACACCAAGGCCGAGTGGCAGCAGATCATCAAGGACTTCGAGGCCAAGAACAGCGGCATCACGGTCAACCTGGACGTGGAGTCCTGGACCGACATCAACAACGTCATCAAGACGCGGGTGCAGGCGGGCAAGCAGCCGGACATCCTGAACATCGACGCGTTCGCCGGCTTCGCCTCCGACGACCTGCTCTACCCGGCGAAGGACATCGTCTCGCAGAAGACGATCGACGACTTCCAGCCGGCGTTCGTCAAGAACGCGAGCATCGACGGCACGCAGTACGGCCTCCCGTTCATCGCGTCCGCCCGCGCGCTGTTCTACAACAAGGACCTGTTCCAGAAGGCCGGCATCACCACGCCGCCGAAGACCTGGGACGAGTTCGAGGCCGACGCAAAGAAGCTGAACGACTCCGGCACGACGGCGTACGGCATGCCGCTCGGCTCCGAGGAGGCGCAGGCCGAGACCGCGATCTGGTTCTACGGCGCGGGCGGCGGCTACGGCGACGAGAAGAAGCTCACGATCGACAGCGCGGAGAACGTCGCCGGCGCGACCGAGATGCAGAAGATCATCAAGGACGGCCTGACGGAGGCGAACCCCGGTTCGACGAACCGCACGCCGCTGCTGAACGTCTTCATCCAGGGCAAGATCGGCATGCAGATCGGCCTGCCGCCGATCGTCGGCCAGATCAAGGACAAGAACCCGTCCCTGAACTACGGCATCGCGCCCATCCCGACCAAGGACGGCTCGTCGTTCACCCTCGGTGTCGCCGACCACCTGATGGCGTTCAAGAGCAAGACCGACAAGAAGGATGCGATCAAGAAGTTCCTCGACTACTTCTACTCGGCAGACGTCTACTCGAAGTGGGTGACGGCCGAGGGCTTCCTGCCGACCACGAAGACGGGCGCGGACAAGATGGCCTCGGACGAGACCATCAAGCCGTTCCTCGACGTGCTGCCGGACGCCAAGTTCTACCCGGCGACCAACCCGAACTGGTCGGCGGCGCAGGGTGCGATCCAGAGCCAGATCGGTCAGCTCGGCCAGGGCGCCGACCCGGCGACGCTCCTGAAGTCCATCCAGGCGAAGGCCAGCGGACAGTAACAGCGGCATGAGTCGGACCATCGAAACGACCACGACGGGGGCGGCCACCGGCCGTCCCCGTCGCGGGGGGCCACGCGCGGGCCACGGCAACTCCACGACCCTGTGGAACGCCGTGCCGTGGACGCTGCCCGCGCTCATCCTCATCTTCGGCGTCGTGCTGTTCCCCGCCGGCTACATGATCTACAACTCGACGCGGCGCATCTCGGTGGCCGGCGTCGACCACGGATCGGTCGGGCTGCAGAACTACGTCACGGTGCTCTCCCGGCCGGAGATCCCGGGCATCCTGCTCAACACGTTCGTCTGGGTGGTCTCGGTCGTCGTCATCACTGTGGTGATCTCGCTCGCGCTCGCCCAGTTCCTGGACAAGAACTTCCCCGGCAGGCGCTGGGTGCGGATGGCGATCATCGTGCCGTGGGCGGCGAGCGTCGTGATGACCACGACGGTCTTCGTCTACGGGCTCGACCCGTTCTACGGGATCATCAACAAATTCCTCGTCGACATCCACGTGCTCGCCGAGCCGTTCGGCTTCACGAAGGAGCCGGTCCCGGCGTACCTCTCCTCGATCGCGATCGCGGTGTTCGTGTCGCTGCCGTTCACGACGTACACGATCCTCGCCGGGCTCGCCGGCATCCCCGGCGACATGCTCGAGGCGGCCAGGGTGGACGGTGCGGGCGCCACCCGCGCGTACTTCTCGGTCACGCTGCCGAACCTGCGACCGGCGATCGCGCTCGCGAGCCTCATCAACATCATCAACGTGTTCAACTCGCTGCCGATCCTGAAGCTGATGACCGGGGCGATCCCCGGCTACAAGGCCGACACGACGACGACCTACGTCTTCAAGCTGCTGCAGAACGAGCAGCGCATCGACCTGTCCAGCGCGCTCAGCGTGATCAACTTCCTGATCGTGCTCGTCGTCGTCGCCCTCTACCTGTGGATCGTCAAGCCGATGAAGGAGGTCTCGTGACCGCGCCGGCCCCCAGCTTGCTCGCCGGGGCGCCGGAGCCCCGGCGCCGCCGTTCCCGCGCATCCGGTTCCACCGCGCGCACCGTGGCCAAGGTGATCGCCGGTCTCGTGATCGCGCTCGTCTTCATCGCGCCGTACCTGATCATGCTGATCGGCTCGTTCAAGAGCAGGGACAACATCCTCGCCGTTCCTCCGACGTACCTGCCGACGCAGTGGCACCCGGAGAACTACCTGACGATGTGGTCGACGCCGGAGACGCCGCTGCCGCTGAACCTGATCTCGACCATCGTCATCTCGGTGTTCGCCACGGTGCTCGTGCTGGTGGTGTGCGTGCCGGCGGCGTACTACACGGCGCGGTTCCGGTTCCCGGGCCGCGGGATCTTCCTGTTCCTCGTGATCGTGACCCAGATGCTGCAGCCGACCGTGCTCGCGACCGGCCTCTTCAAGGAGATGGTCGCGCTCGGCATCAACGACACCTGGCTCGCGATGATCCTCGTGAACGCCGCCTTCAACCTCGCGTTCGCCGTGTGGATCATGCACACGTTCTTCGCGGGCGTGCCGAAGGAGGTGGACGAGGCGGCGCAGCTGGACGGCGCAGGCAAGTGGACCGTGCTGTTCCGGGTGCAGCTGCCGCTGGTCTGGCCGGGCATCGTGACGGCGATCATCTACACGTTCGTCGCCTCCTGGAACGAGTTCGCGGCGAGCCTCGTGATCCTCTCCACCGACGCCAACCAGCCGCTCTCGGTGGCGCTCACCAAGTTCGTCGGCCAGTACGACGCGGCGTGGCAGTACGTCTTCGCCGTGTCCGTGGTGGCGGTCATCCCGGTGGTGGTGCTGTTCGCCCTCATCGAGAAGCGCCTGGTCGGCGGCCTCACCGCCGGAAGCGTGAAGTAGCCGGCCCACCGACTGCCGGGGGCGCCCGTCCGTGTGGCGCGACGCGGGTGCCTCCCGGCACGTATCCTGCACCGTATTCCGCTCCGCGCGCCGCGGGGTAGCATCGGTGACGATGACGGCGGGCACGACACACTCCGTCCGCCCGGCGGACGACGCCGCGCGGCAGGTCGATTTCGCGCGCATCCGGCTCTTCGGGCGCGATGTGCGCTGGTGGGTGGCGATCCTCGGGATGTACGCCGCCTCCCGCGCGCTCACGACGGTCCTGATGCTGGCGCTGTTCGTCGCCGAGCAGGTGGGGCACTGGGTGGGCGGCAGCCCGCTCGCGCACCCCACCTTCTTCACCTTCTCGGCCACCTGGGACGCGTCGTACTACCGGCGCATCGCGGAGGACGGCTACCCGACGACGCTGCCGGTCGACTCCGACGGCGACGTGCAGCAGAACCCGTGGGCGTTCCTCCCGCTCTACCCGCTGCTGGTTCGCGTGCTGATGACGCTCACCGGGCTGGGCTTCGCCCCGGCAGGCGTCCTGGTGGCGACCGGGTTCGGAGCGGGCGCCGCGCTGATGCTCTACCGCGTCGTCGCCTCCCGGGTGGGGGCGACGAGCGGATTCTGGGCAGCGGTGTTCTTCTGCTTCGGGCCGCTCTCGTTCGTGCTGCAGCTCGCGTACGCCGAGAGCCTGTTCTTCTTCCTCATGTTCGGCGCGCTGTGGGCGATGATGTCGCGGCGGTACTGGGATGTGCTGCTGTTCGGCGTCGCGGCCGCGTTCACCAAGCCGGGGGAGCTGGCGCTGCCGCTCGCGCTCGGGATCGTGTTCCTGGTGCGCCTCGTGCGTTCCCGCCGGGGGAAGGAGACGTTCCGCCGGCGAGAGCGGGCGGCCATGATCGTCGCCGGAGCGGTGACAGCGGCCGCCGGGCTCGCCTGGCCGCTGATCGCATCCGCCGTCACCGGGCATCCCGACGCCTACGTCGAGACGGAGCTGTCCTGGTGGACGGGCTTCATCGGCCGTGTCGCATTCGTGCCGTTGACTCCGTGGTTCCTGTTCACCTGGCGCTACGCCAGCCTGGCGGGCGCGCTGCTCGTCATCGCCGCGATCGTCGGCTACGTCTGGCTGCTGCGCCGGCCGGGGATCAAGGCGCTCGGCATCGAGGTGACCGCGTACGCGGCGAGCTACGCGCTCTACCTCTTCGCGGTGTTCCTGCCGCAGCAGAGCCTCTTCCGGCTGCTGCTGCCGCTGTCGCCGCTCGCCGGGGCGCCCGGCCTCACGCAGAACGTCCGCGCCCGCTCGATCGTGCTCGCGGTGGGCGTCGCGCTGCAGCCGGTCGCGCTGCTGCTGCTCTGGTTCCTCGGCTACCCCTGATCGGCGCCGGTCAGCCGTCAGCCGGCCACAGGCTGCGGCCACGGGACGCCGTCGACGCGGCGGTAGCGGGTGCCGAGCGCATCCCAGTGCTCGGCGAGCGCGCCGAGCCGGGCGGTGAAGTCCTCGATGTCCCGCGCCGAGCGCACCTCGGCGGTGTCGGCGGGCGCAGGCGACCAGCCGATCTCCGCGACCGCCGCAAGCCGGGGGAACACCATCTCCTCGGCGTCCTCGATGGTCGGCACGGTCTCGGTCCAGAGCGGCGCCTCGACACCGAGGATGTGCGCGTCGCCGAGCCCGGGCACGATCCGCGCCGGATCCCACTCGAACGCGTCGCGGAGGCTGGTGGGGCCGTCCGCCCAGTCCTGGCCGATGCTGTCGCCCTCCTCGTAGACGATGTCGAGGTAGGCGACGTCCGCCGGGGACATGATGACGGACCCGCCGCGGCGCACGAACGACAGCGCCTCCTCCGCCGCGTCGGCCTGCGGCGTCCGGAACGACCAGTACTGGCCGACCGTTCCCTCGGGGAGCCCGTCGCTTCGTCCCATCTCGTGCCAGCCGACCGGCGTCTTGCCGGTCTGCGCGACCAGCTGCGCTGCGCGGTCCACGAAACTCCGGAAGTCGTCCTCGTCCGTGCTGAGGCACTCGTCGCCGCCGATGTGCAGGTAGGGGCCGGGCGTCAGCTCGGCGACCTCGCGCAGCACGTCGCCGACGAACCGGTCGGTCGTGCCGTCGCCGGTGAGCAGCGTGCTGAAGCCGACGTCGGATCCCGTGTACAGCGCCGGCGCGACGCCGTCGCGGTTGAGCTCGGGGTAGGAGGCGAGTGCCGCGTTCGTGTGGCCGGGCATGTCGATCTCGGGCACGACCGTCACGTGACGGTCGGCGGCGTACGCGACGAGCTCGCGGTAGTCGTCCTTGCTGTAGAAGCCGCCGCGGCTGCCGTCGCTGCCGGTGGATCCGCCGTGCTCGGTCAGGCGCGGCCACGCGTCGATGTGGATGCGCCAGCCCTGGTCGTCGGTCAGGTGCAGGTGGAGGTGGTTGACCTTCAGCAGCACGATCGCGTCGATGAACCGCTTGACGTCCGCGACCGGGAAGAAGTGCCGGGCGACGTCGAGCATCGCGCCGCGGTAGCCGAAGCGCGGGTGGTCGGTGATGCGCACGGCGTCCAGCGTCAGCGGGTCGTCCGCGCACGAGGCGGGCACGAGCTGGCGGAGCGTCTGCACGCCCCAGAACGCGCCGGCCGCGGTCGCGGCGCCGATCCGCACGCCCTCGGCCGCGACCTCCAGCGTGTAGCCCTCCTCGCGGTGCCCGGCCGGCCCCTCGTCGTCCGCGACCACGATCGCGATGTCGCCGAACGCGGGCGGCTCGTGCACCACCGCGAGTTCACGGCGGCAGTCGGTGGCGAGTTCGGCGCGCAGCAGCCGGGCGACGCCGTCGGCTGCGGGCCCGGCGACGCTGATGCGCGCGCCGGGGGAGAGGGTGAACGACGCGTCGTCGCTCGGCTCGATCTGCGCAGGACGGGGGACGACCACGGGGGCTCCTAACGCGCTGAGAGACAGCCATAGGGGGTTTCTGGTGGAACGGCCGACGCTGCCCGCCCCGCCGGTCGGCCCTCAGCGAGTATTGCAGGGGTCCTAACTAATGAGCAAGGGTTCGTCCCGGCCCTCCTTTGCTATGCTTGCTCACGTCGCGACTGGCGCTCAGATGGTCACCATCGGGGAGCGACAACGGTACCTCGAACGAACGGGTGGATTCGGCCGCGCGCCTGGGTCGATGCACAAGATGTCCATCCCTGTTACGAAGGAGCCGATTGTGACCGACACCCTTCCCTCGACGTTCACCGCCCCGCTGGCGGAGGTCGACCCGGAGATCGCGGAGGTGCTGCAGCTCGAGCTCGGCCGCCAGCGCGACTACCTGGAGATGATCGCCTCCGAGAACTTCGTGCCCCGCGCGGTGCTCGAAGCCGTCGGCTCGGTGCTCACCAACAAGTACGCGGAGGGCTACCCCGGCCGCCGCTACTACGGTGGCTGCGAGTACGTGGACGTCGCCGAGCAGCTGGCGATCGACCGGGCGAAGAGCCTGTTCGGCGCCGAGTACGCGAACGTCCAGCCGCACTCCGGTGCGTCCGCCAACGCCGCGGTCCTGTCCGCGATCGCGACCCCCGGCGACACCATCCTCGGTCTGGAGCTCGCCCACGGCGGCCACCTCACCCACGGGATGAAGCTGAACTTCTCCGGCAAGCTCTACAACGCCGTCTCCTACGGTGTGGACCCCGAGTCGTTCCTCGTCGACATGAACGTGGTGCGCGACAAGGCGATCGAGCACAAGCCGCAGGTCATCATCGCCGGCTGGTCGGCCTACCCGCGCCAGCTCGACTTCGCCGCCTTCCGCGAGATCGCTGACGAGGTCGGCGCGAAGCTCTGGGTGGACATGGCCCACTTCGCCGGGCTCGTCGCCGCCGGCCTGCACCCGTCGCCCGTCCCGTTCGCGGACGTCGTCAGCTCCACCGTCCACAAGACGATCGGCGGACCGCGCTCCGGTTTCATCGTCAGCCGTGACACGGAGCTTGCGAAGAAGCTCAACTCCAACGTGTTCCCCGGACAGCAGGGCGGACCGCTGATGCACGTGATCGCCGCCAAGGCGACCGCGTTCAAGCTCGCAGCGACCCAGGAGTTCAAGGACCGCCAGGAGCGCACCATCCGCGGCGCGAAGCTGCTCGCCGAGCGCCTGACGGCCGAGGACTCCCGCGCCGCCGGCGTCGATGTCCTCACCGGCGGAACCGACGTGCACCTGGTGCTCGCGGACCTGCGCACCTCGGAGCTCGACGGTCAGCAGGCCGAGGACGTGCTGCACGAGGTCGGCATCACGGTGAACCGCAACGCGGTCCCGTTCGACCCGCGCCCGCCGATGGTCACCTCCGGTCTGCGCATCGGCACGCCGGCGCTCGCCACCCGCGGCTTCGGGGACACCGAGTTCACCGAGGTCGCCGACATCATCGCGCTCGCGCTGCGCCCGGGCGCCGACACGAAGGCGCTCCGCGCCCGTGTCGACGCCCTCACGGCCGCCTTCCCGCTCTACCCCGGACTGACGCCTTCGGGCCAGGACGCCTTCCCGGTCGAGCTCCCCTCCTCCATCTGACCCGCCCGCAGCCGCCGAGCACAGGAGAAGTGCGCCGATCCGCCCGGATCCGCGACCCTTCTCCTGTGCTCGGCGACTGACGATTACAGGAGAACATCATGAACGCACGGATTCTGGACGGGAAGGCGACCGCAGCCTCGATCAAGGCGGAGCTGACGGAGCGCGTGGCCGCGCTCCGCGAGCGGGGAGTCGTCCCCGGCCTCGGCACCATCCTGGTCGGCGACGACCCCGGATCGCAGTGGTACGTCGCCGGCAAGCACCGCGACTGCGCCGAGGTCGGCATCGCGTCGATCCGCCGCGACCTGCCCGCCGACATCTCGCAGGCGGAACTCGAGGCCGTCGTGGAGGAGCTGAACGCCGACCCCGACTGCACCGGCTTCATCGTGCAGCTCCCGCTCCCCGGCCACCTGGACACCGACGCCATCCTCGAGCTGGTCGACCCGGCGAAGGATGCGGACGGCCTGCACCCGACGAACCTCGGCCGGCTCGTGCTCAACGTGAACCGGCCGATCACCACGCCGCTGCCCTGCACGCCGCGCGGCGTGATCGAGCTGATGCTCCGCCACGACATCGACCTGAAGGGCAAGGACGTCGTCGTCGTCGGCCGCGGCGTCACCGTCGGCCGCGCGATCGGCTCGCTGCTCACGCGTCGCGAGTACAACGCCACCGTCACCCTGACCCACACCGGCACGAAGGACCTGGACGCGCACCTGCGCCGCGCGGACATCATCGTGGCCGCGGCGGGCGTCGCCGGCCTGGTGACCGCGGACAACGTGAAGCCGGGGGCCGTCGTGCTCGACGTCGGCGTCAGCCGCATCGAGGACCCGGAGACGGGCAAGAGCCGCGTGGCCGGGGACGTCGCCGCGGACGTGGCCGAGGTCGCGTCCTGGGTGTCGCCGAACCCGGGCGGCGTCGGACCGATGACCCGCGCGCTGCTGCTGCAGAACGTCGTCGAGTCGGCGGAGCGGTCGCTGGCATGAGCGACGCGGACCGCACGCATCCCGCCGTCGAGCGGGTAGAGGCCGCGCTCCTGGCCGCCGGGGTCGAGCCGCGGGTGCGCTGGTTCGAGACCCCGACCCCGACGGCCGTGTCGGCGGCGGCGGAACTCGGCGTCGAGGTCGGCGCTATCGCGAACTCGCTCGTCTTCACGATCGACGGCGAGCCGCTGCTCGTGATGACTTCCGGAGCGCACCGCGTCGACACGTCGTTCCTGGGCGAGCGGCTCGGCGGCCGCATCCGCCGCGCCGACGCGGACACCGTGAAGGCGGCGACCGGCCAAACGATCGGCGGCGTCGCCCCGCTCGGGCATCCCGCGCCGCTGCGCACCGTCGTGGATGTGGAGCTCGCCGGTTACCCGGAGGTCTGGGCTGCGGCGGGACACGCCCACACGGTATTCCCGACGACATTCCAGGAGCTGGTGCGCATCACCGGCGGCGAGCCGGCCCCGGTCGCGCCCGAGTAGGCACTTCCCCCTCACGATTTGCCCCAAATCGTGGCTCTGACGCGCTCGGAACCACGATGTGGCGCAAATGTGTATGCGTCGTGGCGGCGCTATGACGTGTGCCGCCGAGCGCGACCCAAGGAGTTACGGCGCGGGGTGCTCGCCGACGTGCCGCAGGTACGCGGCGGCGTTGTGCAGGATGCCGGCCCGCTCGTCCCCGGTCAGCTCGCGGCGCACCTTCCCCGGCACGCCGGCCACGAGCGACCCCGGCGGGATGACGGCGCCCTCCAGCACAACGGTGCCGGCGGCGAGCAGCGAGCCCGCACCGACGACCGCGCCGTTCAGCACGGTCGCGTGCATCCCCACCAGGACGCCGTCCTCGATGGTGCAGCCGTGCAGCACCGCGTTGTGGCCGACGGAGACGTCCGAGCCGATGGTCAGCGGGAAGCCGGCATCGACGTGGCAGGAGACGTTGTCCTGGATGTTGCTGCGCTCGCCGAGCACGATGTCCTCTGCCTCCGCCCGCAGCACGGCGTTGTACCAGACGCTCGACCCGGCGAGCAGGCGCACCCGGCCCGCGAGCACGGCCCCGGGGGCGACGAACGCGTCGTCCGCGAGGTCGGGGGTCGAGCCGTCCGCGAGGGTCACGATGGTCATGGCTCCACCCTATGCGCACCCTATGCGGCCGGCACTCCCAGGTCGTAGACCGGCGCCGTCGCCCGGGTGAGTGCCGCGCGGGAGGCGGCGGAGGCGCCCGGCGCCACCAGGACGAGGTTGCCGTATCCGCTGATCGTCGCGGCCTCCGGCAGTACGGCCCTCAGCACCTTTACGGAGACCGCGTCCGGCACCAGATGCGCCTCAGCGGCGGCGCCTCCACTCGCGACCCGGAGCGTCAGCGCGTGCTCGTGGAACCGGTCGGCGGTGGTGCACGCCGCGCCGTGGACGGCGGAAGCCGGACCGATCGCGGCGATCAGGCACAGCCGCCCGCGCGCGTCCAGAGCCGCCCAGAACGTCCCGGCGGTTCCGGACTGGAGCAGCCGGATGCTCGCGCGGTCCAGGCCGCCCTGCACGGCGGAGGCCGGGTCGAAGCCGGACGGCAGCGCATCCGCGGCCGTCGCGGCGCTGCCGAGGACGCCCAGGTCGTACGTCGCCGCGGCGGAGGCCGTCGCCTGCGGTGTCGAGCCGGCCTGCGCCGTCGCGGCGATGCCGACCGCTCCCGCTGCGATGGCGAGCACCGCGGCGATCCCGATCGTCCCGATCCATGCGCCTCGAGCCATGACGGTCACCCCCCCCGATCCGGCGGGTCCCCCGATCCGCCTTCTTCCACGCTACGAGGATGCCTCGCGGGCGGCATCCACCGTAAGACGGATCTTCGCGGATCCCGGGTCGGGCCTCGGTCCCTCAGTCCGCGACGACCACGAAGCGCTTCCGCGCGATGCGTTCGCCCGGCTCGCCGGTCAGCTCGCCGAGGGCGTCGAGCACACGGTCGAGGATGCGCGGCGGCAGCGGGAGCGGCAGCTCGTCCGGCTGGTCGAGCGTTCCCGGCGGATAGACGACGCCGGGCGTCGACGACATCTCCACGTGCGCGCCGCGCAGTTCGCGCACGGGCGCGGTCGGCGCATCCCGGAATCGGATCAGCCGCTCGATCGTCGCGCGGTACTGCGCACGGTCGCGGACGTAGAGGTGGCCGGGGAGCACGGTGTCCCCGGTGAACAGGATGCCGGTCGCGCGGTCGAAGAACGCGACGGCGGACGGCTCGTGCCCCGGACCGCCGATCACGTCCACGAGCCTCCGGCCGAGGTCGAGCTCGACCGCCTCGTCCGGCCACGAACGGAACCCGAAGCGCGCGATCACCTGCGCGGGAGTCGGGCCGACGACGGTCGTGGCCGCTCGACCGGCCAGCAGCGGGTCGCCTGCGATGTGGTCGCCGTGCGCGTGGCTGTGCGCGACAAGCAGCGGATAGGGCCGCACGAACACGGCCGGGTTTCGCCGCAGCCACTCGGCGGTCAGCCGGTCAAGCGTCGCACGCAGCGGGAACACGGCCTCGTCGGCGGTCGCCCCGGTGTCGATGAGCAGGGAGCGCTCACGCCCGAACAGCAGGAAGAGGAAGGGCGCCTCCCAGTGCGAGCTCTTCGGCTGGCGCAGTTGCACCGTGTCGGCATCCAGCCAGGTGATCTCGGCCTCGGGTACGCTCACCCGTCAATTCTGCACCGCGCGCGTGTCGCGGTGGTGAACGAGCGTCAGCTCTCCCGGCGAGCGCCCTCGGACGCGCGGACCGTGAACAGGTCAGGCTGGCCGAAGCCGTGCTCGGCGAACGCGCCGTCCAGCGCGACGAGCACGCGGCTGAGCGCGTCCGTCGGCACCAGGGCGATCGCGGAGCCGCCGAAGCCGCCTCCGGTCATGCGGGCGCCGATCGCGCCGTTGGCCTGCGCGGTCTCGACTGCGAGGTCCAGCTCCGGCACGGAGATCTCGAAGTCGTCGCGCATGGACACGTGCGACGCGTCGAGCAGTTCGCCGATCGCCCGCGGACCGCGCTCGCGCAGGGTCCTGACGGTGTCCAGAACGCGCTGGTTCTCGGTGACGACGTGGCGCACGCGGCGGAAGGTGACGTCGTCGAGGATCTCCCGGGCGCGCGGCAGGTCGTCGACGCTCACGTCGCGCAGCGACTCGACGCCGAGCGCGGCGGCGCCGGCCTCGCACGAGGCCCGCCGCTCCTTGTAGCCGCCGGTGGCGTGCGCGTGCGTGACACCGGTGTCCATCACGAGGATCTCGAGCCCCGCGGCCTCGAGGCCGAGCGGCACCACCTCGGAGACGAGCGTGCGGCAGTCCAGGAACACGGCCGCGTCCTCCTGGCCGAGCAGGGAGGCGGACTGGTCCATGATGCCGGTCGGTGCTCCGACGGCGATGTTCTCGGCGCGCTGGCCGACGCGGGCGAGCGTCTGCCGGTCGAGGCCGAGGCGCCAGACGTCGTTCAGCGCGAGAAGGGTCGCTCCCTCGATGGCGGCGGAGGACGACAGGCCGGCGCCGACCGGGACGTTGGAGTCGAGCAGCAGGTCGAAGCCGGGCACCGCAGCGAGGTCGGCGCCGAACTCGCCCAGCGCCCACGCGACGCCGAGCGGGTACGCCGACCAGCCCTGCAGCGCGTCGGGCGAGAGGGCGTCCAGGTCCACCTCGACGAGCTCGTCGGCGAAGGTGCTGCCGACGCGGATGGTGCGGTCCTCGCGCAGCCCGAGTGCGGCCACCGTGCGCCGGTTGATCGCGAACGGCAGCACGAAGCCCTCGTTGTAGTCGGTGTGCTCGCCGATCAGGTTCGCACGTCCCGGGCTCGACCAGACGCCGTCCGGCTCGCGGTCGAAGACCTCGGCGAAGTCGTCGCGGACACCGGTGCGCAGGTCGGTCATTGCTCGGCCTTTCAGAGGGAGGGGGTGGAGGCGGGGACGGTGACGAGGCCGGAGATGCCGGCGGGCAGTGCGCCGACGGGGTTCTCGCGGTCGGCCTTCGCGACGGCGTCGCGCAGGGCGGCGGCGGACTGCTCCGGCGGGATGTCGCCGACCCAGGCGCCCATCGCGGACTCCGACCCGGCCAGGAACTTCAGCTTATCCGCGCCGCGCCGGGGCGAGGTGATCTGCAGCATCAGCCGGATCTCGTCGCGGCGGACGCCGACGGGGGCCTGGTGCCACGCCGCGATGTACGGCGTGGGGGAGCCGTACATCGCATCCACACCGCGCAGCACGCGCAGGTAGAGCGTCGCCAGCTCGTCGCGCTCGGCATCGGAGGTCGCGGTCAGGTCGGGGACGTGCCGGTGCGGCAGCACGTGGATCTCGATCGGCCAGCGCGCGGCGAACGGCACGAACGCCGTCCAGTGCTCGCCGGCGAGGATCACCCGCTCGGACGCGCGCTCGCGCTCCAGGATGTCGGCGAACAGCGTCGGCCCGTACGAATCGAGCGAGCGGATGAGGGCGTTCGTGCGCGGCGTGATGTAGGGGTACGCGTAGATCTGGCCGTGCGGGTGATGCAGCGTGACGCCGATGGCCTCGCCGCGGTTCTCGAACGGGAACACCTGCCGGACGCTCGGGATGGCGCAGAGCGCGGCCGTTCGGTCCGCCCACGCCTCGATGACGGTGCGCGCGCGCGACGGGGTCAGGCTGCCGAAGGATCCGGTCGTCGCGGGGGAGAAGCAGACCACCTCGCAGCGGCCGACCGACGTGCGGCTGCGGCCGAGCCCGACCTCGGCGAGGTCGTCCAGGCCGCGCGGCTGGTCGGCGTCCTCGGTGAGCGGGCCGAACGACGGGGACTTGTTCTCGAAGACCGCGACGTCGTAGAGGCTCGGGATCTCGGAGGGGTTGCCGGGGCTCGCCGGAGCGAGCGGGTCGAGCTCGGCGGGCGGCAGCATGACGCGGTTCTGGCGCGCGGCGGCGATGGACACCCACTCCCCGGTGAGCGGGTCCTGCCGCATGGACGCCGTGGCGGGACGCGGCGCCGGCTCGCGCAGGTCGGGCGAGCGGTCCGGGTCGAGCGTCGTGTCGGCGTCGTCGAAGTAGATGAGGTCCCGACCGTCGGCGAGCCGGTGCGGGCGCTTGGTGATGGCGGCCATGCGTACCTTTCGTTTCCGAAAGCGAGGGTAGCCGATTGCTTATGAATTGACAAGAAAACGCAACCGCTGGACGATGGGCCTATGAGCGAACCGCTGCCGGCGCCGTTGCGGCGTGAACGGATGCTCGAGTTGATCGGGCGTGCCGGCTTCGCGCGCGTCGCCGAGCTCAGCGAGGCCTTCCAGGTCTCCGACGTCACGATCCGCAGCGACCTGGACGCGCTCGACGCGCAGCAGAGCATCCGCCGGGTGCACGGGGGAGCGGTGCTGCGCGGGCCCGGCGTCCGCGAGCCGAGCTTCGAGGAGGCGCTCGAATCCTCCGCGGAGGAGAAGCGCCGCATCGGCGAGGCGGCGGCAGGGCTCGTCGTCTCCGGCAGCAGCGTCCTGCTCGACGTCGGCACCACGACGGCTGCCATCGCCCGCGCGCTCGCCGACCGCGACGATCTCGAGGACGTCACCGTCATCACGAACGGCCTCACCATCGCGCTGGAGCTGGAGCGCGCCATCCCGCGCTTCCAGGTCGTCGTCACCGGAGGGACGCTGCGACCGCTGCAGCACTCGCTCGTCGAGCCCCTGGCGGCGGTGCTCCTCGAGCGGATGCACGCCGATGTCGCGTTCATCGGCTGCACCGGCGTGCATCCCGCGGGCGGCATCACCAACGTGAACCTGCCGGAGGCCGACCTCAAGCGCGTCATGGTCGGCTCCGCCACCCGCGCGATCGTCGTCGCCGACGGGTCGAAGCTGGGCCGCACGCACCTCGGCCGGATCGCCTCCATCGAGGAGGTCGCCGGCCTCATCACCGGGGACTCGGCCGCGCCGGCCGCGCTCGACGCGATCCGCGACACCGGACTGCCGGTGACCGTCGCCTGAGGCGCATCCTCGGGCCTACGCTGAGGGTATGCGCGCACCAACCGGAGACCAGTACGAGCTCGAGTTCGGTGACCTGACCGCCACCGTCACGCAGGTGGCCGCGGGAATCCGCACCCTGCGTTTCGCGGGCGTCGACCTGATCGAACCGTTCGACGAGGATGCCACACCGCCCTCCGCCGACGGCATCGTGCTCGTGCCGTGGCCCAACCGGGTCAAGGACGGCGTCTGGGAGCTCGACGGCGTCCCGCAGCGGCTCGCCCTCACCGAGCCGGCGCTCGGGAACGCGTCGCACGGGCTGCTGCGCCACCGGCCGTACACGCTGGTCGAGCGCACCGACTCGTCGGTGACCCAGGCCGCCGCGATCTATCCGGAGGCGGGCTACCCGTTCATCCTCGACACGACGGTGACCCACGAGCTGGACACCGAGGGCCTGACGGTCACGCACACGATCACCAACCGCGGCGCCCGCAGCGCGCCCGTGGCCGTCGGCGCGCATCCCTACCTGCGGATCGGGGATGTGCCGGCCGGGCAGCTGACGCTGACCGTCCAGGCGGGGGCGCGGTTCGTCACCGACGACCGCCTCAACGTCACCGGCGAGACGCCGGTCGCCGGCACCCCGTACGACCTGTCCGAGGGCGGCCGGGTGAGCGACCTCGACCTGAACGACGGCTTCGGCGACCTGCAGGAGCGGCCGGAGCACGTGCTCTCCGCCGACGACGGCCGCCGGCTCGTGCTCTGGGGCGATCCATCGTTCGCCTACGTGCAGCTGTTCACACACCGCGCCTTCGCCACCAAGGAGAAGGGCGACGTCGCGCTCGCGATCGAGCCGATGACCGCCCCGGCCAACGCGCTGAACACGGGGACGGGCCTGCGCTGGCTGGAGCCGGAGGAGACCTGGACGCTGTCCTGGGGCATCCGGCCCGAGGGCTTCGCCGGGGACTCCTACCTCGCCAGCTGGGGGTAGAGCACCCGCACGTCCTCGTGCAGCACGGCCTTGACCCGCCGCGCGGACTCGCCGACGATCGCCTCCGCGTCGCCGGCGGCCACCGCGTCCAGCGCCTCGCGCACGACACGCTCCGGCGACTCCTTCGCGCCGTCCGCGTTCGCGGCCATCTCGGTGTCGACCCAGCCGACGTGGACGCCGACCACCTGGATGCCCTGCGGCGCGAGCTCGACGCGTGCCGAGTTGCTCGCCGACCAGAGCGCGGCCTTCGTGGCGCTGTAGGAGCCGACCGCCAGCCAGCTCAGCGCCGAGTGCATGCTGACGATCGCGCCGCCGCCGTTGGCCGCGATCGCCGGCGCGAAGGCTCGCGTGACGAGGACCGGACCCCAGAAGTTCGTGTCGAACTCGCGGCGGATCTCGTCGAGGTCCCCGGAGACCAGCGACTGGTTCACGGCGATGCCGGCGTTGTTCACGAGCACCGTAGCGTCGGACGCGATCTGCGCGGCGCGGCGGATGCTCTCGGGGTCTGTGACGTCCAGCTGCAGCGGAACGACGCGCTCGTCGGCCACGGCGACGGACTCGGGTCGACGGGCGGCGGCGTACACCTTCGAGACGCCCCGCTCCAGGAGCTCGGAGACGAAGACGGCTCCGAGGCCGCGATTGGCTCCGGTGACGATGGCGACGCGTCCGGTGAGGTCGGTCATGGGTTCCTCCAGAAAGTAAACGGATCGGTGTACTCGGAATGTACACAGATCGGTTTACTTTGCGCAAGTCGCTCCGTAGAATCGGGGCATGACCACCGCCGTGACGCCCGAAGCCCCGCCGGAGCGGAAGCCGAAGCCGCGTGAGCGCGTGCTCGAGGCAGCCGCCCGCCTGTTCATCCGCGAAGGCGTGAACGCCGTGGGAGTCGACCGGCTCGCCCAGGAGGCGCAGGTGTCCAAGCGCTCGATCTACCAACACTTCGACGGCAAGGACGCGATCGTCGCCGAGATGCTGACCAGCTACGGGCCGCGCGTCGTCGCCGGATACTTCGCCGCGGAGGACGACGAACGCCCCCCGCGCGAGCGCGCGCTGCACGTCTACGATGCGCTGCACGCCGCGGCCGAGGCGAGCGACTTCTACGGCTGCCCGTTCGTCAACGTCGCCACCGAGCTGCGCGACCGGGAGCATCCCGCGTCGGAGGTGGCGCGCCGCTTCAAGGGCGAGCTGACCGCGTACTTCGAGCGCCAGGCCGCGAACGCGGGCGTCGCGGCGCCGCACGTGCTCGCCGTGCAGCTGACGCTGCTGTTCGACGGTGCGGCGGCCAGTGCCGCGATGTGCGGAGGCACCCCGCTCGCCGCGCGCCTCGCGGCCGAGGAGTTGTGGGACGCTGCGGCCGCGCGCGCCGCTACGGCGCGATCGACAGGAAGATGAACGCCGCGAAGATGATCAGGTGGATGGTGCCCTGCATCCGCGCCGCCCGGCCCTGGACGATGGTGAGGATGCTGACGGCGACGGTGAGGGCGAGCAGTACGATCTGACTGGCGCCGAGGCCGAGGTGCAGCGCGCCGGGCAGCCAGATGGACGCGACGGCGATCGCCGGGATCGTGAGGCCGATGCTCGCGATCGCCGAGCCGAGCGCCAGGTTCAGGCTGGTCTGCATCCGGTTCCGGCGCGCCGCCTTCGCGGCCGCGATGCCCTCGGGGAGCAGCACCAGCAGGGCGATGATGACACCCACGAACGACTGCGGCAGACCGATCCCGGTCACCGCGCGCTCGATCGGCGTCGACTCCAGCTTGGCGAGGCCGACAACGGCGACCAGCGCCACGAGCAGCAGGGCGAGGCTCACGAACGCCGTCCGGGTGGTCGGCACATCCGCGTGGTCGTCGTCGCGCAGCGGCCGTCCCTTCGCCGTGACCGGGAGGAAGAAGTCCCGGTGGGCGAACGTCTGGGTGAACACGAACATCGCGTAGAGCGCGAAGGATGCGATGGCCGCGAACGCGAGCTGGCTCGGCGAGAACTGCGGTCCGGGCGTCTCGGTGAACGTCGGCACGACCATCGTGAGCGTCGCCAGCGCCGTGACCGTTCCGAGCGCCGACCCGCTGCCCTGGGCATTGAACGCCGTCGTCTCGCGGCGGGACGCGGCCAGCAGCAGGCTGAGGCCGACGATGCCGTTCATGGTGATCATCACCGCCGAGAACACGGTGTCCCTCGCGAGCGTCGCCGAGTCCTTGCCGGTGGTCATCAGCGTGACGATCAGTGCGACCTCGATGATGGTGACCGCGATCGCCAGCACCAGGGAGCCGAACGGCTCGCCGACGCGGTGCGCGACCACCTCGGCGTGCTGAACGGCCGCCAGTACGGTTCCGGCGAGCACGATGCCGATCAGGGCGACGGCGACCGGTCCGAGGGGAACCGTCCAGAACGCGGCGAGCACGATCACGCCGATGATCGGGACGAGGACCGCCCAGTACCTGGTGAGCCACGATCCCAGCGCCTTCATGTGTCCATCCTGCCAGGGCGGCGCGTCAGCGGGCGGATCGGTGTCCGGTGATGCTGAGATGAAGCATGCCTGCCGCACAGCGTTCGTCCCTCATCGCGCGGAGCGCCACCACGCTCGCGCTCGCCGTCGCCCTCGGTGCCGCCCTCGCCGGCTGCTCCACCGGGGGATCGCCGACCGCGTCGCCCTCCGACTCCGCGTCGGCGACGTCGACGCCGGTCGACACCGGGACGTCGTCGCCGCGCCCGACGTCCACGAGCACCGCGACCCCGATCGACGGCCAGTGCGACACCACGAAGCTGACCGGGACCATCGGCAAGGGCGGCGGCGGCGCGGCGGGAAGCGTCGAGGTCATGCTCGTGCTCACCAACAACGGCTCCGAGAAGTGCTCGCTGCAGGGCTGGCCCGGCGTCTCGTTCGTCGGCGACGGCAACGGCACCCAGCTGGGGGCAGCCGCCCAGTTCGACCGCAGCACCCCGCATCCCACCGTCGTGCTGCAGCCGGGAGGATCCGCTCAGGCGCCGCTGAAGATCACCAACGCCCAGAACTACGAGGGCTGCACCACGAAGCAGGCGGACGGGTTCCGGGTCTACCCGCCCGAGTCGACGGAGTCGCTGTTCGTCAAGGACGCGAACGTCACCGCCTGCACGAACCCCGACATCCAGCTGCTCACGGTCGGCGCCCTCGTCGGGAGCTGACCGCGCGACCGATACCCTGGAAGGCGTGCCCACCCCCCGATCCGCGCACGGCTCCGCGACGCCGCGCTGGCTGTTCCGGCTCGTCGTGGTCACGGCGCTCGTCGGCATCGGCTCCGGTGTGGGAGGCGGGCTGGTCTACCTCGGCCTGCACTTCATCCAGCACCTCGCGTTCGGGTACTCGGAGGGCACGTTCTTCGACGGCCTCCTGGAGGCTCCGCCGGTCAACCGGGTGGTCGCGCTCGCCGTTGCCGGCGTCATCGGCGGCGTCGGCTGGTGGCTGCTGCGGCGCTGGGGCAGGCGAAGCCCGGGGCACGCCGTCGTCTCGATCGAGGCGGCGGTCGGCGGACGCAGGATGCCCGGATTCGTCACGCTCGCGAACGCGGCGCTGCAGGTGATCATCGTCGGCCTCGGCGCGTCCATCGGCCGCGAGGTCGCGCCGCGCGAGGTGGGTGCGCTGTGGGCGGCGTGGCTGTCGGAGAAGGCCGGTGTCAGCGCCAGGGAGCGGCGCATCCTGGTCGCCTGCGGAGCGGGCGCGGGTCTCGCCGCCGTCTACAACGTCCCGTTCGGCGGGGCGGTGTTCGCCGTCGAGATCCTGCTGGCGGAGATCAGTTTCGCGACGGTGCTCCCCGCGCTCGCCACCTCGGCTGTCGCGACGCTGGTCGCGCGCATCGTGGTGCCCGCGAACCCGCTGTACCTGGTGCCGCAGGTGCCGCTGTCGCCGAACATCGTCGTCTGGTCGATCCTCGCCGGCCCGATCATCGGACTCGCGGCGGTCGGCTTCGTGCGCCTGGTGCGCTTCGCACAGGATCACCGGCCGCGGTCGTGGGGCATCCTCATCGTGATGCCCGCGGTGTTCATCGCCGTCGGCTTCGTCTCGCTCGCGTTCCCGGCGATCCTCGGCAACGGTCGCTCGCTCGGCCAGCTGGCGTTGACGGCGACGCTTCCGGTGCTGCTGATCTTCGTGACGACACTGGTGAAGACCGCGGCCACCGTCGGCACGATCGGGGCCGGAGCCGCGGGCGGGACGCTGACGCCGTCCCTCGCGATCGGCGCGGGCTTCGGCCTCACGATCGGTGCGCTGTGGAACCTCGTCTGGCCGGGGGAGCCGCTGGTCGCGTTCGCGTTCATCGGGGCCGCAGCGTTCCTCGCCGTGACGATGCGCGCGCCGCTGACGGCGCTGCTGCTGATGATGGAGTTCACCAACCAGGGTCCGGACATGCTCGCCCCGGTGATGCTCTGCATCGCCGGCGCGGTCGCGGTCGGCTACGTGCTGGAGCGCAGCCGCGTCACCGGCGTCGCCTGACGCGTCGGCCGCGCGACTGACCCCGTGTGGGACGTTTCGCCGCTGCTCGAGCAGGGACAGCCGTACCAGACGGAGTCAGTCGCGGGCCGGGCGTGCGTTCGCTGGGGGCGTTCGCCGGGCGCGATGATGCGCACCGCGCCACTGGTAGCATCGTCGACATGGAATCGATCGAGGTCGACAGAGCCTAGCCACCGGAGCGCCGGTGGCTTCGTCGTGAACGCGCCGCGCGTGTCCGCCTTCGGGCGTGGACAGCGCCGACCGACGCCACCCGCCGCTCCCCGCTGGTCCGACCCCGCCGCGCCGTCGCGTGAGCACCGGGTCGCTCATCCCTCGAACACCCCCGATCCCGCGCGCCGCGTTGCGCCGCGCGGGA
Organism: Leifsonia sp. NPDC080035; assembly: GCF_040050925.1. Lineage (NCBI taxonomy): Bacteria > Bacillati > Actinomycetota > Actinomycetes > Micrococcales > Microbacteriaceae > Leifsonia > Leifsonia sp. NPDC080035. The sequence goes on along the minus strand of NZ_CP157390.1, from coordinate 392,403 downwards.
CAGAAAGCGAATTCCATGTCCAGCGCATCCGCGATCACCCTGCACGACCTCACCTTCGAGTGGCCGGACGGCACGGTCGCCCTCGACCGCGTCAGCGGCACCTTCACGACAGGACGCACCGGCCTGATCGGCCGCAACGGCGCCGGGAAGTCCACTCTGCTCCGCCTCATCGCCGGCGAGCTGACGCCCAGCTCCGGGCGCATCGACACCGTCGGCGACGTCGGCTACCTGCCGCAGACCCTCACCCTGCGGAGGGACACCACCATCGCCGAGCTGCTCGGCATCCACGGCATCCTCGCGGCGATGGGCGCCATCGAGTCCGGCGACGTCGACCAGCGCCACTTCGACGCGATCGGCGACGACTGGGACATCGAGTCCCGGGCGGACGAGGCTCTGCACCAGATCGGGTTCTCCGCCGCCGATCTCGACCGCAGGGTCGCCGAGGTCTCCGGGGGCGAGGCCATGCTCATCGCGATCACCGGGCTCCGCGTCCGTCGTACTCCGATCACCCTGCTCGACGAGCCGACCAACAACCTCGACCGCCGCACCCGCGCGACCCTCGCCGAGCTCATCGACCAGTGGCCGGGCACGCTCGTCGTCGTCAGCCACGACCTCGAACTGCTCGAGCACATGGACAGCACCACGGAGCTGTTCGCCGGCTCGCTGGAGTGGTTCGGCGGTCCATACAGCGCGTGGAAGGAGCACCGGGAGGGTGAGCAGGCGGCGGCCGTCCAGGCGGCGCGTTCGGCGCAGCAGGCGCTGAAGGTCGAGAAGCGGCAGCGCATCGAGGCGGAGACGAAGCTGGCCAGGCGCGAGCGGACCGCCAAGAAGACGCAGCGGGACGGCGGCATCCCGAAGATCCTCGCCGGCAACCGGGCCAGCAAGGCACAGGCATCGGCCGGGTCGATGCGCACCGCGCTCGACGACAAGGTGCAGGCGGCGCAGGCCGCCGTGGATGCGGCGGATGCGCGGGTGCGCGAGGAGGAGCACATCCACCTCACCCTGCCGGATCCCGACGTGCCGCGCGGCCGCCGGCTCGTCGAGCTGGAGGAGGGCGGGCGCACGATCGTCGTCCAGGGCCCGGAGCGTGTCGCACTCGTCGGGGCGAACGGCACCGGCAAGTCGACGCTGATCGAGCGCCTGCTGTCCGGCGCCGAGCCCGTGCTCGGGCGTCCGCACGGCCGACTGCTCACGGACCGGGTCGGCTACCTGCCCCAGCGTCTCGACGGGTTGGACGAGGACGCGAGCGCGATGGAGAACGTCCAGTCCGTCGCTCCGACGGCCGCGGCGGGTACCGTCCGCAACCAGCTCGCCCGGCTGCTGCTGCGCGGCGACAGCGTCGACCGTCCCGTACGCACGCTCTCGGGCGGCGAGCGGTTCCGGGTGTCGCTGGCCCGGCTGCTGCTCGCGGAGCCGCCCGCGCAATTGCTGGTGCTCGACGAGCCGACCAACAATCTCGACATCGCCAGCGTCGAGCAGCTCGCCGAGGCGCTGGACGCCTACCGCGGGGCCCTCATCGTCGTCAGCCACGACCACGGCTTCCTGGAGCGCATCGGCGTCGACACCGTGATCGAGCTGGACGAGGAGGGCCGGATGCACCAGCGTCCCGGCCTCGCCGCCTGAGCGTCTCATAGGAACCTCTGGGTTTCTTGCAGCGGTGTCATATGCGTGCCATCAGGCCCTCCCATCCGCGTGCGCTGTGCTGTGTCCGTCGAACGAGAGCGTCGAGAGGACGAAAGCCATGAACACCGTGGATGGAGCACCCGCAGCAGGCACCGGGGAGGGCGCGGACGGCGCCGGGGCCGGCGGCGGCCGGGCGGGACGACGGCGCAGCGTCGCGATCCTGTCGGCCGCCGCGGCGGCGACGGTCGTCGCCGGGGCGACGGTCGGGCTCGGCGTGAACAGCGTCGTCGCCGGCGCCGCCACGGCGGGGCCGGCCTCGAGCTCGTCTGCCGACATCCACACCGCGCTCGGGCGGAGCGGCTATGGCGGTTACGGCGGGTACGGATCGTCGTCGGGTTCGACCGGCTCGACGGACAGCAGCGCGCTGGCGAGCGCGACCTCAGCGCAGGAGGTCGGCGTCGTCGACATCACCTCCGAGCTCGGCTACGACCAGGCGGAGAGCGCCGGCACCGGCCTCGTGCTCACCTCGACAGGCGAGATCCTCACGAACAACCACGTCATCGAGGACGCGACGAGCATTCGCGTGACGGTGGTCGCGACGGGCGCGAGCTACGCGGCCACGGTCGTGGGCACGGACGCCACCGACGACGTCGCTGTCCTGCAGCTGAGCAACGCCTCCGGTCTCGGCACCGCGCACCTCGACACCGCGGGGGATGTGGCGCTGGGCGACGCGGTGACCGGTGTCGGCAATGCCGGCGGCGTCGGCGGCACGCCCTCGGCGTCCCCGGGAACGGTCACCGCGCTCGACGCGACCATCACGACGCAGGCCGAGCAGTCGGCCGCGTCGGAGACCCTGAACGGCCTCATCGAGACCGACGCCGACATCCAGGCCGGCGACTCGGGCGGTCCGCTCTTCAACGCCTCCGACGAGGTGATCGGCATCGACACCGCCGCGTCGCAGGGTGGGGAGACCCAGGGCTACGCCATTCCGATCGAGGACGCCCTGGCGATCGCCGGGCGGATCGAGGCGGGCCAGGCCTCGTCCACCATCACTATCGGCTACCCGGCGTTCCTCGGCGTTGAGGTCGCGCCCTCCGCCGCGTCCGGCGCCTCCGACCCGTACGGTTCGTCCGCCGAATCCTCCGGCACGGTCACCGGCGCAGCCGTCTCCGGCGTCATCGAAGGCGGCCCCGCTTCCGCCGCGGGCCTGGCGGCCGGCGACACGATCACCGCCCTGAACGGCACCCCGATCGCCTCCGCCCAGGCTCTCACCCAGGCGCTCGGCACCCTCGCCCCCGGCCGCCGCGTGAGCCTGACCTGGACCGACACCGCCGGCGCCGCGCACACCGCAGAGGTCACCCTGGCACAGGGCCCGGCCGCGTAGGCGGCGTTGGGGCCGCGGGAGCGAGGGCCACTGTCTCGCTCCCGGTGGCCCGCCGCACGGGGTTCTCAAGCGTCGGGCAGGTCGATGACGCCATCCCGCTCGGGCGGATGCGAGCCGGTGGCGATGTCCTCTTCGAGGTACACCGTAAGGTATCGGCTATCTACCGGCCGGCCGTTCGCATCGAAGACGCGATACCGCCGACGGAACAACGTACGTGAGTGCTCCCGGTTGCGGAACTCGACGGTGACCACGATCTCCGGCCAGTCGCCACTGACGCCGACTTTCAGGTCCAGGTACGGGCTCTCGACTAGGTGCACCTGGTCGTCTCGACGCGTCCAAGTCTTGGTCGGCTCGGTCAGCCGCTCGAGCTGTTCGACCACGCGATCGACGGCGATCTGGATGTCGGCGTTACTGAGCTGAGCGGGCGCCCAGGTGATTCCGCCGACTCCCGTGAGGTCCACCCGATCGCTGGCGACGGTCTGCTCGGGCGCATCGTCGACCCGGATCGGATCCCATTCTTCGGAGAGAAGCGCTGTGGCCGCGAAATCCTCTACGGCCAGCGTCGAAGGGACTCCGGCGGAGAAGTCGACCACGATCTGGTTCCGAGGATAGGAGTATCCGAGCGAGCCCGAGGGCTCGACCCTCCCGACGGGATTGGTTGGGAAGAACGTCATGAGTGTGCGACCGCCCACCTGTTCGATCCGCGCTACGGTTCGGTCGACCGTGATCGTGTCGATATGCCCATCGACGCCGAAGCGGACGAGCTCCACCGCGGAGGACGGGCCCGGTGCGGGCGGCGGCTCGAGAGGCACTCGTTGCTGATCGGGGCTCTCGTTTGGCGCAAATGCGAACCAGCCGTGCGAATCCGCGTCGTCGCCTTCGACACGTTCGCGTGCGTTGACCGTGCGCGGCTTCAGTAACTCGCGTTCTTGTTCGCGCTGCCAGCGCGCTTGATCCTTCTGGAACTCCTCCCATGACTCCAACGGAAGGTCCGGGGAATCGAAGTCCCAAGCCCCTTCGTCACCATCGATGGGGGAGATCAGTTCGCGGGAGAGTCGTTCGGGCCAGGGCCACGGGCGACCGCTAGCCCAAATCCCCGACGAGTCGGCACCGATGACAGTGAGCTGTCCGATCTCGACTGCAGAGGCGCTCCCGTCGGGGTCGATCCGGACAGCCGTCGACCAGACCCTTTCGCCCGGTTCGTTCGAGTCCGCTTCGTACACCACCCACACTGCGTCGGGAGCGGTCACGAGGCGTCCGGTCGCCGGGTGCAGTGGCAGTGGCGCATCCGGCCATGTCACGAATCGCTCCTCGTCAGCGTTCCGAAGGAACGCCACCGGGCGGTTCCTATCGATGAGGAAGCGGACCCCGCCCAGTTCGACGGGAGGAAACGGGTCCAGCTGAGGTGACACCACCCTCACACTCTAGAGCCGCTGAGGGTCATCTCACGGGCCCACGATCGACGGCGCGCGGAGTCACTGCCGCCAGGTTCGTAGGCGCGTTTCCGCACCTGCCAGGGGTAGCAGTGTGGCTGTGCACCACAACCGATCTGGAACGAGACGCTCTTCGATCCGACCCTGAGGTTGTTGAGACCGTCATGGCAGTGATGCGAAACGCGGGATTCTCATCAACTGATATTGCGCCGAGCGCAGTGATCGTGGATTCTCAAGAAACCGTCGATCGTGACGCTCAGGGCAGCTGGTTCTTCGCGATGCGATGATCGGCTTGCCCGACGTGCGGCGCATCGATCAGCACTGCGCTCGGATCAGTAGTGGTAGCGGGCCTGCAGGATGATCACGTAAGCGTCATCGACCAGGTACACGAGCCGATTCGCTTCATCGATGCGACGCGACCACGCCCCGGCAAGAGCGTGCTTCAGCGGCTCCGGCTTGCCGACGCCCTCGAAAGGATCGTCGCGAAGGATGTCGTCGACCAGGAGGTTGATCCGCTTGAGCGTTCGGCGATCCTGGCCCTGCCAGTAGAGGTAGTCCTCCCAGCCGCCGGCGGTCCAGGCGAGCTTTCGGTCACTCACTGGTCAGGTCGTGCTCGGTGATGTCTCCCGCCCGGGCGCTCTCAATGGCGTCGATGAGGCGGCGTGCGTTCTTGGGGGAGCGCAGGAGGTAGGTGGTCTCGAGCAGCGAGTCGTACTCGTCCTTCGACATCAGCACGGCCGAACCGCGCTTGGACGTGATCTCGACCTCGGTCTGGTCGAGGTTGACGCGTTCGATGAGGCCGAACAGGTCGCTGCGAGCTTCGCTTGCTGTGATGGCCATGGCTCCTCCAAGTGGTACAAGATATCGTACCACTTGCTCGACTCTCGCTGAGGGCCGCACCGGGCCACCCGATCGTCATTTGAAAGCGCCCTCCGGGTACGGTCCCGTCCCACTCATGATCACGTATTGCGGGACCGGCGGTCCATACCAACAGAAGAGCGGTTGGCTCTTATCCTGCGCCGTCCGCGCCCAAGCCATCCGGATCAGTCTGTTGGAAGTGCTGACCTGAGCCCGATGCCAGCTACCGGCCTCTAACCACGCGGCGTCGAGCGAGTGATGATGAGCCATGAAGAGCGTGAGGTCATTGTCTCCGTTGGCCTTGTCGAGGCTGCCCAGTCGAATTGCCTCGTCGTTTGCACTTCGCATGAGGGCGACGAACTCCTCGGAGCACCGGTAGAGGGAGCCCGGACCGCTTGTCGAAACTAGCTCCATAGCATCATCGCGCCGCGATGTCGGGCCCCGAGAACAACGAAGAGCGCGCGCATCTGCTCGGGGGTTTCAGGGCCCTGCTGCGAATGAGCTCCACGAAGGGGTCGTTTACGACCTGGAAGCGGCACGCATGGCCCAATCGCAACGTCCATTTCGTTCAGCCGCTTTTCCGGGACTGTGAAGATCACGCACGTGGTTTTCGGGGTGTCGTCGCGAATCCGGATGAGCCCACGCCACCACTCAGAGAACCTTCTAGACGAGGACACGTTGTGATCCTCGCATTGTTTGGACCCTGGAGTTCAATAGGCGCTGCCCGGCGGGTGTCCGTCACACAACTGAAAGCGCAAAGCCTTCGACAAGGCCGCTGACAGCCTGGCCGACAACCATCCCGACCCGCTGCGCTCGACAGTCCACGACCTCCGCCACACGGCCGCGTGCCTGGCCGTCTCGGTGGGTGCCAACGTCAGGGCCGTGCAGCGGATGCTCGGCCACGCCTCGCCGCGATGACGTGGTTGTCTACGCGGACCTCTTCGACGATGACCAGGATCACTTTGATTACGGGGTGGGCCCCGTGGGGCTCGAACCCACGACCCGCGGATTAAAAGTCCGATGCTCTACCGACTGAGCTAGAGGCCCTCGCCCCCTAATCTACCGTGGATCACGTCCGCTTCCGGACAGGGGGAGAATAGGGGAATGCCTGATCGCTTCCACAAGCCGACGCTCTTCCCCGGTGGGATGTTCGAGGCCTTCCTCGGGGGTGACGATCCCGCCCAGATCAGCCGGGTGGCCCACGAGACCGCCCAGGCGCTGCTGGCGCGGGTGCGGGAGGAGGGCGACCCGGCGGTCGTCGACCGCCTGGTCGCCTACACCGACGCGCACGGCATCGACGCGCTGGCCGAGCTGTGGTCGCGCTCGAACGCCAAGACCCTGCCCGGTGCCCTGTGGCGCATCTACCTGCTGCGGCTGCTGATCCGGCAGGACGCGGAGGGCACGGCGCTGCTCTTCCAGCGCGGCATCGAGATCAGCACCGGGATCGACCCGGTCGTCGCCGGCGCGCCGACGCCCGCGGGGCCCGCCGAGGTCACCGAGCTCGCCGACCGCATCCTGCGCGGCGTCTTCGAGGGCGACTTCGCCGTCGCGCTGGAGCGGGCGGCCGCGTTCTGCCGGGTGACCGCGGCGGGATGCGTGTCCGTCGCCGACGACCGCGACGTGGTCGACCCGGAGCGCGCGAGCGAGCTGACCACCCGGGCGCTCCGGTTCACCCGCACCGCCGAGGAGCTCGCCGCGTGCGCGCGACTCTGGCGCACGGATTCCCTGGATTAGTTCTCCCCTCGCGAACGCCACGCCGGTAGACCGCCCCGGGACCTCCTGTAAACTCGATGGAGCCGGGCCGCAGTAACCCCGGGCTCCAAAACTAGCCGCTTCGAGCGGCCTCGCGCCGAGAGGCGTTCTGCGGCCCGGCACTTTTTGTAGGACCGTACGAGGCGGATGCGCCGCTCGGAGCGGAGACGACGTGGACGACGCCCCGGCCGCCGAGCTCGACGCGCTGCTGACCCGCACCGCGACGGGTGACCAGGCCGCGTTCTCCGACTTCTACGACCGCACGGCGTCCCGCGTGCTCGGGCTGATCCGGCGGCTGCTGGTGGATGCGGCGCAGGCCGAGGAGGTCGCCCAGGAGGTGTTCCTGGAGGCGTGGCAATCCGCGGCGCGGTTCGATCCGAATAAAGGACGAGCGCTCACGTGGATCATGACCATGGCCCACCGCAGAGCGGTCGACCGGATCCGGGCGTCGCAGGCGTCCCGCGACCGGGACACCGCGATCGGGATCCGCGACCTGCCGACGGCGTTCGACGACGTCGCGGAGACCGTGGAGGTGCGCGTCGAGCATGAGCGCGTGGAGGAGGCGATGGCCGTGTTGAGCGAGGCACAGCGCCAGGCCATCGCCCTCGCCTACTACGGCGGGCTCAGCCAGAGCGAGATCGCCGCCGAGCTGGGGATCCCGCTTGGCACAGCCAAGACCCGGCTGCGCGATGCGATGATACGGCTGCGAGACGAATTGGGGGTGACGAGATGACCGAGGAACGACGACTGGGAGACCGGCTGGGCGCGCAGTCCGACGAGGAGGCGCGCGAGTTCGAGGACGTCGCGGCCCAGCTCGGGCTCGCGGCCGAACCGGTGGAGCCGCCCGCGCGGCTGAAGGCGGACCTGTTCGCGAAGATCGCCGCCACCCCGCAGCTGCCGGCGAACGAGACGGTGGACGCCGCACCCGCCGAACCCGCGGAACCGGCAGCCCCCGCAGGCCCGACAGAGCCCGCCGGCCCCGCCGAGCGCGCCGCGCAGAGGCGCTGGTTCCAGCGTCCCGCCGCGATCCTCGCCGCGGCAGCGGCCGCCGTCGTCCTCTTCATCGGCGGTGCGTTCCTCGGCGCCTCTCTCGCCGGGAACGACTCCTACCAGCGCCAGCAGGCGACCGCGCTCGCCGCGATCAACGCCGCTCCCGACGTCCAGCGTTCCAGCGCGGAGGTCGCAGGTGGAGGGACGGCGACGCTCGTCTGGTCGCCGGAGCTCGGCCGCTCCGCGCTCATCGCCACCGACCTGCCGGACCTTCCGAGTGGCAAGACCTACGAGCTCTGGTACATCCGCGACGGCACACCCATCGCCGCGGGCACGATGAACGCGACGGGCGGCTCCGCCGCGACCTGGCGCGTCCTGACCGGGCAGATGGCCGCCGGCGACACCGTGGGCGTCACCGTCGAGCCGCGCGGCGGCTCGACGAAGCCGACAACCGACCCGATCGTCGCCATCGCCTCCTGACCGGCACGAGGCCGGTGGATGCGCGAAGGCCCGCGGGAGGGATCCCGCGGGCCTTCGTACAGCCGGAACCGGCGCCGATCACCCGAAGCGGCCGGAGACGTAGTCCTCGGTGGCCTGGACGCTCGGGTTCGAGAAGATCATGTTGGTGTCGTTGTACTCGATCAGCTTGCCCGGCTTGCCGGTGCCCGCGATGTTGAAGAAGGCGGTCCGGTCGGAGACGCGCGAGGCCTGCTGCATGTTGTGGGTCACGATCACGATCGTGTAGTCGTTCTTGAGGTCCTCGATCAGGTCCTCGATCGCGAGCGTCGAGATCGGGTCGAGGGCCGAGCACGGCTCGTCCATCAGCAGGACGTCGGGGGAGACCGCGATCGCGCGGGCGATGCAGAGGCGCTGCTGCTGACCGCCGGACAGGCCGGAGCCCGGGAGGTTCAGGCGGTCCTTGACCTCGTTCCACAGGTTCGCGCCCTGCAGGGACTTCTCCACAAGATCGTCCGAGTCGCTCTTCGACATCCGGCGGTTGTTGAGCTTCACGCCGGCGAGCACGTTGTCGCGGATGCTCATCGTCGGGAACGGGTTCGGGCGCTGGAACACCATGCCCACCTGGCGGCGGACGAGCACCGGGTCGACGCCCTGGCCGTACAGGTTGTTGCCGTCGATCAGCACGTCGCCCTCCACGTACGCGCCCGGGATGACCTCGTGCATGCGGTTCAGCGTGCGGAGGAACGTCGACTTGCCGCATCCGGACGGGCCGATGAACGCGGTGACCGTCCGGGGTTCGATGGTGAGCGACACGCCCTCCACGGCCAGGAACTTGCCGTAGTAGACGTTGAGGTCGTTGACTTCGATGCGCTTGGACACGTTTTTCCTTGTCTGCGATTCGGGAGGAAGCTCAGGGGCGCCGGGATCAGCGGCCGTACTTGGGGGCGAAGGCCTTGGCGATGATGCGGCCGACGAGGTTCAGGAGCATCACGATGATGATGAGCGCGAGCGCGCCGGCCCAGGCACGGTCGATCGAGTCCTGCGCGTGCAGGCCGGCCGCCTGGGTGTACTGGGTGAACACGAACACCGGGAGGCTCATCATCCGGTCGTTGAACGGGTCGTAGTTCATGCTCGTCGTGAACCCGGCGACGATCAGCAGCGGCGCGGTCTCGCCGATGACACGGGCGATGGCGAGCATGACGCCGGTCACGAGACCCGCGAGCGAGGTGGGGAGGACGACCTTCAGCACCGTCAGCCACTTCGGGACGCCGAGCGCCAGAGACGCCTCGCGCAGCTCGTTCGGGACGATCCGCAGGATCTCCTCGCTGGAGCGCACGACGACCGGGATCATCAGCACGGACAGCGCGATGGCGCCCATGAAGCCGTTACGGATCGCCGGGCCGAAGATCAGCGCGAACAGCGCGTACGCGAACAGGCCGGCGACGATCGACGGGATGCCCGTCATCACATCGACGAAGAAGGTGATGCCGCGGGCGAGCATCCCGCGCCCGTACTCGACGAGGTAGATCGAGGTGAGCAGGCCGATCGGCACCGAGATGACGGCGGTCAGGGCGGTGATGATCAGGGTGCCCATGATCGCGTGCAGCGCACCGCCGCCGGCTCCGATGACGTTGCGCATCGACTCGCTGAAGAACTGGACGTCGAACCGGGCGAGGCCCTGGGCGATGACGGTCCAGCCGAGCGAGATGAGCGGAAGCAGCGCGATGATGAACGCGGTGGCGACCAGCGAGGTGACCAGGCGGTCCTTCGCCTTCCTGGCGCCCTCGATCAGCAGGGACGTCGTGTAGATCGCGACGTCGAACAGCACGGTGCCGAAGAAGATCGCGCCGACGATGTTGAAGTCCTTGGTGGCGCCGCTTGCCGCGAGCATCGCGAAGACGGCGCCGAGGACGACCCAGGAGGCGACCAGCATGACCCACGGAGCCCAGCGCGGCAGCTTGCCCGCGGTGTACGAGTTGGCCAGAGCGCGGGGCGCGGCGGTTGCTGTCGTGGTGGCGGCCATCAGTTCGCTCCCGAGAAGGCCTTGCGGCGGCTGACGATGTAGCGGGCGAGCATGTTGATCAGGAGGGTCACCACGAACAGCACGAGGCCGGAGGCGATGAGCGCGTTCACGCCGACGCCGGTGGCCTCGGGGAACTGCAGCGCGATGTTGGCGGCGATCGTGTTCGGGCTCTGCGCCTGCAGCACCGCCCACTTCACGATCAGCGCGGGGGAGAGCACCATGGCGATGGCCAGCGTCTCGCCGAGCGCGCGGCCGAGGCCGAGCATGATCGCCGAGATGATCCCGGAGCGGGCGAACGGCAGCACGGCCATCCGCACCATCTCCCACTTGGTCGCGCCCAGCGCGAGCGCCGCCTCCTCGTGGAGGCGCGGGGTCTGCAGGAAGATCTCGCGGCAGATCGCCGTCATGATCGGGATGACCATCACCGCGAGCACGATCGCGGCGGTCAGGATGGTGCGGCCGGTGCCGGAGACCGGCGGGGCGAAGAACGGGATCCAGCCGAAGTACTGGCCGAGCCAGACGTAGAAGGGCTGGACGAAGGAGGCGAGCGTCGCGATACCCCACAGGCCGAAGACCACCGACGGCACGGCGGCGAGCAGGTCGATGATGTAGCCGAGCGTCTGGGCGACGCGGCGCGGGGCGTAGTGCGAGATGAAGAGGGCGATGCCGATGGAGAGCGGCGTCGCGATGAGCAGGGCGATGAGGGCCGCCCAGATGGTGCCGAAGACGAGCGGCCACACCCACGACCAGAAGTTGGTCGCGTTGTTCGGCAGCTCGCCGGCGCCGGCGAAGACGGCCGGGATGCTCTGGATGACGAGGAAGAGCGCCACGGCGGCGAGGGTGGCCAGGATCAGAGACCCGGCGACGACGGTGCTGGTGGAGAAGACGCGGTCGCCGAGGCGGACTTTCGCCTTCGGCCTGATGGCTCCTGCGGTTCCGGCGGTCATTCCTTGCTTTCTCTCATCGGGTGTCCCTGAGGGTGAGGGAGATGCGCCGCTCGGCCTGGACCGTGGTCACGGCCCAGGCCGAGCGGCCGGGAGTCACTTGATGCTGGCGACGGCCTTGCTGACCTTGTCGGACAGGTCGCTGGAGAGCGGAGCCGAACCGGCCTGCTCCGCGGCGGCCTTCTGGGCGTCAGCGGTGATGACGTAGTCGACGTAGCCCTTCACCAGGTCGGCCTTGGCGGAGTCCTTGTACTCCTGGCAGGCGATGACGTAGGAGACGAGCACCAGCGGCCACGCACCCTTGGTGGTGTCCTTGCGGTCGATCTGGATGGCGAGGTCGTTGGTCTCGCGGCCCGACGCGATCGGGGAGGCGGCGACCACGGCGGCAGCGCCATCGGCGCTGATCTTCTCGTAGTTGTCGCCGACCTTCAGCTGGGCGATGGAGAGACCGGCCGAACCCGACTCGTCGATGTAGGTGATCGAGTTCTTCGCGTTCTTGGTGGCGTCCGCGACACCGGAGGTGCCCTTGGCCGCGTCACCGACCTGGAACGGGAAGGTCTGCGAGGCCGGCTTGGTCCACACGTCGGGAGCGTTCGCCGCGAGGTAGTCGGTGAAGTTCTGCGTGGTGCCCGAGTCGTCGGAGCGGTGCACGACCGTGATCGGGGCCGACGGGAGGGTGACGCCCGAGTTCTGGTCCTTGATCTTCGCGTCGTCCCAGGTGGTGATCTTGCCCGAGAAGATGCCCGCGATGGTGGCGGCGTCGAGCTTGAGGTCCTTCACGCCGTCCACGTTGTACGCGATCGCGATCGGGGAGATGTAGACCGGGAGGTCGATGCCCTTGCTGCCCGCGGCGCAGCCGGCGAAGGTGCCGGAGAGCTCCTCGGTCTTGAGCGCGGCGTCGGAGCCGGCGAAGTCGGCTGCACCCGAGATGAAGCTCTTGCGGCCGGCGCCGGAGCCCTGCGGGTCGTAGTTGATGGTGACCTTGGGGTTGGCCTGCTGGAAGCCCGCGGCCCAGACGGTCTGTGCGGCGCCCTGGGCGGAGGAGCCGATGCCGTTGAGCGTGCCGGAGAGGTTGGACGCCTTCGCCGTGGTGGTCGCGGGGGCGCTGCCCTCGTTCGACGCACAGGCGGTGAGGGAGATGGCGGCCGCGGCCAGCAGAGCCACGGGAACGCCAAGACGCTTCAGATTCACAGTTGTCCCTTCCGGGGATCAGTAACAACAGGACGGGGTCGGTGCGACCCGCGTGTGACGCTATTCCCGGTGTCTGACCAGAGTCCCCCGCAGCGGTAAACGGAAGGTTAACGACGTGTGTTCACTTGATGCGCCTGCATGCTCTGCGCGCCGTCCCGCGAACGTGCCTCAGCCGGCGGCGGGCGCGTAGGTCTCGATGGAGACGATGCCGCTGGAGGGGTTCGTCGCCGAGAGGTGGACGACAGAGAAGCCGCCCGTGTCCAGGTCGGCGGCGTCGTTCAGGTAGGCGCCGGGCATCGTGCCGGTGGCGAGCGCGATCTCGCGCATGATCTCCGGCAGCACCGGTCCGTGGCTGCAGAGCACAGCGCTCTTGCGGGAGCGCACGCGCTTGCCGATGACCGAGCGCACGTCGCCGCGACCCTCCTCGTAGGCGTCCTGGCTGATCCCCGGCTCCCGGCGCGGCTTGATGCCGGTCGCCGCGGCCAGCGGGGCGACGGTCGCGACGCAGCGCACCGCGTCGCTGGTGATGATGCGGCGGGGTCGCCACGCCATCAGCGTCGGGACGTCACCGGCCGCCTGCCGGACGCCGCGCTCGGTGAGCGGGCGGGACGCGTCGGTCCCGTCCCAGTCGCCGCGCGGCTCGGCCTTGCCGTGGCGCAGCGCGATCAGCGCGAACGTGGAGGTGATGCCCTGCCTGACGAGCGCCTCGAACGCGTCAAGGATCTCCACGTCGCGTTCGTAGGTGAGATAGCCGCGCGCCTTCTTCAGGCTCACCCACTCGATCGCCGCGATCTCGGAATTCGGCACGAAGGTCGACTGCTCGATGGCGTGGTCGTCGACCTCGGCGGCCCAGTAGTGCACGATCTTCTCGCGGCCGGAGCTCAGCGGGTAGGAGGAGACGCCGAGCGGGACGCCGAGGGCGATGGCGAGGCCGGTCTCCTCCCGGATCTCGCGGACCGCCGTCGCCGGCAGGGTCTCACCAGGGTCGACCTTCCCCTTGGGGATGGTGACGTCGCCGTACTTGGTGCGGTGCACCACGAGCACGACGATCTTCTCGTCCACGACGCGCCAGCACAGAGCGCCCGCCGCGTAGATGGCGAGGCTCACCGCCTGCTTCCCGTGCGGGCGCTGCGCGGACGGTGGCCGATCTGCTGCATGAGCTTGTTCTGCAGGTCGGTCAGCGGCTTGCCGTTCTCGTCGAGGTGCTCGCGCGTCCACACGCCGTCCTCTGCCAGCGACCACGCGGCGGTGCGCGGGTCGAAGGCGAGGTCGAACAGCGCGTCGAGCTCGGCGAGGTGCTCCGGAGCGGTCAGCCGCACCAGCGCCTCAACGCGGCGGTCGAGGTTGCGGTGCATCATGTCGGCGCTGCCGATGTACACCTGCGGGTCGCCGTCGTTCACGAACGAGAACACGCGGGAGTGCTCCAGGTAGCGGCCGAGCACCGAGCGCACCCGGATGTTCTCGGACAGCCCCTCGCGTCCCGGCACCAGGCCGCAGATGCCGCGTACCCACAGATCGATCGGCACACCGGCCTGGCTTGCCCGGTACAGAGCGTCGATGATCGCCTCGTCGACGATCGAGTTCAGCTTGATGCGGATGCCGGAGGGGCGCCCGGCCGCCGCGTTCGCAGCCTCGGCGTCGATGCGCTTCAGCAGCCCCTTCCGCAGGTGCAGAGGAGCGACGAGAAGCCGCTTGAACTTCTTCTCGATCGCGTAGCCGGAGAGCTCGTTGAAGAGGCGCGTCAGGTCCTTGCCCACCTGGTCGTCGGCGGTCAGCAGCCCGAGGTCCTCGTAGATGCGGGAGGTCTTCGGATTGTAGTTGCCCGTCCCGATGTGGCTGTAGTGCTTGAGGACGCCCTTCTCCTCGCGGATGACGAGCGCGAGCTTGCAGTGCGTCTTCAGCCCGACCAGGCCGTACACGACGTGCACGCCGGCCTTCTCGAGCTTGCGGGCCCAGGAGATGTTGTTCTGCTCGTCGAAGCGGGCCTTGATCTCGACCAGCGCGAGCACCTGCTTGCCCGCCTCCGCGGCGTCGATCAGCGCCTCGACGATCGGGCTGTCCCCGGAGGTGCGGTACAGCGTCTGCTTGATGGCGAGCACGTGCGGGTCGGCTGCCGCCTGCTCGAGGAACGCCTGAACGCTTGTCGCGAACGACTCGTAGGGGTGGTGCAGCAGGATGTCCTGCCGGGAGACCGCGGCGAACACGTCCGGCTTGGCGTTCGGCTCGCTCGGCATCAGCTGGGCCGCGGTGGTCGGGACGTGGTTGGGGTAGTGCAGGTCGGGCCGGTCGATGCGGGCCAGGTCGAAGAGACCGCCCAGGTCTAGCGGCGCGGGCAGGCGGTAGACCTCCTGCTCCGTCACATCCAGCTCGCGGACGAGCAGCCCGAGGGTCACGTCGTCCATGTCCTCCGTGACCTCGAGGCGGATGGGCGGGCCGAACCGGCGGCGCAGGAGCTCGCGCTCGAGCGCCTGGATGAGGTTCTCGGTCTCGTCCTCGTCGATCTCGACGTCCTCGTTGCGGGTGACCCGGAAGACGTGGTGGTCGAGGATCTCCATGCCGGGGAAGAGGTCGCCGAGGTGGTTGGCGATCAGGTCCTCCAGCGTGATGAACCGCACCTGGCCGAGCGTCTCGCGCTGATCGATGCGCACGAATCGGGGGAGCATCTGCGGCACCTTCAGGCGGGCGAACTGTTCCTTGCCCGTCCGTGAGTTGCGCACGCGCACCGAGAGGTTGAGCGAGAGCCCCGAGATGTAGGGGAACGGGTGCGCGGGGTCGACGGCGAGCGGCATCAGCACGGGGAAGATCTGCTGGGAGAACACCTCGCGCATCTGCGCCTTGTCCGCCTCGTCCAGCTCGTCGAAGCTCACCACCGAGATCCCGGCAGCGCTCAGCGCGGGAAGCACCAGCTCCCGGTAGGCGCGGGCGTGCCTCGTCTGCAGCTCGTGCGCCTTCTCCGAGATGTCGGCGAGCACGTCCTGCGGAGCACGGCCGACGTTGGTTGGCACGGCGAGCCCGGTGGCGATGCGGCGCTTGAGACCGGCGACGCGCACCATGAAGAACTCGTCGAGGTTGCTGGCGAAGATCGCCAGGAAGTTGGCGCGTTCCAGCACCGGCAGCAGCGGGTCCTCCGCCAGCTCCAGCACGCGCTGGTTGAACGCCAGCCAGCTCAGCTCGCGGTCGAGATAGCGGTTGTCCGGCAGCGTCGGATCCGGCTCGTAGATGAAGGGAGCGAAGTCGTCGTCGAAGTCGCTGCCCAGGCTGCCGCCCAGCCCGGTGTCCAGAAGGCCGTTCTCGAGTGTGGTCCGCTCGTCCATGCCCCCATCATCGCACCGGGTGGAGGCGTCGGTCACGGTCCGGGGTAAACGGGGGATGAACGGCGGTACTGCACGTCTGTGGAGGAGACTGCGAAGCCGGCCGACCGGTACAGCCAGAGTGCGGCGTCGTTGTCGCCCTCGACGTACAGGGCGGCCTCGCGGCAGCCGCGTTCGCCGAGCCGGGCGAGGCCCGCCATCAGAAGCACCCGGCCGAGGCCGCGTCCCGAGAGGCCGGGATCGACGCCGAGCACGTAGATCTCGCCGGCCTGGTCGTCCCCGCCGACCTTGAGCCAGTCGTAGCCGACCATGCGCCCGTCCGGGTCGCGCAGCACCAGGAAGTCGCCGGCGTCGAACCACGGCTCCGCCATCCTGTCGTGCAGATCCGCCGCGGTCATCCTGCCCTGCTCTGGATGCGAGGCGAAGGTGCGCTGGTTCAGGCCGACCCACTCGGCGTCGTCGCGCCCCGGCCGGAAGCGGTCGAGCGAGAACCCGTGCGGTGGTGCGGCAGGATGCGCCGCGCCGTCGAGCATCAGCCGCATCCCGAGCAGCGAGCGCGCCGCCGTGAAGCCGAAGCGCGCCGCCAGCCGGTGGGCGCCGGGATGGTCGCCGTGCGACCACGCGGTGAGCGCGCCCCGCGGCACCTCCTCCAGCAGGGCGGACAGCGTCTGCCGCCCGACGCCGCGTCCGCGCGCGTCGGGCGCGACGACCAGGTCGAGCGCTCCGCCGCCGAGCACGGCGACGGCGCGCATCGCCCCGGACGCATCCCGTGCGGCCCACGGCGCACGCCGCCCGGCGGCAAGGTCCAGCCGGGTCTGCTCGTCGAACGCGGCGGCGCCGTCCGCGTCCGCCGCGGCGTCCACCACGGCGAAGTAGGCATCCCGATCGGCGGGATTCGCGAGGTCAGGGACCGACAGGCGAAGGGAGGCGGTCATTGTCCTCCTCGTACACGTTGAACCGGTAGCCGACGTTGCGCACCGTGCCGATCAGCGACTCCAGGTCGCCGAGCTTTGCGCGCAGGCGTCGCACGTGCACGTCCACGGTGCGCGTGCCGCCGAAGTAGTCGTAACCCCACACCTCGCTGAGCAGCTGCTCCCTGGTGAACACCCGGGAGGGGTGGGTGGCGAAGAAGCGCAGCAGCTCGAACTCCTTGAAGGTGAGGTCGAGCGCGCGTCCGTGCGCCTTCGCGGAGTAGCTGGCCTCGTCGATCGTGATGCCGGAGGCCTGGATCTTGGTCTGCGAGTGCTCCTGGCTCTGCCGGCCGATGGCCAGGCGGATGCGCGCATCCACCTCGGCGGGGCCCGCGCTCTCCAGCAGCACGTCGCTCGCGCCCCAGTCGGCGCTGACCGCGGTGAGGCCGCCCTCGGTGAGCACGAGCACGAGGGGCACCGTGATGCCCGTGGTCGTCAGGATCTTGCAGAGCGACTTGGCGCTCGCGAGGTCCCGTCGGGCGTCGACGAAGATCAGGTCGCAGCTCGGGGCGTTCACGAGCGAGGCCGGTTCGGCCGGGATCTGACGGGCGCGGTGGCTGAGCAGGGCGAGCGAAGGGAGGACCTCGGTCTCGGGCGCGGAGGTGAGGATCAGAAGCTGCGCCACCCAGTTCCTCCTCTTGTCCCTTGTGTGCCGCAATGCTACCGGAAATGCCTGCGCCGCCTGTCCCCGGGCGGTCGGCGGCGGGGCAGAATGGGGGGATGAGCGAGAAGCCCCCTTCAGGAGGACCGGGCGCACCCGACGATGGTGCAGAGGTCGCGGGCTCCCGTGACGCCACCGCGGCGGACCCGGGCCCGCTCGGTCCTGCCGCCGCCGCGGGCGCACCGGCCGCCCCGCTGTCGCGCGGCGCCGTCTACGGGAGCGTCGGGGCCGTCTGGGTGATCGCGCTCGTGCTGGGGGTGCTCATCGGCACCCTGTCGCATCCCGCGCAGTACGCCTCCTGGCTCTCGCTCGCGCTCGGCGTCTGCGTCATCGCGTCCTTCGGCGCGCAGCTCGCGACGCAGCAGAAGGACGGGTTCGTGAACCGCCTCGCGGCGACGCTCACCGGCACGCTGGTGATCCTCGGCGTCATCGGGGCGATCCTCGGCCTCACCACGCTCGGGCACTGATTCCGGCGCCATCGCGTCCGGAGTTGTTCACGCAACACGCCGATGTGGTGGTGAACAACTCCGGAGGTGATTGCGAGTCCGCCGTCCATCCCGGAGTTTTTCACGCAACACGCCGATGTGACCCGCGAAGATCTCCGGAAGCGATAGAAAACGCATCATCGTCTCCGGAGATCTTCCCGCAGGCCTCACCACGCTCGGGCACTGATTAGACTGGCCGTATGCTCGTCGCTCTCGAACTCTTCTTCATCGGCCTGCTGGGCCTGGCCACCCTCGCGATCCTGGGCGTCTCCGGTGTGGTCGTCTACAACCTCTTCCGCGGGCAGCGCTGATCGCGTAGACCGTAGAGCATGATCGAGATCCCCACCGACCTCCCCGCGGAGCTCGTCCCGCTCTCCTGGCTGATCGGCGTGTGGGAGGGCACAGGTGTGCTCGACTACGCGATCGGCGAGGAGCACACCGAGCGCGAGTTCGGGCAGCGGATCAGCTTCAGCCACGACGGTCAGCCCTACCTGAACTACACCTCCACCTCGTGGATCCTCGATGAGGAGCACACGCCGCTGGCCGCCGAGACCGGCTACTGGCGGCTGAGCCGCAAGCTGATCGAAGGGGATGCAGGGCCGGCGATGCTGCCGGGCGAGGGTCCCCGGCCGTTCGGCACGGCGCAGTCCGTCGAGACGCTCCGCGCGTCGCACGGCGGCTTCGACATCGACGTCTCGATCATCCACCCCGACGGCGTCAGCGAGCTCTATCTCGGTCGCGTGAACGGCCCGCGCATCGACCTGGCCACGGACGCCGTCGTCCGCACGGCCGGGGCGAAGGACTACACGGCGGCGACCCGCCTGTACGGGCTCGTCGAGAACCATCTGCTCTGGGCGTGGGACATCGCCGCACTCGGCCAGGACCTGCGCACGCACGCGTCCGCCCGCCTCGCCAAGGTGGAGTGATGTCCGGCTCACCGTTCCTCGGGCTGCCCGGCGCTGTCGACACGACGGGATCGGGCGTCCCGTCGCACTACGGCAGCCCGCTCGCCGAGCAGCGCGCCCTCGTGGAGGGCGGCGCGATCGTCGACCTCTCCGACCGCTCGGTGCTCACGGTGACCGGCCCCGACCGGCTCAGCTGGCTCAACTCGCTGACCAGCCAGGCGCTCACCGGGCTGAAGCCGGGGGAGTCGTCGGAGACCCTTCTGCTGGATGTGACAGGCCGCGTGGAGCACGCGGCGCGCGTCCTCGACGACGGCGAGACCGTGTGGCTGCTGGTCGACCGACCCGAGGCGGAGGGACTGCGCTCCTGGCTCGACTCCATGCGCTTCATGCTGCGCGTCGAGGTCGCGGACCGCACGGAGGACCTCGCCACCATCGGCACCCTCGGCGACCCGCCGCTCCCGATCGCAGCGCCGGGCGGCGTGCCGCTGATCTGGCGCGACCCGTGGCACGCCGTCACGCCCGGAGGTCACCAGTACGCGCGCGGCGAGCATCCCGGCGCGGACTGGAGCTGGAGCGAGCGGCTGGTGCCGCGGGACGCTCTCGCATCCATCGTCGCGCGCGTCGAGTCCGGAGAGCTCACCGCCGCCGGGACCCTCGCCGCCGACGCGCTGCGGATCGCCGCGTGGCGGCCGCGGTTCTCCACCGAGGTCGACGAGCGCACCATCCCGCACGAGCTCGATTGGCTGCGCACCGCCGTGCACCTGAACAAGGGCTGCTACCGCGGTCAGGAGACGGTCGCGAAGGTGCACAACCTCGGCCACCCGCCGCGCCGGCTCGTGATGCTGCACCTGGACGGCTCGGAGGGCGTGCATCCCGAACGCGGTGCGGTCGTGTCTCTCGACGACCGCGAGGTCGGCACCGTCACCTCCGTCGCCCTGCACTACGAGCTCGGGCCGATCGCGCTCGCCGTGGTGAAGCGCGGCACCGACCCGGCGGCGACGCTGACGGTGGCCGCGGACGGCACCGCCGTCGCGGCCGCTCAGGAGGTCGTCGTGCCGCCGGAGGCCGGAGCGGAGGCCGACGTGCCGCGACTGCCGCGCCTCGGCGCGGTCACCCGCACCCCGCGCGGCTGACGCCTCTCGAGCGCGCCAGAAACCGCTGGGCCAGCGGGTTCGCGGGCCCAGGATGCGATCTCTCGCGCCGGGTGGAGAAGCGTGTTAGGTAATGCTAACCTAACCAACCGTGTCCGCTCCCTTCGCTTCGCCGACCCGCCCGCCGTCCGGCCTCGCCGCCCGTGAGGTGACCGTGGCCTACGACGGCGTCGACGTCGTCCACTCCGCGGCACTCGAGCTGCCCGCGGGCCGGGTGACCTCGCTGATCGGACCGAACGGGAGCGGCAAGTCGACGCTGCTGCGGGCGATCGCCCGGCTGAAGCACCCGCGCACGGCGGACATCGTCGTCGAGCAGGCGGACGGCGGATCCGTGGATGCGCTCGCGCTGTCCCGCCCGGCCTTCGCTCGTATCGTGACCATGCTCGCGCAGAGCAGGCCGACTCCGGCCGGGCTGAGCGTCCGCGAGGTCGTCGGCTTCGGCAGGCACCCGCACCGCCGCCGGTTCAACGGCGCCGACCCGCACGGCTCCGCCGCCGTCGAGAGGGCCATGCGGCTCACCGGCGTCGCCCCGTTCGCCGACCGCGGCGTCGAGGCGCTCTCGGGCGGCCAGCTGCAACGGGTCTGGCTCGCGTGCTGCCTCGCGCAGGACACCGACGTCCTGCTGCTGGACGAGCCGACCACCTACCTCGACCTGCGCTACCAGGTCGAGATCCTGGACCTGGTCCGCGAGCTCGCCGACGACCACGGCGTCACCGTCGGCATGGTGCTCCACGACCTCGACCAGGCGGCTGCCGTGTCCGACCGCGTCGTGCTGCTCTCCGCCGGCCGGGTGGTCGCCGCGGGCGACGCCGCCGACGTCTACGACCCGGAGCTGCTGACCGAGGTCTACGGCATCCGCATCCACGTCGAGCCCGACGCCCTCAGCGGCGTCCCGCGCACCCGCACGGTCGGCCGGCACACCCTCCGAACCGAAAGGACCCCATGATCCTCCGTCGTCTCCTGCCCATCGCCGCCGTCGCGGCCGTGGCCGCTCTCGTTGTGAGCGGGTGCGGCACCACCGAGGCCGCTTCCGGCGAGAGCGCTTCCGGTTCGTCGCTGACCGTCACGGATGCGCGCGGCGAGAAGGTGAAGCTGGACGGCCCGGCCGCCCGGGTCGTCGGCACCGAGTGGAACGTCGTCGAGACGCTCGTCAGCCTCGGCGTGGACCCGGTGGGCGCCGCCGACGTGAAGGGCTACACGGCGTGGGACACCGCCGCGAAGCTGCCCGCAGGCGTCACCGACATCGGCACCCGCGGCGAGCCGAGCGTCGACACCGTCGCGTCGCTGAAGCCGGATCTTGTGGTCGCCACCACCGACCTGTCCGAGTCGGCGATCGGCCAGCTGGAGAAGGTCGCGCCGGTCATCGTGGTGCGCTCGGCCGACGCGAGCCGGCAGATCGACCAGATGATCGACAACGTGAACCTCATCGCCGAGGCGACGGGGACGCAGGACCGCGCGAAGACCGAGATCGCCTCGTTCCGGAAGACGATCGCCGACGCCAAGAAGACGCTCGCCGACGCCGGGCTCGGCGGCCGCCCCGTCGCCTTCGCCGACGGCTGGGTCCAGGGCGGCCAGGTCTCCGTGCGCCCCTACGTGGGAGGCTCCCTGCTCGCCGACGTGAACACCGAGCTCGGCCTCGCCGACCCGTGGAAGCTGAAGGGCGACGAGGCGTACGGACTCGCATCCACCGACGTCGAGGGACTGACGGCGCTCGGGAAGGGCGTCGTGTTCCTTTACATCACCAACAACGCGGACGGCACCGACCCGTTCGCCGGAGCTCTGAAGGACAACGCCGTGTGGACGTCGCTCCCGTTCGTAGCGGCGGGAGACGTCCACCGGCTCCCCGACGGCATCTGGATGTTCGGCGGCACCGCCTCGATGAAGCA
Source organism: Leifsonia sp. NPDC080035 (assembly GCF_040050925.1). NCBI lineage: Bacteria > Bacillati > Actinomycetota > Actinomycetes > Micrococcales > Microbacteriaceae > Leifsonia > Leifsonia sp. NPDC080035. Next base: position 370,376 of record NZ_CP157390.1, on the reverse strand, counting down.
GTACGTCGGCGCCGTCGTCTCCGCGCTGACCGCGTGAGCGACGCCCGCCCGGGCGCCGGCCGGCTCGGCGTCGGCCGGCTCGGCCTGCTGGCGGGCGCGGCCGTCGTCGTCCTCGTCGCCCTCGCGATCGCCCACCTCGGGCAGGGCACCGCCGTGCTGGCGCCCGACGCGCTCTGGCGGGCCGTCACCGGCGCGGGCTCGACGCAGGCCGACGCCGTGCTCATCGCCTCCCGCCTCCCCCGGCTGCTCGCCGGTCTCGTCGTCGGTGCCGCGCTCGGCGCCTCGGGCGCCGCCCTGCAGTCGGTGTCGCGGAATCCGCTCGCCTCGCCGGACACGCTCGCGGTGAACGCGGGCGCCTACCTGGCGGTCGTCGCGGTGGCGGCATTCGGTGTCGTCCTGCCCTCGCTGCCGGCCGGCGCGACCGCCTTCGCCGGCGGCCTCGCCGCAGCCGCGGTGGTGCTGGGGCTGTCGCGGGCGGGTGCGGGGCCGGTGCGGCTGGTGCTCGCCGGTTCCGCGCTGACGCTCGCGTTCAGCGGGATCAGCGGGATGCTCCTGCTGCTGCACGCGCAAGAGACGACCGGACTGTTCGCGTGGGGCAACGGCTCGCTCGCGCAGACCGGGCTCGGGCCGGTGCTGCAGCTCGCGCCGGTCGCGGCCGTGGCGTTCGCCGGTCTGCTCGTGCTCGGACGCCGGCTCGACATCCTGGGACTCGGTGACGAGGGCGCCGCCTCCGTCGGCGTCGACCCGCGCTCGACACGGGCGATCGCGGTCGTGCTCGCGGTCGTGCTCGCCGCCGTGGCGGTGACCATCGCCGGTCCCGTCGGGTTCGTCGGCCTCTGCGCCCCGCTGATCGTCCGGCTGCTCGGCCCGCGGGTGCCCGGACTGATGCGGCACCGTGCGTTCCTCCCGGCGTCCGCGGTCGCCGGGGTCATCGTCGTGCTGGGCGCCGACGTACTGCTGCGGGCCCTCTTCGGCGCGCAGGCGGGCGTCTCCGTGCCGACCGGGATCGTGACCACGGTGTTCGGAGCCGGCGTGCTCGTGTACCTGGCCCACCGATCCAGGGACACGAGCAACAGCTCGTCCGGCACCGCCTTCGTCCGGCTGCGCAGCAGGCGGGCGTTCGTCATCGCCCTCGTCGTCTGCGCCGTCGCGCTCGGGGGTGCCATGGTCGCGGCCGTCCTGCTGGGGGACGCGCGGCTGCTCCTCGGCGACGTCGGCAACTGGCTGACCGGTCATGCCGGTCGCGTGGTCACGTTCGTGCTGGACACCCGGCTTCCGCGCGTGGGCGCCGCGCTGCTCGCGGGTGCCGCGCTCGCCATCGCCGGCGCCATCGTCCAGGCCGTGTCCCGGAACCCGCTGGCCGAGCCGGGCATCCTCGGCGTCGTCGGCGGCGCCGGGGTCGGCGCGATCGTCGTCATCACGGCGATCCCGCTCGCGAGCTTCTGGCTGGTGGGCGGCGCAGCGCTGGCCGGCGCAGCGGCGGCCGCGGCCGTCGTGTTCGGTCTGGCGGCGCGCGGCGGGCTGGAGCAGAACCGGCTCCTCCTGATCGGGATCGGCGTCTCCTCCGGTGCGACGGCGCTGACCAGCCTGCTGATCGTGCTGACCGACCCGTTCAACGGTGCGAAGGCGCTGGTGTGGTTGTCCGGATCCACCTACGGCAGGACGTTCGAACAGGTGCTTCCCGTGCTCGTGGTGCTCGTCGCGGCCATCCCGCTGCTCGTGTTCTCGACGCGCGAGCTGGATCTGGTCGGGCTGGACCCGGACACCCCGCGCCTGCTCGGGGTGCGGCTGGGGAGCGCACGGCTGCGGCTGCTCGCGATCGCGGTCGCGCTCACGGCCGCCGCGGTCTCCGCGGTCGGCGTCATCGGCTTCGTCGGGCTCGTCGCCCCGCACGCCGCGCGATCCCTGGTGGGGCAGCGCAGCGCCAGGGTGCTGCCGGTCGCCGCGCTGCTCGGAGCGCTGCTCGTGAGCGTCGCCGACACCATCGGGCGCACACTGATCGCGCCCGCGCAGATCCCGGTCGGGCTGGTCACGGCCGTCATCGGCGCGCCGTACTTCCTCTGGCTGCTGTGGCGCTCCCGCGCGGAGGCCTGACCCGCGCCCCTCGGCGAACGGGAAGCAGCTCAGCGCGGGGCGACGGAGGCCCAGGCAACGGTGAGTTCGCCGAGCCGCCACCGCGTCCTCCCACCGGCCACCGGCCAGCCCGAGTCCCGCATCCCCTGCACCGCCGCGATCCAGCGCTGCCTCGGACCGTATGGCGCCAGCGGCGCGTTCACCCGCCAGGCGCGGTCGAGGTCCCGCAGGAAGTCGTGGACGCGCTCGCCGGGGACGTTGCGGTGGATGAGCGCCTTCGGCAGGCGCTCCGCCACGATCGACGGAGCCTCCAGGCCTGTCAGGCGCAGCGACACCGTGAGCGTTCGCGGCCCCTCCCGGCCGACGGCGACCCAGCTCGCGACGCGGCCGATCTCGTCGCAGGTGCCCTCGACGAGGATGCCGTCCGGCTGCAGGCGCGAGCGCATCCGCTGCCACGCCGCCGCGACCTCGCCCTCGTCGTACTGGCGCAGCACGTTGAACGCCCGGATCACCGCGGCCAGCCGCCCGTCCGGCAGCGGCACCTCGAAGCCGCCGACGTCGAACCGGATGCGCGCGTCCTGGTCGAAACCGGTGCCGCCCTCGCGCACCTCCCGCAGCTGCTCCCGCGCGAACCGCACCCGGCCCGGCTCGATCTCGAGGCCGACGACCTCCACGTCCGGCCGGGCCTTCGCCAGCCGCTGGTGCAGCTCGAACGCCGTCACCCCGCTCGCGCCATAGCCGAGGTCGACGACGAGCGGATCGGCGGTGCGGCGAAGCAGTGGCTGCGCTGCGATCCAGCGGTCGACCCGCCGCAGCCGGTTCGTGTTGGTGGTGCCGCGGGTGACCGCGCCGACCGCGCCGCCGTGCGGCGTCACGGCGCTGATCGCTCTCGAGGGCATGTGACAAGATTATTTCCATGTCCGCCCCCTACACCTTGATCCTCCTCCGCCACGGCAACAGCGAGTGGAACCAGAAGAACCTGTTCACCGGCTGGGTCGATGTCCGGCTCAGCGAGCAGGGCGTCGCCGAGGCGAAGCGCGCCGGCGAGCTGCTGGCCGCCTCCGGCCTGACGCCCGACATCCTTTACACGTCGGTGCTGACCCGCGCCATCCAGACCGCGAACTACGCGCTCGATGTCGCCGACCGGCTGTGGATCCCGGTCGAGCGCACCTGGCGCCTCAACGAGCGTCACTACGGTGCGCTGCAGGGCCTCGACAAGGCGGACACCCTCGAGAAGTACGGCCCCGAGCAGTTCCAGCTCTGGCGTCGCTCCTTCGACGTCCCGCCGCCGCCGCTGCCCGACCACAGCGAGTGGTCGCAGGCGCACGACCCGCGCTACGCCGACCTCGGCGACGACCTGCCCCGCACCGAGTGCCTCAAGGACGTCATCGCCCGGATGCTTCCCTACTGGGAGTCGGACATCACGAAGAGCCTCACCGAGGGCAAGACGGTCCTCGTCACCGCGCACGGCAATTCGCTGCGCGCGCTCGTCAAGCACCTCGACGGCATCTCCGACGAGGACATCGCCGAGCTCAACATCCCCACCGGCATCCCGCTGGTCTACCGGCTCGACGAGTCGTTCCGTCCCATCGAGCCCGCCGCCTACCTGGACCCGGAGGCCGCCGCCGCCGGTGCCGCCGCGGTCGCCGCGCAGGGCAAGAAGTAGCCACGGCCCTCAGCACCTTCGTCGTCGTCGCGTTCCTGAAGGGACGCGGCGACGACGTGTTCTCCAGCGGCGACTGGCCGCTGCACGTGACCATCGTGCCGCCGTTCGAGACCGAGCTCGACGCGCAGGCCGTGGCCGCGCTGCTCCCGCGGTCGCCGGCGGTGCGGGTCGTCGCGGGGGAGCGGGCCGCCTTCGGGCGGCGCCGGGACATCCCGGTGACGCTGCTGCACCCCTCGCCGGCGCTCCTCGCCCTGCACCGGGATGCGGTGCGCGCGCTCGAGGCCGCCGGCGCGCGCATCCACGACCGGCACCACATCCTGGACGGCTACCGCCCGCACGCCACACGGCAACGTCACACCGCGCTGGATCCCGGCGACCACGCCACCGTCACCGAGCTGGCGCTCGTCGAGCGCGCCCCGCACTCCCAGCGCCGCGTCGCCGCCCGCATTCCCCTCGCCTAGCACCGCCGAGTACGCAAAGAATCGACAAAGAACCGCCGAGTACGCGGACTATTCGCGCACTCGGCGGTCGGGGTCGAGAGCGGGGAGGGTCAGGGGGCGGCGAGCTCGGGGGCCCAGTCACCGGTCGCGAGGTACTGGACCTTCTTCGCGATCGACACCGCGTGGTCCGCGAAGCGCTCGTGGTAGCGGGAGGCGAGGGTCGCGTCGACCGTGTCGACGGCCTGGCCCTTCCAGGTCTCGCCGAGCACCTTGTCGAAGACACTGGCGTGCAGCTCGTCGATGTCGTCGTCGTCGTTGCGGATCTCGTCGGCGAGCCGGATGTCCTGCGTGCGCAGCAGCTCCGCGAGCTTCTGCGCGATCGCCACATCCAGGCGGCCCATCTCGGCGAAGGTGGCGCGCAGCGACTTCGGGACGACCTTGTCCGGAAAGCGGTATCGGGCGAGCTGGGCGATGTGCTCCGCCATGTCGCCCATCCGCTCCAGCGAGGCGCTGATGCGCAGCGCGCTGACGACGATGCGCAGGTCGCGGGCGACCGGCTGCTGGCGGGCGAGGATCTGGATGGACAGCTCGTCCAGCAGCACCGTCAGCTCGTCGATCTTGTGGTCGTTGGCGATCACGTCCTCGGCGAGCGAGACGTCCGACTCCGTGAACGCCGCGGTGGCGTTCTCGATCGAGCGGACGACCAGCTCGGCGATCTCGACGAGCCGGTCCTGGACTTCGGCAAGCTCCTGCTGGAAAACTTCGCGCATGGGGTATGAGGTCCTTCCTGGGCGTGCGCGCACGCACGCGGGATACGGGGTCGTCTGACCCCGTGCAGCATGGTCGTCGCGTCAGGTTAACGGTTGGTGCCGTGCGCCTGAACACTGTCTAACGTACCCGCGAAAACACGCGGCGGCAGGCGGGATGCGTCCATCCGGCGCGTGACGCGTCCCCTACGCTTGCAGCTATGGACTCCGCCTGGTTGGTGCTGCTCTCGCTGGGCCTCGGGCTCGTCGTCGGCGCCGGTTTCGTGTGGATCCTGCACATCGCCGCGCGGCGCGGCGATCACGCCGCGCAAGTGGTGAGCCCGAGCGTCCCGGACGGTGTCGACCAGGTGCTCGACGCGATGGAGTCCGCCGGCGTCGTGCTCGACCCGTCGAACAACGTCATCAAGGCGTCCCCGGGGGCGCACGCGATCGGCCTGGTCTGGAACGGCGCCCTCGTGCACCCGTACCTCGTCGACATCGTCGACCGGGTCCGCCGCACCGGCGAGCCCGCCACGGAGGAGTGCGAGCTCGCGCGCGGGCCGTTCGGCGACGCGAACATCCACCTGAGCGTGCGGGTCGCCCGTCTCGGCTCCCGGTACATCCTGCTGCTCGCGGAGGACCGCACAGAGTCGTTCCGCCTGGACTCCGTGCGCCGCGACTTCGTCGCCAACATCAGCCACGAGCTGAAGACGCCGATCGGCGCGGTGTCGCTGCTCGCCGAGGCGCTGGACGACGCGTCCGACGACCCGGAGCAGGTGCGCCGGTTCGCGCTGCGGCTGAGCGAGGAGGCGTCCCGGCTCGCCCGCATCACGCAGGACATCATCGAGCTCAGCCGTCTGCAGGCGGCCGACGCCCTGGGGGACGCCGAGGAGCTCTCCGCGCGGAACGTGGTCAAGTCCGCCATCGACCAGAACCGGGTGGCGGCGGAGTCGCGGAACATCGAGATCGCGATGCGCGGCGAGAAGGATGCGCTGGTGATCGGCAACGAGGCGCTGCTCGTCACGGCGGTGCACAACCTCATCTCCAACGCCATCCAGTACTCGCCGGACGACTCGCGGATCGGGATCGGCGTGCGCTCGGTCGACGGCGTCGTCGAGATCGCGGTCACCGACCAGGGCGAGGGCATCCCGGAGGACGACCTCGACCGCGTGTTCGAGCGCTTCTTCCGCGTCGATCAGGCCCGGTCGCGCAACACCGGCGGCACCGGCCTCGGCCTCTCGATCGTGAAGCACGCCGTGCAGAACCACGGCGGCGAGGTGCGCGTCTGGTCGCAGCCCGGCCGCGGGTCCACCTTCACCATCCGGCTGCCCGAGGCATCCACCATCCGTCCCCCGATAGGAGAGAACCAGTGACAAGCATCCTGCTCGTCGAGGACGAGGCCGCGCTCAGCGAGCCGCTCGCGTACCTGCTGAAGCGTGAGGGCTACGACGTGACCGTGGCCGAGGACGGCCCCACCGCGCTGGCGGAGTTCGACCGCACCGGTGCCGACCTCGTCCTGCTGGACCTGATGCTGCCGGGCATCCCCGGCACCGAGGTGTGCCGCGAGATCCGCACCCGCTCGACGGTGCCGATCATCATGCTCACCGCGAAGGACTCCGAGGTGGACATCGTGGTCGGGCTGGAGCTCGGCGCCGACGACTACGTGACGAAGCCGTACTCCTCCCGCGAGCTGCTCGCCCGCATCCGCGCGGTGCTCCGCCGGCGGGTGGACGAGACGGAGCTGGCGGACGACGGCATCCTCGAGGCGGGCACGGTGCGGATGGACGTCGACCGGCACACGGTCGCCGTGAACGGTTCCGAGATCTCCATGCCGCTGAAGGAATTCGAGCTGCTGGAGCTGCTGCTCCGCAACGCCGGACGCGTGCTGACCCGTGGCCAGCTGATCGACCGGGTGTGGGGGAGCGACTACTTCGGCGACACCAAGACGCTGGACGTGCACATCAAGCGCATCCGCTCCCGCATCGAGGAGAGCCCGTCTGACCCGCAGATGCTCGTCACCGTGCGCGGGCTCGGCTACCGCTTCAACGGCTGAGCCGGCCGGACGGCAGAACGCCCCCACCCTTCCGGGCGGGGGCGTTCTCGTGTCCGAGCCGCGCTACTGCTGCGCGGGGAGGATCGTCGGGGGGACGAGGTCCTTGTACTCCTCGAGGCCGCCGTCGAGGACGGGGACGTCCAGCTTCGCGCCGGTCTCGTCGGCGTACTGGAAGTACACCGGGTAGAGGGCGCCGGGGAGCGCCGTGAACGGCGTGAGGAAGATGTTGCTGGCCGACGCCTCGTCCGGGGTCGTTCCGACCTGCTTCACCTGGCCGGGCTGGACGGTGACGAACGCCTTCGCGCTGCTCTCGCCCGAGGTGACGGCGACACGGTGGCTCTTGGCGTCGTTGTTCACCAGGGTGACGACGAGGTTGCCGACCTTTCCGCCGACGCCGTCGGTGATGATCATCGCGTTGCGCACGTCGATCTGGCCGACGGATCCGCTCACGCCGTCGCTGGCGTCGTAGTGCTTCGTGGTGGCCTGCGGGGCGACAAGACCGCAGCCTGCGGTTCCGAACGCGACCGCCAGGGCGAGGACGACGGACGCCGCGGCACGAGCTTTCACTGAATGACCTCCCGATCGTTCCGCTCGACGGCGCGGTGATGCCTGGGTGCGAAGCGGATTTACGGTCCGAGTTTATCGCATGCGCGAGGGCTCTCCGGCCGGTGCGGAGGTGTGAGGGCGAACCTTAGCATGTGCCCCGTGTGGTATCCTATTCATTGCTGAAGGGACAACATATCTATGCTTTTCGAGGTTGGCGAAACCGTCGTTTACCCCCACCACGGTGCTGCAACGATCACCGAGGTCAAGAAAAGAATCATCAAGGGTGAAGAGAAGCTGTACCTCAAGCTCAACGTGACGCAGGGCGACCTCACCATCGAGGTCCCTGCCGAGAACGTCGACCTCGTCGGAGTGCGTGACGTCATCGGCAAGGAGGGCCTCGACCGCGTTTTCGAGGTGCTGCGCGCTCCGTTCACCGAGGAGCCCACCAACTGGTCCCGCCGTTACAAGGCGAACCTGGAGAAGCTGGCGTCGGGCGACGTCATCAAGGTCTCCGAGGTGGTCCGCGACCTGTGGCGTCGCGACCAGGACCGCGGCCTCTCCGCCGGCGAGAAGCGTATGCTCGCCAAGGCGCGCCAGATCCTCATCTCGGAGCTGGCTCTCGCGGAGAAGACCGACGACGAGAAGGCGTCCAGCCTGCTCGACGAGGTGCTCGCCTCCTAGGCGTCTCCCACCCATCGAGGTTTCGGGCCCCGCGGCATTCGTGCCGCGGGGCCTTCCTCGTTCCCGCGCGGCCCCCGACGGTCGGTACGCTCGGGGGGTGAGCACTCCGGAACCCCGCATCGCGGTCATCGTCGTCGCCGCAGGCAGCGGCACCCGCCTCGGTGCGCAGGCACCGAAGGCGTTCGTCCCGCTCGCCGGCCTCACCCTGCTGGAGCGCTCGATCCGTGCCGCCCGCGGCATGAGCGAGCGCACGCAGCTGATCGTGGTCGCCCCGTCGGACCGGGTGGGGGAGGCCGCCGCCATCGGCGAGACGGCGCTCGGCGCCCCGGTGGCGGTGGTGGCCGGAGGCGAGACCCGGCAGCGCTCCGTGGCCGCCGGCCTGGCGGAGCTCGCCCCGTCGGTGGAGGTCGTGCTGGTGCACGACGCCGCCCGCGCGCTCACACCCTCTGCGCTCTTCGACGCCGTGGTGGACGCGGTGGACGCCACCGGAGGCGGCGTGATCCCCGGCCTGCCGGTCAGCGACACGATCAAGCGCGTCGACGGCACCGGGACGGTCCGGGAGACCGTGGACCGCTCCCAGCTGTCCGCGGTGCAGACGCCGCAGGGCTTCCCCCGGGCGCAGCTCGTCGCCGCGTACCAGGCGGCGACGACCGACGAGACAGACGACGCCGGACTCGTCGCCGCGGCCGGACATCCCGTCACCGTCGTACCCGGCGACGCGCACGCCTTCAAGATCACGACGCCGTGGGACCTGCGGCGCGCGAAGGAACTGCTCTCCGGCACGACGCCGCCGCGCATCGGCTTCGGCACCGACACGCACGCCTTCGATCCGGACGCCGAGCTCTGGCTCGCCGGCCTGCTCTGGCCGGGGGAGCCCGGACTCGCCGGGCACAGCGACGGGGACGCGGTGGCGCACGCGATCGTGGACGCCCTGCTCGCCGCCGCGGGACTCGGCGACATCGGCGGCGTCTTCGGCACAGGCGACCCGCGCTTCTCCGGAGCGCACGGCGAGGTCTTCCTCGCCGAGGCGCGGCGGTTGGTGGAGGCGGAGGGCTACCGCATCGGCAACGTCTCGGTGCAGGTGGTCGGCAACCGTCCGAAGTTCGCGCCGCGGCGGGTGGAGGCGGAGGCCTTGCTCTCGCGCATCCTCGACGCCCCGGTGTCGGTGAGCGCGACGACGACGGACGGCCTCGGCTTCACGGGCCGCGGTGAGGGCATCGCGGCGTTCGCCACGGCCCTCCTCGTGCGCTGAGCCGCCCGCGCCGTATCCTGACCCCGGCGGCGCGGCCGTGCCGCGAGGGGAGGACGTCATGAACGGACCGGAGACCGCGCGACTCGCGCGCCGGTACATCGAAGCCGTCGGCGAGGGAGACCTGGATGCCGTCGACGAGCTGCTGGCGGACGACCTGTCCGCGGTGTTCGCGGGCGGACGCCTGGGCAAGCCGGAGTGGCTCGCGGCGCTGCGGCGGCTGCTTCCCGCGCTCGTGCGCAACGACATCCGCGACGTGTTCGCCGAGGGCGACCGCGGCTGCGTGGTCTACGACTTCGTCACCGACACCCCGGCCGGCGCGGTTCCGTGCGTCGAGCTGATCACCATCCGCGACGACGCGATCGTGTCCATCGAACTCCTTCTCGACCGGGTCGCGTTCGCGCCCGTCAACGAGGCACTCGCCGAGCGCGCAACTGGCTGACGGCTCCCACCCGTAGGCTTAGCGTGTGACTCTGCGACTGTTCGACACGAAGGCCGGCGCCCTGCGCGACTTCGTCCCGTTGCGACCGGGCGAAGTGGGGATGTACGTCTGCGGTCCCACGGTGCAGTCCTCGCCGCATATCGGGCACCTGCGCTCCGCGCTCGTCTACGACCAGCTGCGGCGCTGGCTCGGGTACCGCGGCTTCGACGTCACGCTGGTCCGCAACGTCACCGACATCGACGACAAGATCCTGATGAACGCGGCGGCCGCGCAGTCCGAGGGGTCCGCCGAGCAGTGGTGGGCGCTCGCGTACCGGTTCGAGCTCGAGTTCACCGCCGGCTACACCGCGCTCGGCGTGCTCCCGCCCACCTACGAGCCGCGTGCGACCGCCAGCATCCCGCAGATGCAGGAGATCATCGAGCGGCTCATCCAGCGCGGCCACGCGTACGCCGCCGAGGACGGTTCCGGCGACGTCTACTTCGACGTGAAGAGCTGGCCGGCCTACGGCGAGCTCACCCGGCAGAGCATCGACAACATGGAGGCGGCGGCCGACGCGGACCCGCGCGCCAAGCGCGACCCGCGCGACTTCGCCCTGTGGAAGGGCAGGAAGGACGACGAGCCGGCCTCGGCCTCCTTCGGGTCGCCGTGGGGCGACGGCCGTCCGGGCTGGCACATCGAGTGCTCGGCCATGTCCCGTCGCTACCTCGGCGACCACTTCGACATCCACGGCGGCGGGCTCGACCTGCGCTTCCCGCACCACGAGAACGAGCTTGCGCAGTCCACCGCGGCGGGCGACGCGTTCGCCAACTACTGGGTGCACAACGGGCTCGTCCACGTCAACGGCCAGAAGATGAGCAAGTCGCTCGGCAACTCCGTGTACGCGGCCGACCTGCTCGGTGCCGCGCGTCCCCTGGTCGTCCGCTACTACCTCGGTTCGGCGCACTATCGCTCGACCATCGACTACCACGACGGCTCGCTCGCCGAGGCGGAGGCAGCGCTCGACCGCATCGCCGGCTTCTTCGAGCGGGTGGACCGGCGTCTCGGCGGGACCCGGTTCGCCGGAAGCGGCGTCGAGATCGTCCCCGGCGCGTTCGCCGAGGCGATGGACGACGACCTGGCCGTTCCGCAGGCGCTCGCCGTGCTGCACGAGACCGTGCGTTCAGGAAACGCTGCGCTGGATGCGGAAGACTTGGAGGCCGCCGCGACCGCGCGCGGGCATGTGCTCGCGATGACCGAGGTCCTCGGCATCAATCCGCTGTCGCCGCACTGGCACCAGACGGGCTCGTCATCCGCCGAGCGCGCGCTGGGCACGCTGATCGCCCGGCTGCTGGAGGACAGGCAGGAGGCGCGGCAGGCGCGCGACTTCGCCGCCGCCGACCGCATCCGCGAAGAACTGACCGGAGCCGGCATCACCATCGAAGACACCCCGACGGGGTCGCATTGGAGCATCGAAGCATGAAGAACTCGGGTGGAAAGCCCCGCGGCGGCGCCGTGAGGAAGGGCAAGAAGGGCCCCCAGGTCGGCACGGGCGGCCACGGCCGCAAGGCGCTGGAAGGCCGCGGCCCCACGCCCAAGGCGGAGGACCGCGAGTACCACGTCGCCTACAAGAACAAGCAGCTGCGCGAGCGCGCGGCGGCGAAGGCAGAGCAGCGCGGCGGCCGCGACGGCGCGCCGCGCGGAGCGTCCGGCGCCGCCCGCCGCGCGAAGAGCGGGGACGAGAGCGAGATCGTCACCGGCCGCAACTCGGTGCTGGAGGCGCTCCGCGCGAAGATCCCGGCGTCGACGCTGTACATCGCCGCGCGCGCGGAGATGGACGACCGGATGAAGGAGATCCTCTCCCTCGCCACCGGCCGGGCCATCCCGGTGCTCGAGGTCATGCGTCCGGAGCTCGACCGCCTGGCCGGACGCGACGCCGTGCACCAGGGCGTCGCGCTGAAGGTGCCGCCGTACGAGTACGCGCATCCGGGCGAGCTGCTCGACCTGACGCTGCGCAAGGGTGACGTGCCGCTGTTCGTCGCGCTCGATGGCATCACCGACCCGCGCAACCTCGGCGCGATCATCCGCTCGACGGCCGCGTTCGGCGGTCAGGGTGTCATCATCCCGCAGCGCCGCTCGGTCGGGATGACCGCGTCGGCGTGGAAGACGTCGGCCGGGGCGGCCGCGCGCACGCCCGTCGCGATGGCCGCGAACCTGACCCAGACGCTGAAGGAGTTCAAGAAGGCGGGCGTCTTCGTGCTCGGCCTCGACGGCGACGGCGACACCAGCCTCCCCGGCCTGTCGTTCGCGGACCGGCCGGTGGTCATCGTGGTCGGCAGCGAGGGCAAGGGCCTGTCGCGGCTCGTCACCGAGACCTGCGACGCCGTCGTGTCCATCCCGATCAGCGCGACCACGGAGTCGCTGAACGCGGGCATCGCCGCGAGCGTCACCCTATACGAGATCTCGAAGCTGCGCGCCGAGAAGCGCTGAGCTCGGCGATTGCCGGGTGAGTGTCAGCTGGCGAGGCCGGTGGTGGCGTAGCCGACGTTCAGGAGCGACACGACCGCGGCCAGCCAGATGATGAAGAACAGCACGGTGAAGCCGACGCCCACATAGCCGATGATGAGCCCGGCCAGCGCCAGCCCGCGGCCGGTCTCGCCGGTGCGCTTGATCTGCGAGAGCGCGATGTGCCCGGTGATGACGGCGACGATGCTCACGACGAAGGCGGAGACGAGCGAGACGATCGCCAGGGTGTTCGTGCGCGGCGCCGCGTATCCGTACGGAGCGACGGCGTACGGCTGGCCGTAGGGCTGACCGGGGTAGGGCTGACCGGGGTACGGCTGGCCCGGGTAGGGCTGCTGGCCCTGGTACGGCTGCGGCGGGTAGGGCGGCTGCCCGGACGGGTGGCTGTTCGACATCGGGCTCCTTCGCTGCCACGGACAGTCAGAGCGTAGCCGAACCGCGCCGCGGGCACCGCCTCCCGAGCGGGGGCCGCCGCATCAGACCTTCGAGCGCCAGTCGTCCTCGTCCTCGTCGTCGTCGAGCCCGGCGGCGCTGCGGATCACCGGGATGCTCATCGTCTCGGTCGGCGGCCCGACGACCGTCGCCTCGTCGCGGCGGTGCCGCAGGATGTCGTTGATGTACGAGGTCAGTGCCTCCGCGAGCGGCACGTCCCTGCCCTCGGCCTGCGACATGAACCAGCGGTGCTCGAGCAGCTGGTGGAAGACCTCCGCCGGCTCCAGCTTGCCCTTCAGGTCAGACGGGATGGCGCGGACGACCGGTTCGAAGACGCGCATCAGCCACTCGTGCGCCATCGCCTCCTCGTCGAGGCCCTGCTTGCCGAGGGTCGCGGCGTAGGAGTCGAGGTCGTTGAGCAGCCGGCGGGCCTGGTTCTCGCCGGTGTCGAGGCCGGTGAGACGCAGGAGGCGCCGCGAGTGGTGGCCGGCGTCGACGACCTTCGGCTGGATGCGCACCGTCGTGCCCTCGTCGGAGGTGCGGATCGCCAGCTCCTCGATGTCGAAGCCGAGCTCGTTCAGGCGCTCCACACGCTGGCTGATCCGCCAGCGCTCCGAGGAGGAGAACGACTCGCTGCCGGTCAGCTCCTTCCAGAGCGAGCGGTAGGCGGCGACGATGCCGTTGGAGACCTTGATCGGGTCCAGCTCCTCGTCGACTCGGCCGCCGGCCTCCAGGTCCATCAGCTCACCGGCGATGTTCACGCGCGCGATCTCGAGGTCGTTCTCGCGCTGCCCGTTGGAGAGGCCGCCGTCGTACAGCTGGCCCGTCTCCGCATCCACCAGGTAGGCGGCGAACGCACCGGCGTCGCGGCGGAACAGGGTGTTGGAGAGGGAGACATCGCCCCAGAAGAACCCGACGATGTGCAGCCGGACCAGCAGCACCGCGAGCGCGTCGACGAGGCGCGTCGCGGTGTCCGGCCGCAGCGTCTGCGAGAACAGCGCCCGGTAGGGGAGCGAGAACTTGAGGTGCCGGGTGACGAGCGCGGCGTTCAGCGGGTCGCCGTCGACGTCGGTGCGGTTCTTGATCACGGCGACGGGATCGACGCACGGCACGTCGAGGCGTTGCAGGGTCCGCAGCATGTCGTACTCCCGCTGCGCCATCTCGGCGGTGGTCTCCTTGATGGCGATCACATAGCCGGAGAGGTTCGCGAAGCGCACGAGGTGACGGCTGATGCCCTTGGGCAGCAGCGCGATGTGCTCGTTCGACCACTGGTCGAGCGGCAGGTTCCACGGGAGGTCGAGGAGCGCGGGATCGACGGTCGCTGCGGTGATGTTGACAGAGCCGGCCATGGTGGTGCCTTCCGGGACGAAGGGTGGAAAGCACTCTGCCGCAGCCCGAGTCCGGACTGCGGCAGAGTGAGGATTCGCTCCTATGGACCTTAGTCGACCACGGCGCCGCCGAGGCGCTCGCCGGTCTCCGCGTGGAACGCGTGGACGTGGCCCGGCTTCGGGGTGATGTAGACCGTGTCGCCCGCGTTCGGGTGCACGCGGCCGTCGACGCGACCGACGATGTCGGTGCGCTTGCCGTCGACCTCGGAGTGGCCGTACAGGTAACCGTCGGCGCCGAGTTCCTCGACGAGGTCCACGGCGACCTTCAGGCCGCTGCCCTCGGTGGTCGAGACGACGACGTCCTCCGGGCGGACACCGATGGTGACGGTGGAGCCGGCGCTGGCGAGCACGTCGCGCTCGACCGGGACGACAGCGTTGCCGAACTTAATGCCGCCATCGGTGACGTCGGCCGTGAACAGGTTCATGGCCGGGCTGCCGATGAAGCCGGCGACGAAGACGTTGTTCGGCTGCGCGTACAGGTCGCGCGGGGTGCCGACCTGCTGCAGGACGCCGTCCTTGAGGACCGCGATGCGGTCGCCCATGGTGAGCGCCTCGGTCTGGTCGTGCGTGACGTAGACGGTGGTGACGCCGAGACGACGGGTCAGCGACGCGATCTGCGTACGGGTCTGGACACGGAGCTTGGCGTCGAGGTTCGACAGCGGCTCGTCCATGAGGAAGACCTGGGGGGAGCGGACGATCGCGCGGCCCATGGCGACGCGCTGACGCTGACCACCGGAGAGGGCCTTCGGCTTGCGGCCGAGGTACGGCTCCAGGTCGAGCAGCTTGGCGGCCTCGAGGACGCGCTGTGCACGCTCCTCCTTGCCCACGCCCGCGATCTTGAGCGCGAAGCCCATGTTCTCGGCGACGGTCATGTGCGGGTAGAGCGCGTAGTTCTGGAAGACCATCGCGATGTCGCGGTCCTTCGGCGGGACGTCGGTGACGTTGCGGTCGCCGATGAAGATGTTGCCGTCGTTGACCTCTTCGAGGCCGGCGAGCATCCGGAGGGAGGTGGACTTTCCACAGCCGGAGGGGCCGACGAGGACGAGGAACTCGCCGTCCGCGATGTCCAGGTCGAGGGAGTCGACCGCGGGGCGGTTCGATCCAGGGTAGAGCCGGGTCGCCTTGTCATAGGTGACTGTCGCCATTTTTCTTTTGTCTCCTTCACCGGCAGGTACGTGCCGGACGATCCGTTGTGAATGGATGAACGTGGCGTCGACGTCCAGGGGGCGGCGGTGCCACGGCCCCATACTAAGGCATCTGCGGGGGTGCTCCGACCACACCGGCGCCGCCCTCCCCTCCCCGCCCCGTGTCCCGCACTCGGGGGACTCGATCAGCGTGCATTCGGCCGGCGAGCGGTGTATCTCTGGTCTATTCCCAGACTGCCGGAATACGATCGTCCGGTTGCGTCTGCACCAGCGACCAGCAGCGCGCGTCCCCCCGCGTGCCCGACTTACCCCCGAGAGTGATACCCACATGACCGATCCCGACGACAACCGCAGCGGCGACGTCCGCGCGGCCGCCCGGGAGAAAGCCCGCCAGCTCCGCACATCCCAGCAGCGGAAGGACCGGAGGAACAAGGCCCTCCTGTCCGGCGGCATCGTGCTCGGAGTGCTCGCGATCGCGGCGATCGTCGCCGTCGTCATCGTGAGCGCGATCCGGCCCACGGTTCCCGGCCCGAAGAACATGGCAAGCGACGGCGTCGTCATCGGCGCTGGACTCAAGGTGAAGACGACGCCGGCGCTCGCCGCCGACGCGAAGCCCGTCACCAGCACGCCCGACCCCAGCGCGAGCAGTGCGGTCGACATCCGGATCTACGCCGATTACCTGTGCAAGCTGTGCGGGCAGTTCCAGCGCACGAACCTGGAGCAGCTGGAGCCGCTGGTCAAGGACGGCGCCGTGACGGTGGCGATGCATCCCGTCGCCATCTACACCAGCCACTCGGCAGGGACCCGTTACTCCCTGCGCGCCGCGAATGCCGCCGCCTGCGTCGCCAACTACTCGCCGAACGCGTTCTGGGCCTTCAACCAGTCGCTGTTCGAGAAGCAGCCGGCGGAGGGCGGCCCCGGCCTGACCGACAAGCAGCTGAAGCAGCGGGTCGAGGGCGCGAAGGCCACCAACCTCTCCGACATCGACGCGTGCATCGACGACGGCCGCTTCAAGTCCTGGGTCGGCGCGGCGAGCGATCGCGCGCTGAACGGGCCCATCCCGAACTCGGATGTCCGGCAGATGCGGAACGCGCTCCTCGTCCTGGTGAATGGCAAGCCGTACACCGGCTCGCTCACCAGCGCGGACGACTTCAAGGCGTTCGTGCTCCAGGCACAGGGTGAGGAGTACTCCTCGACCGGCACGCCGACGCCCACCCCGACCGCGGGCTGACGCCCTCGACCGTTGCGACGCCCGTCGCGACCGTCCTCTAGGATGGTTCGCGACGGGCGTCCGCCGTTCCCGGGCCGACGCAGCGCACGCCGACTTAGCTCAGCTGGTAGAGCACTCGCCTTGTAAGCGAGCGGTCGCGGGTTCGAACCCCGCAGTCGGCTCTCTCCTCTCTTTCCTTCTCTCCTTCTCTCCGCACGCCCGCGGCGCCGCCGCGGCGCGGTTGTCGCGGGCCGAATGCTGGTTTATCCTGTGTCTGCGCGATATCCGAATCCGCTGTTCGCATATAGAACAGGCGCGCCCACGATGAAGTGAGGAGCATTCCATGCAGTTCCACCACCACGGCTACGTCTCCGGGGATCCGCGGGTGCTCCCCGCGTCCGGCATCGACCGTCCTGACGAGCTGCCGGACGAGATGGACGTGCTGATCGTCGGCAGCGGGCCGGCCGGGATGGTGACAGCCGCGCAGCTCTCGCAGTTCCCCGGCGTCTCGACGCGCATCGTGGAACGCCGCGGCGGCCGCCTCGCGATCGGGCAGGCGGACGGCATCCAGGCGCGAAGCGTGGAGACCTTCCAGGCGTTCGGGTTCGCCGAGCGGATCATCGCCGAGGCGTACCGGATCACCGAGATGGCCTTCTGGAAGCCGGACCCGGCCGACCCCACCCGCATCGTCCGCGCCGCCCGAGCGGTGGACGACCCCACCGGCATCAGCGAGTTCCCGCACCTGATCGTGAACCAGGCCCGCGTTCTCGACTACTTCGCCGAGTTCGCGGCCAACTCGCCCTCGCGGCTGAAGCCGGACTACGGCTGGGAGTTCCGCGGGCTCGAGATCGGCGACGGCGAGTATCCGGTGAGCGTGACGCTCGTCGGCACATCCGGTCCGCAGGAGGGCGTGCAGCGCACGGTCCGCGCCAAGTACGTGGTCGGCTCGGACGGCGCCCGCAGCAAGGTGCGCGAGTCCATCGGCTGCACGCTGGCGGGTGACCAGGCGAACCACGCGTGGGGCGTCATGGACGTTCTCGCCGTGACCGACTTCCCCGACATCCGCACCAAGTGCTCCATCCAGTCCGAGTACGGCAACATCCTGCTCATCCCGCGCGAGGGCGGCTACCTGTTCCGGATGTATGTGGACCTCGGCGAGGTGCACGACGACAGCGGTGCGGTGCGGGCGACGACCATCGAGCAGATCATCGCGAAGGCGAACGAGATCCTGCACCCGTACACGCTGGACGTGCGCAACGTCGCCTGGCACAGCGTCTACGAGGTGGGGCACCGGCTCACCGACCGGTTCGACGACGTCCTGCTGCCGGAGGCGGGGACACGGACCCCGCGCGTGTTCATCACCGGCGACGCCTGCCACACGCACAGCGCGAAGGCCGGCCAGGGCATGAACGTGTCGATGCAGGACGGCTTCAACCTCGGCTGGAAGCTCGGCCACGTGCTGGAGGGCCGGAGCCCCGAGAGCCTGCTCGCCACGTACTCCGCCGAGCGCCAGGTGGTGGCGCAGAACCTCATCGACTTCGACAAGCAGTGGTCGACGCTGATGGCGACGAAGCCGGAGGACCTGGCGGACCCCACCGAGCTCGAGGACTTCTACGTGCGCACCGCCGAGTTCCCCGCCGGTTTCATGACCGAGTATGCGCCGTCGCTGATCGTCGGGGAGGCGCGGCACCAGGGGCTCGCCACGGGGTACCCGATCGGCAAGCGATTCAAATCCGCTGTCGTCGAGCGGGTGTGCGACACGAACCCCGTGCAGCTCGGCCACCACGCGCGCGCGGACGGGCGCTGGCGCATCTACGTCTTCGCCGACGCGGCGGAGGCGGGCTCGCCGTCGGCCCTCGCCGACCTGGCGGACTGGCTGGAGACCTCGCCCGACTCGCCGCTCGCCGCGACGCCGGAGGGGATGGACGCGGACGCCTGGTTCGACGTGAAGGTGATCTACCAGCAGGATCACACCGGAGTCGACATCGGCCGGGTGCCGACGGTGTTCCTGCCGCGCTCCGGCCCGTTCGGCCTCATCGACTACGAGAAGGTGTACGCCGCCTCCCCGAAGGACGACATCTTCGACACCCGCGGCATCGACCGCGGCGGTGCGGTCGTCGTCGTGCGTCCCGACCAGTACGTCGCCGACGTGCTGCCGCTGACGGCGCGGGACGAGCTCGGGGCGTTCTTCCGGCCCATCCTCGCGGTCGGTCGTCCCGCCGCCGTCTGAGTCAGCCGAGGTCGCGCGCGACGGCGGCGGCCGCCTCGCGGAGGCGGCCGCCGACCGCCTCGGTGTCCCTGTCGCTCGCCACGTAGACGACGGCGATCGACGCGAGCGGCTGGCCGTGCACGACGAGCGGGACGGCGACGGAGGCGATGCCGGGGATGACCTCGTCGTGGCTCGTCGCGTAGCCGCGGCGGCGGGCGATGGCGGCCTCGTCGCGCGGATGCTCGTCCGGCAGCTCGCGCCACTGCTCGTCGGTGAGCGCCGACTGGATGGCGATGCCGGGGGCGCCGGTCGCGAGCGGATGCCGGGTGCCGGGACGCTGGGCGACCGAGGCGTGCGCGTTGGCGGGCTCGATGCTGACCAGGGTGACGACCTCGTGCCTGTCCAGCACGGCGAGGAAGGCGGTCATGGAGAGTTCGTTGGCGACGGCGCTCAGCTGCGGCAGCGCCGCCGACTGGAGGCTCCGCGAGACGGAGCGCGCGAGTGTCGCCATGCGCGGGCCGAGCTGGGCGGCACCCGCGGCGTTCCTCACGACCAGCCCGTGGTCCTCGAGCGTGCGAAGGATGCGGTAGACGATCGAGCGGTGGACTCCCAGGGCCGCCGCGAGCTCCGCGATGCTCAGCGGGCGGTCGGCGTCGGCGAGCACCTCGAGCACGCGGATGCCGCGGGAGAGGGTCTGCGAGTGCGGCGCCGGTGCGTCGTCGCTGGGGGAGGCCATGCGTCCATTCTTCCAGGCGGCCGTTGCTGCGCTGCTCAGGCCAGGCGGCCGACCGCGCGTTCGTGATCCAGGTAGGCGTCGAGGGTCGACGAGCGGTGCCTGCGGGCGGCCGATTCGACCTCCGCAGGCGGCGCGCCGGCCTCGATCAGCCGCAGGATATCCTCGTGCTCTGCCACCGACTCCTGCGCACGACCGGGGACGAAGTCGAACGTCGAGCTGCGCAGGGTGCCGAGCCGGGCCCACTCGGCGTTCACGAGATCCACCAGGCGGCGGTTCGGGCACGGGGCGTAGAGGGCGGAGTGGAAGGCGTGGTTCAGCTCGGTGAACGCCGCCGGGTCGAAGTGGTCGAAGCTCTCGGTCATCCGGCGGTTGATGTCGCGGGCGCGGGCGATGTCGTCGGCGGTCAGTTCGGGTGCGGCGAGCCCGGTCGCCGAGCCCTCGAGGATGGCGAGCGCCTGCATGGAGAACCGGTACTGCGACTCGTCCACCATGGACACCCGGGCACCGATGTTGCGCTCGAACGTGACGAGTCCCTCCGCCTCGAGCTGCCGCAGCGCCTCGCGCACGGGGACGACGCTCATCCCGAGGTCGGAGGCGAGCGACCCGAGCACGAGGCGGTAGCCGGGAGAGTATTCGCGGCGGGCGATCCGGAGTTTGATCCAGTCGTAGGCGGCCTGGGACTTGCTGGGCGTCAAGTGATCGGTGGGCATCGAGGCGATCCTAGCGACACCCGAACGGCTGGGCGCGGGAGGTGGCGCGTTCAATATTCGAAATCGTATCATATACAATCAAAGGGCTCCGGGCCTCAACAGCTCGACCGACGACGATGTCAACGAAGGAGAACCCCCTCAATGAGCACACCAGAATCCTCGCAGCCTGCCACATCGGCGGCCTTCACACCGACCGGGAGCATCGCGGCCCGGACCGACCGGAAGCGGGTCGTCTTCGCCACGGTCGTGGGCACCACGGTCGAGTGGTACGACTTCTTCGTCTACGCGTCCGCCGCGGGGCTCGTATTCGGCCAGCTGTTCTTCGAGCCGGCGGGACCGCAGTTCGGCACCCTCCTCTCGTTCCTCACGGTCGGCATCAGCTTCCTGTTCCGGCCGCTCGGCGCGTTCATCGCCGGTCACCTCGGCGACAAGCACGGCCGTCGGCTCGTGCTCATGCTCACGCTGATCCTGATGGGCGTCGCGACGGCGCTCGTCGGCCTGCTGCCGACCTACGCCGCGATCGGGATCGCCGCGCCGATCCTGCTCATCCTGCTGCGCATCCTTCAGGGCATCTCGGCGGGAGGCGAGTGGGGCGGCGCCGTGCTGATGGCCGTCGAGCACGCACCGACCGCCCGTCGGGGGCTGTTCGGCGTCGCGCCGCAGATCGGCGTTCCGCTCGGCCTGCTGCTCGCCTCCGGCACGATGGCGCTGATGGCGCTGATCGCGCCCGGCGACGCGTTCCTCGCCTGGGGCTGGCGCGTTCCGTTCCTGCTCTCGGTGGTGCTCATCCTGATCGGCTACTACGTGCGCCGCAAGGTGGAGGAGTCGCCGGTGTTCGTCGAGATCGCCGAGCGCAAGGAGCAGACCAGGACCCCGATCGTGCAGCTGTTCCGCAAGCACGCGCTGCTCGTCGTGCTCGCAGCCCTCATCTTCGCCGGCAACAACGCGGTCGGCTACATGACGACCGGCGGCTACATCCAGAACTACGCGACGAACCCGGACGGTCCGCTCGCGCTCGACCGCGGGCCGGTGCTCTGGGCGGTCGCCGGCTCCGCGGTGACCTGGCTGATCGCCACCTGGTTCGCCGGCTGGCTGAGCGACAGGATCGGCCGGCGCAGCACGTACGTCGCGGGCTGGATCCTGCAGCTCGTCGGTGTGTTCCTGCTGTTCCCGCTCGTGAACGCGGGCACGGTGTGGACGGTGTTCTTCGGCGTCGCCGTGCTGACGATCGGCCTCGGTTTCACGTACGGACCGCAGGCGGCGTACTACGCGGAGCTGTTCCCCGCGTCCATCCGCTTCTCCGGCGTTTCGATCTCGTACGCCATCGGCGCGATCCTGGGCGGCGCGTTCGCCCCGACCATCGCGACGGCGCTGGTGCAGGCGACGGGATCGACGTTCTCGGTCACGCTGTACCTGGCCGGGATGACCGTGATCGGCCTGATCGCGACGCTGCTGCTGCGCGACCGCTCGCGCATCCCGCTCGGACCCGACCACGAGGCGCAGCAGGCGGCGTCCCCGATCGTCGGCTCCCGCGCCTGACGCGGTCGCCGCTGCGCCGAGGGGCACGTTGTTGTCGCTTTTCCGTGCGAGAAGTGACAACGACGTGCCCCTCGCGTATCGAGGGCGCGTGCTTCGCAGCGCGTCAGGAGTTCACGCGGATGATCTCCTCCTGGTAAGGCGCGATCACGGCGCCAGAGACGCGCAGGTCGAGCACCAGGAACGGGCGCTCGGACGCGGGACGCGCGGCCCAGACGGCCAGAGCCTCCAGGTCCTCCGGGGTGCGCACGACCACGCCCTCGGCGCCGAACGCGCGGCCGAGACCCGCGAAGTCCGCCTCGGGGATGCGCATCGGGCCCTGCGCAAGACCCTTCAGGCCGTAGAGGTTGACCTCGGCCCCGTATGCGGCGTCGTTCCAGACCACGCAGAGTCCGCGTCCCCCGGCGACGCGCACCGCGGATTCCAGGTCCGCGAGCGCCATCAGGCCGCCGCCGTCGCCGGTGGTCAGCACGATCGTGGCGTCGGGATGCGCGAGCGCGGCACCGGCGACGCTCGGGAAGCCGAGGCCGATGGACTGGTACGCGGTGCCCACCATCAGCATCCTGTCGGGGGAGGCGACCGGCCAGTACATGTTCGCCCAGCCGATGAAGTGTCCGCCGTCGGAGACGACGACGCGGTCATCGGGCAGCAGCTCGGCGATGCGGGCCGCCGCGGTGCGCGGGTCGAGGCGGCCGTCGGGGGCGAGGCCGTCGCCGCGCGGGCGCTCCCGGAGCGCCTCCACATCCAGCGACTCGCGCCAGCCGGACGGCGACGCCTCGAGTGCCGCGAGCTCGGCGACGAGTTCCTCAGCGACCACCCTGGCGTCCCCGCGCACGTAGGCGCCGACGTGCGGGTGCGTCGCGGCGGGGGCCACATCCACCTGGATGACGCGGGTGCCCGGTGAGAACAGCGCCCCGAATCGCATCGTGAACTGGTTGAGGGATGCGCCGAAGACGACGGCGACGTCGGCCGTGCCGATGCGCTCCATCGCGCCCTCGGCTCCGAAGCCGCCGGTGACACCGAGGTCGTACCGGGAGTCGGGGAACACGCCGCGGCCGAGGGCGGTGGACGCGGTGAGTGCGCCGGTCGCCTCGGCGAGGGCGCCGAGCGCGTCGCCCGCCCCGGCCAGCCACGCTCCGCGGCCGGCGAGCAGGAACGGACGCTCGGCGTTCGCGAGGGCGGCCGCGGCGTCGCTCACGCTGCCCCGGGCGAACGGACCCGCGGGCTGCAGTGGTGCCGGGAGCGCGGGCGCGGGCGCCGCTGGCACCGGGCCGGCGTCCCTGGTGGCGACGTCGTAGGGGATCGCGAGCACCGTCGGCACCCGATAGGTGAGCGCGTGCTCGACGGCGATCACGGTCGTCGCCGCGGCGTCCGCGCGCCCGACCGTGTAGGTGCGCGCGCCGACCGCGCTCGCGAGCGCGATCTGGTCGACGTCCCACGGGCGCGGGCCGGAGGTCGGCTCGTCGCCGACGACGAGCACCAGCGGGATGTGCGCTTGCACGGCCTCGGCCAGCGCGGTCAGCGTGTTCGTGAAGCCGGCTCCGTAGGTCGCCGTCGCGGCGGCGAGGCGGCCGGACGCGCGCTGGTAGGCGTCCGCGGCGACGACCGCCCCCGCCTCGTGGCGCATCGCGGTGTACGGGACGGCGCCCTCGCGCTCGAGCGCGTCGAGGAAGTGGGCGTTGCCGTTGCCCATCACCCCGAACACCTGATCGACGTACTGGGCGAGGGTGGCGGCGACGTGGGCGGAGACCGAGGGCATGGCGAAGCCTTTCGAGACGGAACGGACGAGTGATTTTCCGTATGTGTCTCGCGCGCCGCATCCCTGCGGGCGGCTTCGTGCCCATTTTTCGAGCACCGGGTCGGTGGACCGGCCGGACGTCAGAAGTATACCGGCGTCGAAAACGCGTGCTCCCGTTCGACGTGAGGGTGTAGTCAGAGAACCACCACGAAGGAGACGAACCATGACGCAATACCTCATCCTCATCCACGGCGACGAGTCGCGCTGGAACGCGCTCAGCGCGGACGAGCGAGCCGCGGTGGACGACGCCCACCGCGCATTCAACGAGCGCGCAGGAGACGCCGTGCTCGCCGCGGGCGAGCTGGAGTCGTCGACGCGCGCGGCCACGCTGCGAACGGGGGCGGACGGCGCGCCCGTCGCGACGGACGGACCGTTCGCCGAGTCCAAGGAGGTGGTCGGCGGCTTCTACGTGCTGGAGGCGCCCGACCGCGAGCATGCGGTGGCGCTCGCCTCGGGCCTGGCCGAGGCGCGGCAGGGCCACGGTGGCGTCGAGGTGCGGCCGCTGGTCCACCGCGGCTGAGCGGGATCTGGCGCGAGGGCCGGGAAGGCGAGGAGGATGCGCGCATGACGGATGCAGGGATCACCGGGGTGACGACCATCGCCATCCCGGTCGTCGATCAGGATGCCGCGCTCGCGTTCTACCGCGACGCGCTCGGC
The DNA here is from genome assembly GCF_040050925.1 of Leifsonia sp. NPDC080035. Lineage (NCBI taxonomy): Bacteria > Bacillati > Actinomycetota > Actinomycetes > Micrococcales > Microbacteriaceae > Leifsonia > Leifsonia sp. NPDC080035. The sequence goes on along the minus strand of NZ_CP157390.1, from coordinate 346,160 downwards.
TTCGAGGTGCGCCTGGACGCGCCGCTGCCGCAGGGCGGACGCTGGATCGTGCTGGCCCCGCCGGGCTCGCCGGTGTCGGTGTCGCTCGCGCCGCCCGGGGAGGGCGAGCGGGCCGGCATCGACACCGGCATCCGGTTTGAGACGGCGGATGCGGCCCGGACGCGCGAGGAGCTGGCGTCGCGCGGCGTGCAGGTGGGGGAGCTGCTGCAGTGGCCGGGGGTGCCGCCGATGTTCCAGGCGACGGACCGGGACGGGAACCGGTTCGCAGTGATCCAGAGCGGCTGAGGCGGCGGCCGGAGCGTCGGCCGGGTGGAGAGCGTTCGGCCGCGGCACGGAGGAGCGTGGGCAGTGCCCTGAAACAGCGGAGCTCCGTTTCACGTCGTGCGGATTCGGTCCGTTGTGCGCACTGAGCTCGGGTCCGAACCCCACGGGTCGCGTGTGCTCGGTCCGTATCGTCACGGTGTCGTCACTCACCAGAATCCCGAGTCGGCGACCATCTTCTGATGTGATTCAGACCCGAGAGAAGTGGCCATGCCTTTCAGCCGTACACGCGCGCGCTCGCGCACATCCGAACGCTCCCGTCTTTGGCCGGCGCGAGCCGGCGTCTCCGCCGGCCTCGCCGTGCTGCTCTCGGCCGGGGCCATCGTCGCGGCGGCGCCGGCCACCGCCGCGACCGCGGACCTCACCGTGCCAGATCCGCAGCTCCGCGCGTGCATCAACGTGACAATGTTGAACGCGGCGGCCGACGCGCCTATTTCTCAGGCCCAGCTTGCCGCGCTCCCGTCTAATAGGACGCTCTCCTGCGGTTCCTACCCGGGCATCGCAAGCTTCGAGGGTCTTCAGTATGCTCCGCTTCGGAGCCTCACGTTCCGTGACGTCACGATCACGGACCTTTCGCCCCTCGGGGCCATGTCCGGCCTGTCGACGCTGAACGTCCAGTCGTACTCGACGCCAGACGGAGCGCTCGACCTCGCTCCGCTCGCCGGGGCGGCCGACACGCTTGCCGCCCTGAACCTCAACGTGAGCACGAACGCAGGCTCGACTCCGACAACAGAACTGACGGGGCTCGGCGCGTTCACCAATCTCACGACCCTCAGCTTGTCCAACAACCAGTTGAGCAGCGTGCCCGGTCTGTCGTCGCTGACCAAGCTGACCGCGTTGTATCTCGCGTACAACAACTTCGGCAACGACATCATCGCTCAGCTTCCGTCGGCCACCTTCTCGATCCTGAACGTCGGTGCGAACCACATCAACGACTTCACCGGGCTGCCCTCGGCGACCACGCTCACTCTCGGCGCTCAGCGTGTGGTGGGCACTGACGTCCTGCTGGCCTCCGCGGACCAGGATTCGTTCTCCGCCAACCCCTCGGATCGTCCGGTGCCGTTCGCTGGCGCCTCGGTTCTCCGGACGGCTGGGGCCGCGGACACCGCTGACATCGAATTCAACACCGCAGACCTGTTTTCCGCGGCGGATGCGGGCAGTGCTTACTGGCCATCAGCTGCGCTTCCCGCCGGGTTCGACACCTTCGCCTACTACGGCTGGCACCTCGACAAGGGGTCGTCCGGCACCGGATCAGCGGGCGAGTCCTACACGCTCTATCCGACTGCAGTGGTGAATCTGGCCGACCGCGGCGTCACGCTGCCGTACGACGCGGCAGCGACGGTCGAACCGTTGGCGATCACCTACTCTGTGAGCGACCCGTCGGTGCCGACCTTCACGCCGACCGGTTTCGCGATCCAGAGCGGCACGCTGCCGGAGGGGATCTCGCTGGACGCGAAGACCGGTGCGCTCGCCGGAACCACGACCGACACGGGCACGTTCTCGGTGAAGGTCGCGGCGACCGACGCGAGCGGGCTGACCGTCGCCGGCACCTTCACGCTCACCGTGGACGCGCCGGCCGTGGACTGGACCCGTCTGGCCGGCGCCGACCGGTACGAGACCGCGGCGGCGATCGCCGAGCACGCGCACCCGCAGGGTGCAAAGACGGTCTACGTGGCGACCGGAATGAACTTCCCCGATGCGCTGTCCGCGGGGCCGGTGGCCGCTCAGGAGGACGCCCCGATCGTGCTGACCAGGACGTCCAGCCTTCCCGCCGCATCGCTGGCGGCGATCCAGAAGCTGAAGCCCTCGACGATCGTCGTCGTCGGCGGGACCGGTGCGGTGGGGAAGGCCGTCGCCGAGCAGCTGGCGGACCTTCCGAGCGTGACAACGGTGAAGCGGGTCGGCGGCATCGACCGGTTCGAGACCTCTCGGCTGCTGGCCCAGCGCGGGTTCGGTGACGGTGTCGACACCGCGTTCGTGGCGACCGGACTGGACTACCCTGACGCGCTGTCCGCCTCCGCTCCCGCGGGAGACCAGAGTGCGCCGATCCTGCTGGTGCGCGGAACGTCGAGCGCCGTCGACGCGGCGACCACGGCGGAGCTGACCAAGCTAGGCGTGAAAACCACCTATGTCGTGGGCGGCACCGGCGTCGTCACCCAGGGCGTTCAGAACGGGCTGCCTGGTGCGTCCCGTCTGGCCGGTGCCGACCGGTACGCGACCAACCTGGCGGTCGCCGAGAAGTTCTACCCGACCGCGAAGAACATCTTCGTCGCGACGGGGCTGGACTTCCCGGACGCGCTGGTCGGCGGCGTGCTGGCGGCAACGGACGGCGGTCCGCTGCTGCTGGCGAAGAAGACCGCGTGGCCGAACGCGACCCTTGCCTACGCGCAGGGTCTGGGCTTCCAGCACGGCTATCTGTTCGGCGGCACCGGCGTCTTGAGCGATGCGCTCACCGCGATGAGCGACACCTTCTGATTCGGGAGGACAAGGAGAACGCACCGGTCGACACGCGGGTGCGGTGAAGCAAACGGAGGGCATCTGTCCCGGAGACGGGCGGATGTCCTCCGTTTCAGTGGGTGGAGGGCGGTCAGCGGACGGGGGCGGGTCCGGTGCTGGAGCGGACCACGAGGCGGGTCGGCTGCACGGAGGAGCGGACCGGCTCCGGGCGGCCCTCGATCTCGGCGATCAGCAGTTGAACCGCTCGTCGGCCGGTGGCCTCGAACTCCTGGTGGATGGTCGTCAGCGGCGGCCAGAACGAGTCCGACTCCGCCATGTCGTCGAAGCCGACCACACTGATGTCGTCGGGGACGCGCCTACCCGCCTCGTGCAGAGCCCGCAGCACGCCGAGGGCCATCTGGTCGTTCGCGGCGAAGACGGCGGTGATCTCCGGCCGGCCCGCGATCCCCCGGCCGTGCCGGTATCCGGCACCGGTCGACCAGTCGCCGCGGAACACCTCGGGGGCGTCCGCTCCCGCGGCGGCCAGCGTCTCCCGCCAGGCCTGCTCGCGGCGGGCGGCCGAGTACGACTCGGCGGGGCCGGAGATGTGCCAGACCGTGCGGTGGCCGAGCGAGAGCAGGTGCTCGGTCGCCTGGCGAGCGCCCTCCGCCTGGTCGGTGTCCACCTGCGGGTAGTCGGGGCGCTCGGTGGAGTCGATGACCACGACGGAGAGGCCGGGTGGCAGCTCCACGTCGGAGCGGTCGACGATGTGCGCCTCGATGACGATGATGATGCCGTCCACGGCCTGCTCGAGCAGGCGCGTGAACGCGACGCTCACGTCCTGCTGGGTCGGCCGCTCGACGGGGACGACGGTGATGGAGTAGCCGGCCGTCGCAGCCGAGACGGCGATCGCGTCCAGCGTGCGCATGTTGCCGTAGGACGAGAGCGTGAACATCACGACGCCGATGTTCCGGAACTGCCCGGAGCGCAGCGCACGGGCGGCGCGGTTGGGCCGGTAGCCGAGCGCCTGCATGGATGCGAGGACCCGGTCGCGGGTCGCCGCCTCCACGTTCGTGAGGCCGTTGGCGACGCGGGAGACGGTCTGCGTCGAGACCCCGGCGTGGGCGGCGACGTCGCCGAGCGACGGCCCGCGCTTGCGGCCGGGCCGCTGGGCGCGGGCGGGGTCGGCGATCTCGGTCATAACTCCCCATTCTGGCGATCGGACGCCGGACTTGCGTCATGTTGACGTCAACATGCTAGTCTGTGGCACCAGATGTTGACGTCAACATCGACGCAACCGCTCCATCCGCTTCACCGCACCGCACGCACCACCCGCACCACCCGAGATCCGAGGAAGGCAATGACGACGACGTCCCTCACGCCGGCAGCCGCGCCGGTCACGAAACCACAGCGGCGCCCCGGCCGGCGCTCGCGCCGCGACTGGCGAGGCTGGGCCTTCGTCGCGCCGTTCATGGTGGTATTCCTTCTGATGATCGTCGCGCCGGTCGTCTACGCGATCTACCTCAGCCTCTTCCGCCAGCAGCTGATCGGCGGCAACGCGTTCGTCGGGCTCGGCAACTACGTCGCCGTGCTCCAGGACGCGAAGTTCTGGGAGTCTCTCGGCCGGGTCGCGCTGTTCCTGCTCGTCCAGGTGCCGATCATGCTGGTGCTCTCGCTCACGGCCGCGCTCGCGCTCGACAGCGCGCGGCTGCACGGCGCCGGCTTCTTCCGCATCGCCCTGTTCCTTCCCTACGCCGTCCCCGGCGTCGTCGCCGCTCTGATCTGGGGCTTCATCTACGGCGACCAGTTCGGGCTGACGGCGAGCGTCAACCAGTTCTTCGGATCCCACCTCGCGCCGCTCAGCGGCCAGTGGATCCTCGCCTCCATCGGCAACATCGTCACCTGGGAGTTCATGGGCTACAACATGCTCATCTTCTACGCGGCGCTGCGCGTCATCCCCGGCGAGCTGTACGAAGCGGCGGAGATCGACGGGGCCGGCGCCTTCCGCACGGTCTTCAGCATCAAGATCCCCGCGGTCCGCGGCGCGATCGTCATCGCCACGATCTTCTCGATCATCGGCAGCTTCCAGCTCTTCAACGAGCCGAACCTCCTCAAGCAGCTGGCGCCGAACGCGATCAGCAGCTACTTCACCCCGAACATGTACGCCTACAACCTCTCCTTCGCCGGTCAGCAGTTCAACTACGCGGCAACGGTCGCGATCGTGATGGGAGTGGTCACCGCGGTGATCGCCTATGTGGTCCAGCTCCGCGGCTCCCGGAAGGAGATGCGCTGATGGCCGCCGTCACCGACGTCCAGACCCGCCGCGCGAGCCGTCGCGCCGCCGCCCGCGCCGAGCTGGCGCCCTCGCGCCGCATCCGCAAGTCGCCCGTCCTCACGATCGTGATGGCGCTCTTCGTGATCTACTCGCTCGTGCCGCTGGTCTGGCTGATCGTGAACGCGACCAAGAGCCAGCCCGACCTCTACAGCTCGTTCGGGCTGTGGTTCGGCAAGGACTTCAACCTCGTCCAGAACGTGATCGACCTGTTCAGCTACCGCGGCGGGATCTTCCTGCAGTGGCTCGGGAACACGCTGCTGTACGTCGTGGTCGGCGCGGGCGGGGCGACGCTGCTGGCGACGGTCGCCGGCTACGGGATGGCGAAGTACAACTTTCCCGGCAAGCGCGCGGTGTTCGCCGTCGTCCTCGGCGCGATCGCGGTTCCTGGCACGGCGCTCGCGGTGCCGACGTTCCTGCTGTTCAGCCAGGCCGGCCTCACGAACACCCCGTGGGCGGTCATCCTGCCGTCGCTGATCAGCCCGTTCGGCTTCTACCTGATCTGGACCTACGCCAGCGAGGCCATCCCGACCGAGCTGCTCGAGGCGGCGCGGATGGACGGGGCCAGCGAGTTCCGCACCTTCTTCACGATCTCGCTGCGGCTGCTCGCGCCCGGGATCGTCACGGTCGCGCTGTTCGCGATCGTCGCCACCTGGAACAACTACTTCCTGCCGCTCATCATGCTGAGCGATCCGACCTGGTACCCCCTGACGGTCGGCCTCAGCCAGTGGAGCGCGCAGGCGACAGGGGTCGGCGCCCAGCCGATCTTCAACCTCGTGATCACCGGCTCGCTCATCACGATCGTCCCGATCGTGGCCGCGTTCCTGGTGCTCCAGCGCTACTGGCAGTCGGGTCTGGCCGCCGGAAGCGTCAAGCAGTAACCCCGCACCATCCGCATCGAGAAACCCTCCCCATTCCACAAGGAAGTGAGATCACCATGAAGCGCATCCTGCGTTCGCGGTCGCTCCGCCGCGTCGCCGTCGCGGTCGCGGCCAGCGCCGTGCTCGGCGCCTCCCTCGCCGCCTGCTCGTCGGGCTCCGGCGGCTCCGGCTCCGGCGGCGGCAGCGCCTCCGACATCGACGCCGCCCTCAAGCAGGGCGGGACCATCACGTACTGGTCGTGGACCCCGTCCGCGGAGGCCCAGGTCGCCGCGTTCGAGAAGGAGTACCCGAAGGTGAAGGTGAAGCTGGTGAACGCCGGCACCAACACCACCGAGTACACCAAGCTGCAGAACGCGATCAAGGCGGGCAACGGCGCGCCGGACGTCGCGCAGGTCGAGTACTACGCCATCCCGCAGTTCGCCCTCTCCGACGCGCTCGTCGACCTCGGCCAGTACGGCTTCGACAAGCTGAAGGACGACTACACTCCCGGCCCGTGGAGCTCCGTCAACGTCGGCGGAAAGCTCGTCGGCCTGCCGCAGGACTCCGGTCCCATGGCGATGTTCTACAACAAGAAGGTCTTCGACAAGTACGGCATCGCCGTGCCGAAGACCTGGGACGAGTACGTCGCCGCGGCGCAGAAGCTGCACGCCGCCGACCCGAACGCGTACATCACCAGCGACTCCGGCGACTCCGGCTTCACCACCTCGATGATCTGGCAGGCCGGCGGCCGTCCGTTCCAGGTCGACGGCACCAAGGTGTCGATCAACCTGCAGGACGACGGCACCAAGAAGTGGACCGCCACCTGGGACAAGCTGGTCGAGGGCAAACTGCTCTCCAGCGTCCCCGGCTGGAGCGACGACTGGTTCAAGGCGCTCGGCAACGGCTCGATCGCGACGCTCGTGACCGGCGCGTGGATGCCCGGCGTGCTCGAGTCCTCGGTGAAGGACGGCGCGGGCGCCTGGCGCGTCGCCCCCATCCCCACCTACGACGGCAAGCCTGTCAACGCCGAGAACGGTGGCGGCGCGCAGGTCGTGCTGAAGCAGTCCAAGAACCAGGCGCTCGCGGCCGGCTTCCTGAAGTGGCTGAACAACGACCCCGCGTCGATCAAGGTGTTCCTGCAGTCCGGCGGCTTCCCGTCCACCACGAAGGACCTGAACTCCTCCGACTTCCTGGCGCAGGCGCCCGAGTACTTCGGCGGCCAGAAGATCAACGAGGTGCTCGTGGACGGCGCGAAGAACGTGTCGACCGGCTGGCAGTACCTGCCGTTCCAGGTCTACGCGAACAGCATCTACGGCGACACCGTCGGCCAGTCCTACACCGCCAACACCTCGCTGAACGCCGGCCTCCAGGCCTGGCAGAAGGCGCTGGTGGAGTACGGCAACCAGCAGGGCTTCACCGTCACCGGCAAGTAATCCAGCGGGTGGCCGGCCGCGCACGCGCGCGGTCGGCCACCCACGCTGCCCACCTTCTTCTCTTTGGAGCACCCATGACCAGCTTCGAGATCGCGGGGGACGCGTTCCTCCTCGACGGCGAGCCGTACCGCATCCTCTCGGGAGCGATCCACTACTTCCGCGTGCACCCGGACGACTGGGCCGACCGGATCCGCAAGGCCAGGCTCATGGGCCTCAACACCGTCGAGACCTACGTTCCCTGGAACGCGCACGAGCCGCGTCGCGGCGAGTGGACGGCGGAGGGCGCACTCGACCTCGCCCGCTTCCTGCGCACCATCCAGGACGAGGGGATGCACGCCATCGTGCGCCCCGGCCCCTACATCTGCGCGGAGTGGGACAACGGCGGCCTTCCCGCCTGGCTGTTCACCGATCCCTCCGTCGGCATCCGTCGCTCGGAGCCGGCGTTCCTGGCGGCCGTCACCGGGTACATGGAGCGCGTGCTGGAGATCGTCCGACCGCTGCAGGTGAGCGAGGGCGGCCCCGTCCTCCTGGTGCAGGTGGAGAACGAGTACGGCGCATACGGCGACGACGCCGACTACCTGCGGCACCTCGTCGAGGTGTTCCGTGGGGCCGGGATCACCGTCCCGCTCACCACCGTCGACCAGCCGGAGCCGGCGATGCTCGAGAACGGGTCGCTGCCCGGGCTGCTGAAGACCGCGTCCTTCGGGTCGCGTTCCCGCGAGCGGTTGGCGACCCTCCGCCAGCACCAGAGAACCGGCCCGCTCATGTGCTCCGAGTTCTGGGACGGCTGGTTCGACCACTGGGGCGCGCACCACCACACGACCTCCGTCGAGCAGTCGGCGGCGGACTTGGACGAGCTGCTCGCGCTCGGTGCCTCCGTCAACATCTACATGTTCCACGGCGGCACCAACTTCGGCTTCACCAACGGCGCGAACGACAAGGGCGTCTACCAGCCGATCGTGACCAGCTACGACTACGACGCCCCGCTTGACGAGGCGGGCGAGCCCACCGAGAAGTTCTGGGCGTTCCGCGAGGTCATCGCCAAGCACGCGCCCGTCCCCGCGGCGGAGCCGATGGTCGCCGCCGCGGCGCCCGCGTTCACCGTGCCGTTCGAGCGGTCCGTTCCGCTGTTCTCGGTCGCGCCGCGGCTGGGGGAGTGGGAGCACACCGATGCGCTGCCGACGTTCGACGAGCTGGGGCACTACTCCGGCCTCGGGCTGTACCGCACGGAGATCGACACCGCCGAGCCCGCCGTGCTCGAGTTCGGGGAGGTGCGCGACCGCGCGTACGTCTTCGTCGGCTCCACGCGGGTCGGGGTGCTCGCCCGAGACCACCACGACAGCGCGATCACGCTCTCGCCGAGCCGCGGCACCCTCACGGTGCTGGTGGAGGACCAGGGCCGCGTCGACTACGGTCCCCGGATCGGCGAGCCGAAGGGGCTCATCGGCCCTGTGCTGCTGAACGGCGAGCCGCTGCAGCGCTGGAGCGTGCTGCCGCTGCGGCTGCCCGCGCTGACGGCGGTGCGCGAGGCCCTCGACCTGGTCGGGGACGCGTCCCCGGAGCGGCTGGCCGGCCCGGTGTTCGCGCGCGCCACGTTCGAGGTGGAGGAGCCGGGCACCCTGTTCCTCGACACGACGGGATGGGGCAAGGGCGTCGCCTGGGTGAACGGCTTCAACCTCGGCCGGTACTGGACCCGCGGCCCGCAGGAGACGTTGCACGTGCCGGGTCCCGTCGTGCGGGCCGGCCGCAACGAGCTCGTCATCCTGGAGCTGGAGTCCGCCGCCGAGGCGACCGCCGCGTTCGTCTCAGAGCCGCGCCTCGGCCACACCGACTTCTGACCGGCTCCGGCGGGTCGCCGAGCGGTCGCGACACGCCGCCTCCGTCCGCGCGAGGCGGCGTGTCACGACCGCTCGGCGACCTGTCGCGGGCTGGGAGACGCGGAGACGCGCGGGACGCCGGCTCAGGTGGCGCCGCTACGCGCCCTCGGCCCCGCCCTTCCGCTGGCGCAGCTCCGCCTCGAGCCGGCGGATGCGGTCGTCGGCGATCTCGCGCTCGAGGGCGGCGAGCTGCTCCTCGGTGGAGGACGGCCGCGGCGCCGCGGCGGCGGGAGGCTGCGGCCGGGCGGCGTGGCGGTACTCGGCGCGGGAGGGACGCGAGCGCATCCCGTAGTACTCGCGGCCGACCGCGAACCAGAGGATGCTGCCGATCAGCGGCAGCAGGATCACGATGAACACCCATGCGAGCTTCGGCAGGTGCCGGATCTGGTCGCCCGTGCGCAGGATGATGTCGATCAGCGCGACGACGAACAGCACGAAGACCAGCAATGGGATAACGGCCATGCGCTCGATTGTAGGGGGACGACGGCGCCCGCGTCACGAGAACGAGAGCACGGAGTCCCCCCAGCCGGCGCGGAGCGCGGCGTCGAGGTCGGGCACGACCCGGTCGGTCGCGTCGATGACGAGCGTGGAGCGTTCCGGCACGCGGTAGGCGGGCCAGTCCCCGCCCGGAGCGCCGCCGTTGGCGAAGGCGGTCCAGCGCTCCAGCATCCGCGCCGAGACGCGTTCGGCCGCGCGACGGCCGCCGAGCCGGTAGATCGCGCGCGGCGCTTCGTCGATCGTGCCCCACACGTACGGGACCTCCGCGGCGTGGGCCGCCCCGATCCCGACGAGCCGCAGCAGCGGCGTGGCGTGGTCGAACCGGTACAGGTAGGTCGGGGCGACCGCGCCGTGGCCGGCGGCGAGCCACACCGTCGGCATCCGGAATGCGATGTCGCGGGCGATGCCCAGACCGACGACACGGCTGCGGACGCCGCGGTACGCGGTGAGCACCTGCGCGCGGTCGGGGGCGATGACGGCGGGACGTTCCTCGCGCATCGACTGGAACATCCGCTCGATGGAGGCCGCGTCGATCGGGAGGAGAGCCGACTTCATGAACCGGAACAGCGTCGCCTCGTCCCGATTCGTTCCGATGATCAGCGGCACCGGATGGCCGCGGCCCTCGCTCAGCACGGTGATGGGATGTTCGGGCAACAGATCCCCGTCGACGACCGGGGCGAAGGCGACCGTGCCCGGATGCGCCCTCGGCACCTCGTCGTAGACGGTCCCGGTCGCCGCGACGACCGTCTCGACGGGCAGGGCCCGCAGCGCGGCGAGATCGCCCGGGGCGACGCCGGCCGCCGCGGCGAAGAGGCCGGCGACCATCGCCGCGCGCCTCCTGCCGTACATCGAGCTGGCCGGGGAGCTCTGGACGATGGCGCGCTGGAAGAGCCCCGCCGCGCTCGGGGTGGCGAGCAGTGCGGTGACGAGGCCGGCGCCGGACGACTCGCCGAACACGGTCACGAGGTCCGGGTGGCCGCCGAATGCGGCAACGTTGTCGCGCACCCAGGCGAGGGCGAGCAGCACGTCCCGGAGCGCGACGTTGGTGTCGGCGTCGCCGTCGTGCTCGGCGCCGAGGTCGAGGAAGCCGAGGGCGCCCAGCCGGTAGTTGACGGTCACGATCACCGCGTCGCCGGTCTCGGCGAGGGCCGTGCCGTCGTAGACGGACTGGCTGGCGGCGCCGAACGTGTACGCACCGCCGTGCAACCAGACCATGACCGGACGAGGTGCTGCGGATTCGCGCGACGCTCGCCAGACGTTGAGGAACAGGCAGTCCTCGTCCGCGGTCACGCCGTCGCCGAGCGCCATGACCACGTTCGCGGGCTGCGGGGCCGCGTGTCCGAAAGCGGTCGCGTCGGCCACTCCGTCCGGCGCGATCGCCGGAACCGGGGCCCGCCAGCGCAGGGCGCCCACCGGCGGCTGAGCGTAGCGGATGCCGCGCCAGAGTGCGATCCGGCCGTCGTCGACGCCGCGGACGACGCCCGAGGTGGTGGCGACGACGGGGGAGAGGATGGCCGGCATGCGGCCATCCTCGATCATCCTGTCCCCCCGCGCCGTCAGCTCACTCCCAGCCGCTCACTCCCACACCATGAACGGGCGCAGCTCCAGCTGGCCGTTGCGTGCCATCGGGTGCTTCGACGCGATCTCGATGGCCTCGTCGAGGCTCTCGCACTCGAGGATGTCGAAGCCGCAGATCCACTCCTTGGTCTCGGCGAACGGGCCGTCGGTGACGTAGCGGCGGCCGTCGCGCACCCGCACCACCTTGGCGGCCGACGGCGGTTCGAGCACCTCGCCGATGACGCGCTTGCCGGTGGAGTCGAGCTCGTCCACCCAGATATCGACGTCGGAGGCGTCCTCCTCGCGGTCCGGCTCGGTGCTGGTGACCACGAACATCATGTACTTCATCTCGTGCGTTCCTTTCGATCGGAGACGATTCACCCGGACGTCGAACGGGGACCGCGCGACTCGACATTACGGTGCGATCGGATCGAACGGGCGGTGACGACCTGCAGGGCGGCGGAGGTGAGCAGAGCCGAGAGCGGGTCGCTGAGACCGCCGAGGGTGGTCGGCGGGGTGGTCAGCCACACCGCCCCGAACCCGGCCGCGGCGACGAGGAACGCGGAGACGAAGCCGCCGGCGTATCGCCACCACAGCCGCTCGGGCCTCCGCGCCCGGAGGAACCAGAGGTACTGCGCCGTCCCGGCGAGCAGGCCGACGAACGCGGCGGCCGGGCCGTAGAAGAACAGCTGCGGGCTCAGCAGCTGCCCACCGGTGTCGCTCTCGAGCTCGAAGTCGATCAGGTGCAGGAAACCGGCGGTGGCGCCGATCAGGGTGCCGCCGACGACGAGCACCACCGCGGCGTCACGGCCGAGCACGGGGTGGATGCGCACCGGCTCGTCGCTCATGGGGCGAGGGTAGCGTCCGGATTCCGCGGCCGTCCAGGTGCCGCTCGGTCGAGTTAGTGTAGCCTTACCTTACCCGCACGCCTCACCCGGAAGGGATCGTTCGTGACCGTCATCGCCCCGCCCACCACGGAGCGCCCGGCCTACCGTCCGTACCGCGCCGCCGTGTCCGCCATCCGACGGCTCAGCCCGCACTTCACCCGCGTGAGTCTGCGCTGCGACGACTTCGAGACCTTCGGCACCGAGCGGCTGGACCAGCGGATCAAGGTCGTCTTCCCGCTCGCCGACGGCAGCTTCTGCCCCCTCGACACCGGTGACTGGTACGACGCCTGGCGGGCGCTGCCCGAGGAGCGCCGCAACCCGTTCCGCACATACACCGTGCGCGACATCGACCCCGCCGACCGCCGCCTCGACATCGACTTCGTCGTGCACGGCCACGACAGGGCGAACGCGGGACCCGCATCCAGCTGGCTCGCGGACGCGGTGCCGGGCGACGAGCTGGTGGTCGTGGGGCCTGACGCCCTCAGCGCCACGAGCGGTGTCGGCATCGACTGGCGTCCCGGCGACGCCACCGAGCTGCTGCTGGCGGGAGACGAGACCGCGGCTCCGGCGATCGCGTCGATCGTCGAGGCGCTGCCGGCGAGTCGCCGCGCGCACGTGTTCATCGAGGTGCCGACCGCTCAGGACGCTCTGCCGCTCGCCGCGCACCCTGGCGTCTCCGTCACCTGGGTGGCCCGCGACGGCGGCGACCACGGCTGCGAGCTCGTCCCGGCGGTGACGTCGTGGCTCGAGCGCCACCCCGAGATCGTCGCGGCGGCGGCCGCCGGCACCCGGCAGCGCCTGGAGAAGGTGGACGTGGACCGCGAGATCCTCTGGGAGCGCCCGGAGGAGGTCGCTGGCGGCTTCTACGCGTGGATCGCGGGCGAGTCGGCGGCAGTGAAGACGCTGCGCCGGCTGCTCGTGCGCGGCCACGGCATCGATCGCGGCCGCGTCGCCTTCATGGGCTACTGGCGGCGCGGGTTGGCCGAGCGCGTCGCCTGAGCGGCGCCCGACGGCATCGTCCGCGCGGCAGCGGGGCTACTGGTCCTCGCGCTCGGTGCCCTGGAACGTCTCCGGGTAGTTGCTCAGCCACGACCAGTGGCTGAGCGGCCAGCTGACCACGAACGCCCGGCCGACCACGTCGTCCAACGGGACGAAGCCCTTGCCGGGGTCGTCCATGTGGTAGCGGGAGTCTGCCGAGTTGTAGCGGTTGTCGCCCATCACCCAGACCTTCCCGGCGGGGACGGTGACGTCGAACGGCTTGCCGGACACGTTCTCCTGGCCGGCGGGCAGCAGGACGTACGGCTCCTTCAGCGGGACGCCGTTGACGCTCATCTGTCCGAGCGTGTTGCAGCAGGTGATGTGGTCGCCGGGCAGCCCGATGAGGCGCTTGACGAGGTGCTGGTCGCTGTCCGAGGCGCCGAGGCCGACGAAGTCGAGCACCGCGCCGACGCCCTTCTGCAGAGCGTTGCCCTGCTCCGGTGCCGAGGGCGGCAGCCAGCCGCCCGGGTCTTTGAACACCACGACATCGCCGCGCTGCAGCCCGAACAGCTTCGGCTGCAGCTCGTTGACGATGATGCGGTCGTTGATCTGCAGCGTGTTCTCCATCGAGCCCGACGGGATGTAGAAGGAGCGGGCGACGAATGTCTTGATCAGGAACGAGACCAGCACGGCGACCACGAAGATGATCACCACATCCCTCAGCAGCGTCTTCCACCCGGAGCGGCGGGCGGCACGGCGCGGACGAAGGGTCTCGGTGCTGTCGGTCACAATGGTTCACCGTACCGTGACCCGGCTGTGAGCCGCATGCGACCATGCCGACCGCTCTTGTCGTGCGGGGCCCTGGGTGAGAGCATCGGATACGGGCAGCACCGGCGCCCGCCGGGGGACCCGCGTGAGCATGCGGATGGCGTTTCAGCGCGACAGGATGACCTCACGACGCGTCACGACGCGCCGCGCGATCCTCGCAGCCCTCACCCCCGCATTCGCCGCGGCGATCCTCGTCGCGGGCGGGATCGTCGGGGTGCCGCAGGCCGCATTCGCGGACGACTGCGCGGTCGGATCCTGCGCGACACCGACGCCGACGCCGGACGAGCCCGACGGGCCAGACGGGCCGCCGTCGCCGAGCGGGACGCCGACACCGGAACCGACACCGACTCCCGACCCGACACCCACCCCGGACCCGACTCCAACGCCCAATCCGACGCCGACCCCCACTCCCACGCCAACCCCTAAGCCGACGCCGAAGCCCAAGCCGACGCCGAAGGCCACCCCCACTCCGGCCCCGAAGCCCACCGACGAGATCACGCTCACGGTGCCGGACCTCGGCGCCGCCCCGCAGGTCGACCTGGCGCAGGTCCAGCGGGCGGCGCAGCTCGCGAGCGAACTCGCGACCGCGCAGCAGGCTCTGGCGTCGGCGACCGAGCAGTCGCAGAGCGTTCAGCGCGAGCAGGAGCGCGCCGCCGCCGAGGCCGCGGCGCTGTCCGACAAGGCGAAGCGCGCGCACGAGCAGGCGCAGGCCTCCGCCGCGTTCGCCTCGGCGCTCGTCCGTGCCACCGCCTCCCACGCGCTCCGCCCCGATCCGCTCGTCGCCGCGCTGTCGTCACCCGGCGACCTGCTGAGCAAACTGGGGGCGGTCGACCGGCTGCAGACGCTGTCCGCCGACAGTGAGCGAGCGCTCCGCGAGGCGGCGGCGGACGCGAAGGCGGCGATCCGGCTGGGGTCCCAGGCCGACGCCGCGACCACCGCGGCGGCGGCCGTCGACGTCTCGGGCAGCGAGCGGGCGGTCACCGACGCGCGGGCCCGCGTGGACACGGCGGCGACGGCGCTCGCCAAACTGCCGACCCTGCTGACGGCGGGCGAGGGCTGGACGTCCCTCACCGTCGCCCCGACCGTCGGCACGTCCGGCTGGGTGCTGCCGGTGCACGGCCCCCTGACCGACGGGTTCGGTCCGCGGCCGTCCCGCCCGCTCGGCACGGCGCTGTTCCACCCCGGCGACGACATCGGCGCATCCTGCGGGAGCACGATCGTGGCCGCCGCGGCCGGCACCGTCGTCGCCGCGGGCCCGAACGGCGGCTACGGCAACTTCGTCCTGATCGACCACGGCGGCGGAGTGCAGACGGCGTACGGCCACATCCGCGACGGCGGCATCGCCGTGACGGCCGGCGAGCACGTCGCGGCCGGTCAGCCGATCGCGCAGGTGGGCTCGACCGGGCTCTCCACCGGATGCCACCTGCACCTGGAGGTCCGCGTCAACGGGGTGCAGATCGACCCGATGCCGTTCCTCGCCGCACGCGGAGTGGTCGTCGGATCCGGCTGAGCGGCGTACGGTTCAGGCATGACGGAACTCACGGAGCTTGTCGGATCGTGGATGCGCCGCCAGCGCTGGTACTCGACGAAGAGCGTCGAGCCTCGGCTCCGCCTCCTCGCCTCGTTCGAGTTCGAGCCGGCCGACCCGGAGCACCGGATCGTCACCCACTTCTTCTGCGATGACGCGCCGCGCACGCCGCGGGTCTACCAGGTCCCGCTCGTGGCGCGGACGGTGCGGGACGGCGATCCCACGGCCTTCGTCGGCGAGGCGGGCGGCCGCTACCTGTACGACGGGCCGGCGGAGGAGGCGTACGTCTCCGCGCTCGCCGCGATCACGAGCGGTGCGCTCCGGGCGGAAGGTGCGGAGGCGCACGCACAGGGCCACACGCTCGGCAGAACCGTCGAAGTCGTCTCGTCCCGCCGGCTCTCCGGCGAGCAGTCGAACACCTCCATCGTCGCGGAACTCGGCGACGGCTCCCTCGCCCTGATCAAGGTCTTCCGGGTGGTGCAGGACGGCGAGAACCCGGACATCTCGACCCTCGCCGCGCTGACCGCGGGCGGGTCGCGTCGCAGCCCCGCGCTCCTCGGCTGGCTGGGCGGCTCCTGGCCGGCGCCCGCGGGCGGCACCGCTGCGGGCGAGCTCGCGCTGGTCCAGGACTTCGTGCTGGGCGCCGAGGACGGCTGGGAGCTGGCCGTCAGCGCGGCCGAGCGCGGCGAGGACTTCGCCGACCGCGCCTTCGCGCTCGGCGCGGGCACGGCCGAGCTGCACCGGCTGCTGGCGGAGGTGCTGCCGACCCGGGCCGCGTCGCGGGAGGATGTGGCCGAAGCCCTGGACGGGATGTTCCGGCGGCTGACGGTGACGACCACCGAGGTGCCGGAGGTCGATGAGCTGCGCGCGGGCATCGCCTCCGTCTACGAGGCGGCGGCGTCGGCTCCGCTGCCGGTGCTGCAGCGCATCCACGGCGACCTGCACCTCGGACAGGTGTTGTACGCGCAGGACCGCGGCTGGCAGTTCATCGACTTCGAGGGCGAGCCGCTGCGCCCGCTCGCCGAGCGCGCAAGGCCGGACGCGACGATGCGGGACGTGGCGGGGATGCTGCGCTCGTTCGACTACGTGGCGGGCTCGCTCGCGCGCCGGGAGCCCGCGATCGACGCCACCGCATGGGCCGCCCGCGCCCGGGAGGCGTACCTGGAGGGGTACGCATCCGTCGCCGCCGGCGAGCTGGAGGAGCACCACCTGCTCCTCGACGCGTTCGAGCTCGACAAGGCGGTCTACGAGGTCACCTACGAGGCGCGACACCGGCCCAGCTGGATTCCGATTCCGCTCGGTGCCGTGCGGCGCCTCCTCGCCGCCGAGGTCAGCTGACCCGGGCGCTCGCCGGTCCCGCGCCAGCCCGGGGCCGCCGAGCACAGGAAAAGTGTCGCGATCCGGCGGGTTTCGCGACACTTTTCCTGTGCTCGACGGCTCCTGATGCCTTGCACGCAAGCTTGCATGCAAGGCGTAGGATGGGGGCATGATCCCCGCCGCCGAGCACGCATACGCCCACACCAAGCGCCTGATCCTGTCCGGGGAGGCACCGGGCGGGACGCTGCTCAGCGAGGCGCAACTCGGGGCGGAGATCGGCGTGAGCCGCACCCCCGTGCACGAGGCGTTCCTGCGGCTAGCTGCCGAGGGGCTGCTCGCCCTCGAGCCGCGGCGCGGTGCTGTCGTGGTGCCGATGTCGCCGCGCGAGGCGCAGAACGTGCTCGACCTCCGCGAGGCGATCGAAGCGACCGCGGCGGCGCGCATCCACGAGGCCGGCGGCACCGACGATGCGCTGGTGAGCGCGCTGGAGGAGGCGCTCGCCGAGCAGCGCGCCGCGATCGGCGCGGGCGACGTCGAGCGGTTCGTCGAGGCCGACCAGTGGTTCCACGCGGCGGTCGTCGACGCGTCGGGGAACGAGCTCGCCGCCCGGTTCTACGGGATGCTGCGCGACCGCCAGCAGCGCATCCGGCACCAGCTGTTCCGGGTGCGACCGGACACGCTCGCCGACTCGCTCGCCGACCACCAGGCGCTCCTCGACGCGTTGCGCGCGGGCGCGGACTACGCGGCCCTGCTGCGCACCCACATCGCACGAAACCAGGGCGCGCTGTGAGCCGGCGCGCGCCGTGGCGGCCGGTGTTCGCCGTCATGTTCTTCTGCAGCTGGTGCGGGAACCAGTTCAGCCCGCTGCTGCTGATGTACAAGGACGTCCAGCACTACAGCGAGCTCACCGTCAACATGTTCCTCGGCGTCTACGTGCTCGGGCTCGCGCCAGCGCTGCTGGTCGCCGGGGCGCTGTCCGACCGGCACGGACGCCGGCCGGTGCTGACCGCGGGCGTCGTCACCGCGCTGCTCGCGAGCGCCAGCCTGGCGCTGGGGGCACTCGGCCCGGTTCCGATCTACGCCGGCCGGCTGCTCTCCGGCATCACCGTCGGCATCGCGATGGCGGTCGGGACGAGCTGGATGAAGGAGGTGTCGTCTCCGCGCTACGAGCCGGGCGTCGACCGGGCCGCGGGCGCGCGCCGCGCCTCCCTGGCGTTCACGCTCGGCTCGGCGGCCGGAGCGCTGGTGGCGGGCGGGATCGCGCAGTTCACGGTGTTCGGCGAGGAGCTGCCGTTCGTCGTCCACATCCTGCTGACGCTGCCGTGCCTCTGGGCGGTGCTGCGCGTGCCGGAGACGGTCGTGACCGGCGGCGAGCGCGGCCCGCTCCGGGAGCAGCTGCGCATCCCCGCCGCCGCCCACAAGCGGTTCCGCCGTGTGGTGATGGTCGCGGCCCCGTGGATCTTCGCTGCGGCGGCCCTCGCCTACGGGTACCTCCCGGTGCTGCTCGGCGACGAGACGGGGGAGTGGGGGCTCGGCTACGCGACCGTCCTCACCGTCGTCGCGCTCGGCGTCGCCTCGCTGGTCCAGCCGATCGCGAAGCGGCTGCACTCGCTCGCGAGCGCGCGGGGACTCGTCGCTGCGCTCGGCACGATCGCCGCCGGACTGGTCGTGCTGACCGGGGCGGTCGCCTTCCGGTCGCTGCTGCTCGGCCTGGTCGCGGCGGTGGTGCTCGGCGCGGGGATGGGCATCGCGCTCGTCTCCGGGCTGCTCGAGGTGCAGAGCATCGCCTCCCCGCGCGACCTGGCGGGGTTGACGGGGATGTTCTACGCCGTCGCGTACGCCGGCTTCCTGGTGCCGACCCTGCTCGCGGCGGTCACCCCGCCGCTGTCGACGATCGGTCTGTTCGTCGCGCTCGTCGCGCTGGCCGGTCTGTCGGCGCTGATGCTGCTGCTCTCCTCGACCAAGCACCTCCCGCGCCCGGCCGAGGCCTAGCGCCCGGCCTCACGGGCCGCCCGAGGCCGCCGAGCACAGGAGAAGTGTCGCGATCCGGCGCGATTCGCGACATTTTCCCTGTGCTCGGCGGCTCGCCCGCGGCCGGGCCGCACGTGGAGGGGGCCGCGACGCCCGGGTGTTACCCTCACCGCGGGCGCCGCGTGAGCGGGCACATTTCGAAGCCCATGCCCGCCTGCGCCGCATTTTCCTGCGGGCCGTGCGCCGCGGGCAGGCAGAACGGCGGGTCTACCTGCGCCGCGCTCAGCCCCGTGCGACCGCCGAGCCGATGCGGTAGCGCGCACCGCGGTGCGTCTCCGGGAGGCGGTCGCCGTCGCCGTGCAGCTTGTTGCGCAGCGTGCCGTCCACGTAGTCGGTGGGGTAGGCGCCGCGGCGCTGCAGCTCGGGGACGATGAACTCGACGATGTCCTCGAAGGTTCCGGGCGTGATCGCGTAGGCGAGGTTGAAGCCGTCGACGTCGGTGTCCTCCACCCACTCCTGCAGGGTGTCCGCGACCTCCGATGCTGAGCCGACGATGTAGGGGCCGAGGCCGCCGATCGCGCCGTTGCGGCCGATGTCGCGCACCGTCCATTCGCCGCCGTCCTCGTTCGGACGCTGGAAGTTCGCGACCGCGGACTGGATGGCGTTGCTCTTCACGTTGCCGATCGGCTCGTCGAGGTCGTACTCGGAGAGGTCGACGCCCATCCACCCGGACATGAACACGAGCGCGCCCTCGTCGGAGGTGTACTGCAGGAAGTCCTCGAACTTCGCCTGCGCCTTCTCGCTCGTCTCGTCGGTGATGATCGTGAGCAGCGTGTAGATGCGCGCGGAGTAGCGGTCGCGTCCCGCCGCCTCCAGCGCATCCCGGAGCTTGCCGACCGTCTCCTTCAGTCCCGCCTTGGTGGAGGCAGCGACGAAGATCGCCTCGGCGTTCTCGGCCGCGAACGAGATGCCGCGCTTGGAGGCCCCGGCCTGGTAGATCACCGGGGTGCGCTGCGGGCTCGGCTCGGAGAGGTGGATGCCGGGCACGGTGAAGTGCTTGCCCTGGTGGCCGATCTCGTGCACCTTCGACGGGTCGGTGAACACGCCGGACTCGCGGTCGCGTACCACCGCGTCGTCCTCCCAGGACCCCTCCCACAGCTTGTAGAGCACCTCCAGGTACTCGTCCGCGTGGTCGTAGCGGTCGTCGTGCTGGAGCTGGTCGTCGTGGCCCATGTTGCGTGCGGCGGACGGCAGGTAGCCGGTGACGACGTTCCAGCCGACGCGTCCCTTGGTCAGGTGGTCGAGCGTCGACATCCTGCGGGCGAACGGGTACGGGTGCTCGTAGGCGGTGCCGGCGGTGATGCCGAAGCCGAGGTTCTCGGTGACCAGCGCCATCGCCGAGACCAGCAGGATGGGGTCGTTCACGGGCACCTGCGCGCCGTGCCGGATGGCCGCCTCGTTGCTGCCGCCGTAGACGTCGTAGGTGCCGAGCACGTCGGCGATGAAGATGCCGTCGAACTTCCCGCGCTCCAGCAGCTTCGCGAGCTCGGTCCAGTAGGTGAGGTCCTTGTAGCGCCAGGCCTGGTCATCGGGGTGCCGCCACATGCCGGACGACTGGTGGGCGACGCAGTTCATGTCGAACGCGTTGAATCGGATCTGCCTCGTCATGCGCTCCAGGATGCAACGGCGCCGCGCCCGCCGCACGCCGCGCGTCACGCGGCGTAACGGGCCTGGCCCACGATTTGCGCCAAATGTCGGGAACGAGCGGTGCCGTGACCACGATTTGCGCCAAATGTCGGTTGGGCGACGGCGTCGCGGCCCGCTCAGCGCAGCGTGAACGCCAGGATGGTGTCGGCCAGCTCGTCGGGGGTGAGCGGCCCGGCGGGGTCGTACCACTCGGTGAGCGAGTTGATCATCCCGAACAGCAGACGGGCGATCACGGCCGGGTCGGCGTCGGCGCGCAGCGAGCCCTCCGCGCGCGCCTCGGCGACGAGGTCGGCGACCGCGTGGTCGAACGCGCGACGGCGGGCCAGCGCTGCCCGCTCCACGTCGGTGTTGCCGCGGACCCGCAGCAGCAGCGTGACGTACGGCAGCTTGTCGGCGAGCACCCGCACCGCGCCGCGCAGCACGACCGCGAGCCGTTCCGCCGCCGTGCCCGTTCCGGCCTCCGGGGAGCGCAGCACCCCCTCCAAGCCGTCGAGCGCCTCATCGAGCGCCAGGGCGAGCAGCTCGTCCTTCGAGGACACGTGGTGGTAGATCGCCGACTTCGACAGGCCGAGGCGCTCGGCGAGCATCCCGATGGAGGTGGCGTCGTAGCCGTGCTCGTTGAACGCGGCGACGGCGACCTCGAGGATGCCGCGCTGGTCGTAGCCGGGACGGCCGCGGCGCAGGCCCTCGCTGGGCAGCGTGTCGGTCATCCGCCCAGTGTGGCACGAAGACCGGGACGGGCGATATACTGAACGAACGATCAGTCAGTAAAGATCGTCAGCACGGAGGAGGGCCAATGGCGGCCACGGCACCGCAGGCGCAGCAGCACGTCCACGAGACAGACGAGAGGGCGGAGGACGCGGCCGGCCGCGCACGCTTCGACGAGCTCATCGCCGCCGACTCCCGCGTGGAGCCCCGCGACTGGATGCCCGACGACTACCGGCGCACGCTCATCCGGCAGATGTCGCAGCACGCCCACTCCGAGATCATCGGGATGCAGCCGGAGGCGAACTGGATCACCCGCGCGCCCAGCCTGAAGCGCAAGGCGATCCTGATGGCGAAGGTGCAGGACGAGGCGGGCCACGGCCTCTACCTCTACTCCGCGACGCAGACGCTCGGGATCACCCGGGACGAGATGACCGAGCAGCTGATCTCCGGACGCGCGAAATACTCCTCGATCTTCAACTACCCCACGCTCAGCTGGGCCGACATCGGCGCGATCGGCTGGCTGGTCGACGGCGCGGCCATCTGCAACCAGGTGCCGCTCTGCCGCTGCTCCTACGCTCCCTACGGCCGCGCGATGGTGCGCATCTGCAAGGAGGAGTCGTTCCACCAGCGCCAGGGCTTCGAGATCCTGCTCGCCCTCATGCGCGGGACGCCGGAGCAGCGAAGGATGGCGCAGGACGCGGTCGACCGCTGGTACTGGCCGTCGCTGATGATGTTCGGACCTCCCGACGGCGACTCGCCCAACTCGGCGCGGTCGATGGCGTGGAAGATCAAGCGCTTCTCGAACGACGAGCTCCGCCAGCGCTTCGTCGGGATGCTGGTGCCTCAGGCCGAGGCGCTCGGTGTGACCCTGCCCGACCCCGAGCTGCGCTGGAACGAGAACACGCAGGCGTACGACATCGGGCCGATCGACTGGAGCGAGCTGCAGGAGGTGATCGCCGGCCGTGGGCCGTGCAACGCGCAGCGGATGCAGCGTCGCCGGGAGGCGCACGAGGACGGCGCCTGGGTGCGGGAGGCCGCGGCGGCATACGCAGCGAAGCGCGCCACCGCAGCAGCGACCGCCGCAGCGGCGACCGCCGCGCCCGTCGGGGCGGGGGCGGTCGCGTGACGCCCGAGGTCTGGCCGCTCTGGGAGGTGTTCGTGCGCGCCTCCCGCGGGCTCAGCCACGTGCACGTCGGGTCGCTGCACGCCCCGGATGAGGAGATGGCGGTGCGCAACGCCCGCGACCTCTACACCCGGCGCGGCGAGGGCGTCTCGATCTGGGTGGTCCGCTCCGACGCGATCACGGCGAGCGACCCGGACGCGAAGGACGCGTTCTTCGAGTCCGCCGAGGGCAAGAACTTCCGGCACGCCACGTACTACACCGAGGCCGAGGGGGTGAAGCACCTGTGAGCGAGGACGAGACGATCACGGATCCGCACGGTCACGTGGAGCTGAGCGCGGTGACCCTCTCCGCCGAGTTCGTCGCGGCGGACTCCGATGCCGCCGCGAGCCCGGACGTCGCCGAGTATGCGCTCTGGCTCGGCGACGACTCCCTCGTGCTCTCCCAGCGGCTCGGCTGGTGGATCTCGCGGGCGCCGGAGCTGGAAGAGGACGTCGCGCTCGCCAACATCGCGCTCGACCTGCTCGGCCACGCGCGCTCGCTGCTCCGCTACGCGGGCACCGCCGACGGCCGTACCGAGGACGACCTGGCCTATTGGCGCGACGAGCACGCGTTCCGCTCCGCCCACCTGTTCGAGCAGCCGAACGGGGACTTCGCGCACACGATCGTCCGCCAGTTCGCCGCATCCCACTACCTCTACGAGCTCTACGAGCGGTTGCGCGCCTCCGCCGACCCGGTGCTCGCCGGCGTCGCCGCGAAGGCAGTCAAGGAGGTCGACTACCACCGCGACCACGCCGACCGCTGGATGCTGCGCCTCGCGCTCGGCACGGACGAGTCGAGGGGGCGCACCCTCGTGGCGCTCGACGACCTCTGGCCGTGGACGGCGGACCTGTTCCACGACGAGCCGCTGATCGACCGGCTGGAGGGGGTCGCGGTGCGGCCATCCACCCTCCACGAGCCGTTCGAGTCGGGCATCGCCCCCGTGATCGCGGAGGCGGAGCTGGAGCCGCCGGCCACATTCGCCTCCTCGGGCGGAGGGCGACGTGGACGGCACTCAGAGCACCTCGGGCCGCTCCTGGCGGAGCTGCAGGTGCTCGCTCGCCGGCACCCCGGAGCGAGCTGGTGACCGGGCACGCCGCCGAGGCGGGACGCGCCTGGGCCACCGCGGCCGCGGTCCTCGACCCCGAGGTGCCGGTGCTCACGATCGACGACCTGGGCATCCTCCGCGAGGTGACGGTGACCGACACCGGCGTCGAGGTCGTGATGACCCCGACCTACTCCGGCTGCCCGGCGATGGACGCCATCCGGGAGGACGTGGTCCGCGCCCTCGACGCCGCGGGATTCGGGGACGTCCGGGTGCGGCTCGTGCTCTCGCCGGCCTGGACGACCGACTGGATCAGCGACGCGGGCAAGGCGGCGCTGCGCGCGTACGGCATCGCGCCGCCGAGCGGCGCCGGTCCTGTGCGGCTCACCCTCGCCGTCAAGTGCCCGCAGTGCGGGTCGCTGAAGACGAGGGAGGTGTCGCACTTCGGCTCCACGGCGTGCAAGGCCCTGTACGTGTGCGAGGGCTGCGGCGAGCCGTTCGACCACTTCAAGGCGCTGTGAGGTCGCGCTGATGGCCCGCGCGCGCTTCCACACGCTCGCCGTCGCCGAGGTCAGGCCGCTGACCGCGGCGAGCGTCGAGGTGACCTTCGCCGTGCCGGACGAGCTCCGGGGCGAGTACGACTACCTCCCCGGTCAGCACGTCGCGCTGCGGGCCACGGTCGACGGCCACGAGCTGCGGCGCAGCTACTCGATCTGCCGGCCGCCGTCGCCCGGGCGGATCAGCGTCGCGATCAAGCGCGACCTCGGCGGCGCGTTCTCGACCTGGGCCACCAGCGCGCTGCGCCCGGGCGACCGGATCGACGTGATGAGTCCGCAGGGCACCTTCACCACAGACCTCGGCGCGCTGGACCACGTGCATGTCGCCGGCATCGCCGCCGGCTCGGGCATCACCCCGCTGATGGCGCTCGCCTCGAGCATCCTCGCCGCGTCCGCCACCAGCCGGTTCACGCTCGTCTATACCAACCGCACAGCGATCGACGTGATGTTCCTGGAGGAGCTCGCCGACCTGAAGGACCGCTACCCGTCCCGGCTCGCCCTGCACCACGTGCTCTCCCGCGAGCAGCGCTCAGCGCCGCTGCTCTCCGGCCGCATCGACGAGGACCGGCTGCAGCGGATGCTCGACGGCCTGCTGCCCCCGGAGACAGTCGACGAGTGGTTCCTGTGCGGGCCGTTCGAGCTGGTGCAGCTGTGCCGGGACGTGCTGGAGGCGCGCGGCGTGCCGCGGGAGCGCATCCACTTCGAGCTGTTCACGACCGGGGAGCCGGGGGAGGTGCGCGGCGACGCCGGGCGCCCGGTGGTCGTGCACGACGGCGAGAAGACGGTGGAGATCGAGTTCACGCTGGACGGCCAGACCTCGACTGTGACCACTCCGGTGGACGCGAACGAGTCCGTGCTCAACGCCGCGCTGCGCGTCCGTCCGGACGTCCCGTTCGCGTGCGCGGGCGGCGTCTGCGGCACGTGCAGGGCGCGGCTGCTCACCGGCGACGTGCGGATGACCGAGAACTATGCGCTGGAGCCGGAGGAGCTGGAGCGCGGCTACGTGCTGACCTGCCAGTCCCATCCCCTGACCGAGAAAGTCGTCGTGGACTACGACGTGTAGGGAGCGCCATGATCGAGCTGACCATCGACGACGGGATCGCCCGGGTGACGCTGAACGCGCCGGAGCGCCTGAACGCCCTCGGGCCGGACGATCTGCGGCGCCTGGATGCGGCGTACGCCGAGGCGGAGGGCGCGGGCGTCCGCGCGCTCGTGCTGCGCGGCGAGGGGCGATCGTTCTGCGCGGGACGCGACATCGCCGGCGTCGACCCCGCGACCGACGACGTTCCCGCGTACCTCGACGGGCTGGTCACGCCGCTGCTGCACCGGATGAGCGCGTTCCCGGCGCCGACGTTCGCGGCCGCCCAGGGCGCATCCCTCGGGGTGGGACTCGGCCTGCTGCTGGCGACGGATGTCGTGTTCGTGGCCGAGGATGCCAAGGTCGGCTCGCCGTTCGCCGCGCTCGGCGCGGCCCTCGACTCCGGCGGCCACTGGCTGCTGGTCTCGCGGCTCGGCCCGCACCGCGCGCTCGACCTGATCTACTCGGGCCGGCTGCTCTCGGGAGCGGAGGCGGTGGCGGGCGGTCTGTTCAGCCGTGCGCTGCCGGCCGACGGGCTGACGGACGAGGTGGATGCCGCGGCCGCCGCCGCCGCGCGCGGTGCGACTCAGGCCTTCCTGGCGAGCAAGCGGATCGTCGCGGGGCTGCGTGATGGCTCCCTCGACCTGTGGTCCTCCATGGACGCGGAGAACGCCGCGCAGGCCGCCCTCCGCGACACCGCCGACTACCGCGAGGGCTTCGCCGCCTTCCAGCAGAAGCGCCCCCCGCACTTCACCGGCCGCTGACCCGCCCGCCCACGCCGCCGAGCACAGGAAAAGGGTCGAGAAATCGCCGATTTCGCGACCTTTTTCCTGTGCTCGGCGGCCTGGAGCTGGTCCGCTACTCCTTCGCGACGAGGGTCAGCACGTCGTAGGAGGCGACGAGTTCGTCTCGCTGGTTCAGGATGCGGGCGTCCCAGCGCACCTCGCCGTAGTCGTCGGTCTCGCGCGGCGTGATCTGCTTCGCGGTGAGCGCGACGCGGATGCTGTCGCCCGGGACCACCGGCGTCAGGAAGCGCAGGTTCTCCAGCCCGTAGTTGGCGAGCACCGGTCCGGGAGCCGGGTCGACGAACAGGCCGGCCGCCCAGGAGACCAGCAGGTAGCCGTGCGCGACGCGCCCGGGGAAGAACGGGTTCGCGGCCGCCGCCTCCTCGTCCATGTGGGCGTAGAACGTGTCGCCGGTGAACGTCGCGAAGGACTCGATGTCGTCGAGGGTCACCCGGCGGGAGTCGCTCGCGACCCGATCCCCGATCCGCAGCGTCGCCAGCGACTTGCGGAAGGGGTGCACGCCGTCGTCCCCGGTCGCAGCCCCCTCGTGCCACACCCCGGTGACGGCCGTGAGCATGTCGGGCGAGCCCTGGATGGCGGTCCGCTGCATGTGGTGCAGCACCGCCCGGATCCCGCCCAGCTCCTCGCCGCCGCCCGCGCGGCCGGGGCCGCCGTGGACCAGGTGCGGCACCGGCGAGCCGTGGCCGGTGGAGGTGCGCGCGTCGTCCCGGTCGAGCAGCAGGATGCGGCCGTTGTACGCCGCGGAGGCGAGCACCAGCTCGCGCGCGAAGTCGGCGTCGTGCGTCGCCGCGCTGGTGACGAGCGAGCCGCCGCCGAGCGCGACCAGCTCCGCCGCCTCGCCCGCCGTGCGGTAGGACAGCACGGCCGCGACCGGACCGAACGCCTCCACCGTGTGCGCCTCCGGCGTCCTGGCGTCGGCGAACCGCAGCACGATCGGGGCGACGAAGGCGCCCTCGGTCGCGACGCCGAGGCTCCCATCGGCGTGCACGACCGTCGGCTGGTCGAGCCCGCCGAGCACCAGCTCGCCGCCCGCCTCCACCAGCCGCGCCACCTGACGCAGCACCTCGGCGCGCTGCGCGCGCGACGCGAGCGGACCCATGGTCACGCCCTCCGCGCGCGGATCGCCCACGACTACGCGGGAGGCGATGCGCTCGCGGACCGCCGCGAGCACGTCGTCCACCAGCGGCTCCGGCACGATCGCACGGCGGATGGCCGTGCACTTCTGGCCCGACTTGGCCGTCAGCTCGACCACGAGCTGCTTCACGTACGCGTCGAACTCGGGGGTCCCTGTGACCGCGTCCGGCCCGAGCACGGAGGCGTTGATGGAGTCGGTCTCGCTGGTGAAGCGCACGCCGCCCGTCTGCACCGAGTCGTGCTGCCGCAGCTTCTCGGCGGTGGACGCCGACCCGGTGAAGGCGACGAGGTCGCCCAGCCGCAGCGCATCCAGGAGGCCGGGCACCGCGCCGCAGACCAGCTGCAGGGATCCGTCGGGCAGCAGCCCGGACTCCACCATGATCCGCACGGCGGCCTCCGCGACGTACGCGGTCGGCGTGGCCGGCTTGACCAGCGTCGGCATGCCGGCGAGGAACGCCGGCGCGAACTTCTCGAGCATCCCCCAGACCGGGAAGTTGAAGGCGTTGATCTGCACCGCGACCCCCGGCAGCCGGGTGAAGATGTGCTGGCCCAGGAACGAGCCGTCCTTCGACAGCGGCTCGGGAGCGCCGTCGACGTAGACCCGGGCGTTGGGCAGCTCGCGCCGCCCCTTGGACGCGTAGGTGAACAGGGCGCCGATGCCGCCGTCCACGTCGATCCACGAGTCCTGGAGGGTCGCACCGGCGCGCGCGGAGAGGTCGTACAGCTCCTGCTTGCGGGCGGTCAGCGCCTGCGCCAGCTGCTTCAGCAGCAGCGCCCGCTGGTGGAAAGTGAGCTCGCCGAGGGAAGCCTGGCCGACGGTGCGGGCGTAGTCGACCGCGCCGACGAGGTCGAGACCGGTCGCGCCGACCCGGGCGACGAGCTCGCCGGTGGAGGCGTCGAGCACGTCGGTCGCGCCGTCGTCGGTCGCGCCGTCGCCGGCTGCGCCGTCGCCGACTCCCGGCGTCCACCACTCTCCGCGGATGTAGCTGGGCAGCGTCATGGGTTCCCTCCCGGGGTCGAGGCGGCCGGTGGGACGTAGGCTGGTCCCGTGGCCGATGGAGACTGGACGATCGAGCTCGGCGAGCTCGATGAGAAGATGGGCGTTCGCATCCTGGAGCAGTCAGCGGAACGCGTGGTGGCGACGATGCCCGTCGAGGGCAACCGCCAGTCGTTCGGGCTGCTGCACGGAGGGGCGTCGATCGCGTTCGCGGAGGCGCTCGGCTCGTGGGCGGCGGTCATCCACGCCGGCCCAGGACGCAGCGCCGTGGGCCTCGACATCAACGCGACGCACCACCGCTCGGCGCGGTCCGGGCTGGTCACCGGCGTCGCGACGGCGATCCGGCTGGGCCGCACGGTCACCTCGCACGAGGTCGTCGTGACCGACGAGGACGGCAACCGGCTCTGCACCGCGCGCATCACCAACCTCATCATCGAGGCTCGCTAGGCCAGAGGTAGAAGCCCCGCCCGGCCTTGCGGCCGAGCATCCCCTCGGCGACCATGCTGCGCAGCAGGGCGGGCGGCTCGAAGCGCGGGCCGAGCTCCCGCGCCAGGTACTCGGCGATGTCGAGGCGGACGTCGAGGCCGACGATGTCGGTCAGCCGGAGCGGCCCGACCGGATGCTTGTAGCCGAGGGTCATCGCGGCGTCGATGTCCTCGGGTGTCGCGACGCCCTCCTCGACCATCCGGATGGCCTCCAGGCCGAGCAGCACGCCGAGCCGCGAGGAGGCGAACCCGGGGGAGTCGCGCACAACGACCGCGGTCTTGCCGAGTGCCCGCACCCAGCCGGTCACCGCCTGCAGCGCGTTCGGCGAGGTGGCGGTGCCGTCCACCACCTCGACGAGCGCGGACGCCGGGACCGGGTTGAAGAAGTGCATCCCGAGGAACGCACCCGGACGCTCCAGCGCCTCGGCGAGCGCGTCGACGGAGAGCGAGGAGGTGTTGGTCGCGAGCACCGCGTCCGGCTCCAGCAGGTCCTCCGCGCGGCGCAGCGCCTCCCGCTTCAGGTCGGCCAGCTCCGGCACCGCCTCGACGACCAGGCCGGCGCCGCTGAGCGCCTCCCAGGTCACGGTCACCAGCAGCCGCTCGGGGTCGGGCGCGACCGCGCCGCGTTCGACGCTGCCGGCGACGGCGTCCAGGATGCGGTCGCGCGCCTGCGCGGCGGCCGTCGCGTTCTGCTCGACCACCGCAACCGTCGCGCCCGCCATCAGGAAGGCGTGCGCGATCCCTGCGCCCATCCGGCCGCCCCCGATGACGCCGATCCGCTGCGGCAGCGCGGTCATCGCCGCCTCCTCTCCAGGAACGCGGTCATCCGCCGGTGCTTCTCCGGCGACTCGAACAGCACCGCCTGGGCCTCGCGCTCCGCGCGCGGGTGCCGTGCGGGCGGAGCGGCCAGCACCGCCTTCGTGAAGCGGGTGGCGAGCGGGTCGTTCGCGGCGATCCTGTCGGCGAGGGCGTGCGCGCCGGCGAGCAGTTCCGACGGCTCGAACAGGTCCCCGACCAGCCGCGCCGCGAGCGCCTCCTCGCCGGTCAGGATGCGCCCGGCCAGCACCATCTCCTTCGCCAGCGGCTCGCCGACCAGCTGCGGAAGCCGCCACAGCGCTCCGGCCGCGGCGATGATCCCGAGCCCGGTCTCCGGGTTCCCGATCCGCAGCCGCGGCGTGCCGACGCGGAAGTCGGCGGCATACGCCAGCTCGGCGCCGCCCCCGAGCGCGTACCCGTCGACGGCGGCGATCACCGGCATCGGCAGCGCCGCGATCCGCGAGAAGATCGTCGCGTTGATGCTGCGCCGGGCGTCGATCGCCGTGCGGTCGCGCAGCTCGGCGATGTCGGCTCCGGACGCGAACACGCCATCCGACCCGGTGAGGATGAGGATGCGCGGGTCGCGCTCGAGCCGCTCGCACACCGCGTGCAGCTCGTCGACCATCCGCTGGTCGATCGCGTTGCGCTTGTCCGGCCGGTTCAGGGTGACGACGAGCCGGTCGGTGGCCTCGTCCACGATCAGCGTCTCCACGGCGCTCACGGCATGGCCTCGACGATCATCGCCGCGCCCTGGCCGACCCCGACGCACATCGTGGCGAGCCCGTAGCGCGCGCCCTCGCGCTGCATCCGTCCGAGCAGGGTGACCAGGATGCGCGACCCGCTCGAGCCGAGCGCGTGGCCGAGCGCGATGGCGCCGCCGTCGGCGTTCACCGTATTCGGGTCCAGCCCGAGGCGGCGGATGGACGCGAGCGCCTGGCTCGCGAACGCCTCGTTGAGCTCGACGCAGCCGAGGTCGCCGACGTCCAGCCCGGCGCGCTCCAGCGCCTTCATCGTGGCGGGGACCGGGCCGAGCCCCATCACCTCCGGCGCGACGCCCGCGCTCGCCGCGGAGACGATCCGCGCCCGCGGGCGCAGGCCGTAGCGGTCGACCGCCTCGGCGCTCGCGACCACGATCGCCGACGCGCCGTCGTTCAGCGGGGAGGAGTTGCCCGCCGTCACCACCGTGCCGCCCGCGACCACCGGCTTCAGCGCCGCGAGCGCCTCCGCGCTGGTGTCGCGGCGGATGCTCTCGTCCGCGTCCACGGCGCCCGCGCGCGTCGGCACCGGCACGATCTCGGAGGCGAAGCGGCCCGCGTCGGTCGCGGCGGCGGCGCGGCGGTGGCTTGCGAGGGCGAACGCGTCCGCGTCCTCGCGGGTGATGCCGTCGATGCGGGCGACCTCCTCCGCGGTCTCCGGCATGCTGTACATCGCCTTGTCCCTCTCGGCCAGGCGCGGGTTCGTGAACCGCCAGCCGATCGAGGTGTCGAACTGCGGGCCCGGTTTCGCCCAGGGGCGCTCCGGCTTCGCCTGCACCCAGGGCGCCCGCGTCATCGATTCGACGCCGCCGGCGACGACGAGCTCCGCGTCTCCCGCACGGATGGCCTGGCCTGCCATCGTGACCGCGCTGAGGCCGGAGGCGCACAGCCTGTTCACCGTGACTGCGGGGACGGAGTCCGGCAGCCCCGCCAGCAGCACGGCCATCCTGGCGACGTTGCGGTTGTCCTCCCCGGCCTGGTTCGCGGCTCCAAGCACCACCTCGTCGATGGCTGCAGGGTCGACGCCAGCGCGCCGCACGGCCTCGGCCACCACCAGCGCGGCGAGGTCGTCGGGGCGCACGCCGGCGAGGGCGCCGCCGTAGCGGCCGACCGGGGTGCGGACGCCGCCGACGAGGTAGGCCTCGGTCATCGCTGTCCTCCTCGAGAGCGAATTACCGAACGAACGTTCAGCAAGTAAATAGTCGCAGACCCGCCCGCACCCGGCAAGCGACGGCGCTGACTCCCGCGCTGCCCCTAGCGAGATTTGTGCCAAATCGTGGGTATGGCCGCCTCAGAACCACGATTTGGCGCAAACCGCGGTAGGCTCCGGGCTCAGCGCAGGTCGTGGTCCTCGAACACGAGCGAGGTCTTGGTGTCGCGCACCGATGGGATGCTCGTCAGCTCCTCCAGCACCACCCGCCGAAGGTCCTCGTTGTCGCGCGCCCGCACCAGCAGGATCACGTCGAAGTCGCCGCCCACCAACGCGAAGTGCTCCACCTCGGGGATCTGCCGCAGCCGATCGCGGAGCGCGTGCCAGTCCGCCTGCTCCACCCGCATCGTCACGTACGCGGAAGAGGCGCGGCCTGAGCGGCGCGGGTCCAGCTTCGCCGTGAACCCGGTGATGACGCCGTCGTCCAGCAGCCGGGAGAGCCGTGCGTAGGCGTTCGCGCGCGAGACGTGCGCCGCCTCGGCGACCGCCGTGATCGAGGCGCGGCCGTCCGCGCGGAGTGCCGCGACGATGCGGCCGTCGATGTCGTCCATGGTGGCAGACAGTTTGCCACCGAACCCCGCAGAATGCCATGCATTCGTCTCGGTTCTCGCGGACCCGTAGCGCCGCCGGTCCAGCGAAGTCATCCTGAGAAGCAGCGACGTCTTTCGAAGGAGAACAGATGCACGCCGACGATCTGCTGCCGGGCGACACCCCGCTCCGGCTCATCGACGAGGAGGGCTCGGGCCATCAGCACGAGCACTACCCGTTCCCGTCCGCCGACCTGCTGCGCACCGGCTACGGCCACCTGGTGCTCGGCCGACGCCTCAACGACCAGGCCGACGCCCTCGTCCGGCAGGGACGGCTCGCCGTCTACCCGTCCTCGCACGGCCAGGAGGCCTGCGAGGTGGCGGCGGCCATGGTCCTCGCCGACGGCGACTGGCTGTTCCCGACCTACCGCGACTCGGTCGCCGTCGTCACGCGCGGCGTGGATCCGTTCGACGCCTTCCTGCTGCTCCGCGGCGACTGGCACTCCGGCTACGACCCGAACCGGGTGCGCGTCGCGCCGCAGGCGACACCGCTCGCCACGCAGCTGCTGCACGCCGTCGGCTTCGCGCACGCCGCCAGGATGCGCGGCGAGGACACCGTGGTCGTCGCGATGTGCGGCGACGGCGCCACCAGCGAGGGCGACTTCCACGAGGCGCTGAACTTCGCCGCCGTCTTCCACCTGCCCGTGGTCTTCCTGGTGCAGAACAACGGCTACGCCATCTCGGTGCCGCTGCGCAGACAGACCGCGGCGCCGAGTCTCGCGCACAAGGGCATCGGCTACGGGATGCGCGGCCGCCTCGTCGACGGAAACGACCTCGCAGCCCTGCTCGCCGTGCTCGGGGAGGCGGTCGACGAGGCGCGCGAGGGCGGCGGCCCGACGCTGGTCGAGGCGATCACGTACCGGATGAAGTCGCACACGAATGCGGACGACGCCACGCGCTACCGCTCCCAGGACGAGGTGGACCCCTGGGT